>NZ_DATGBO010000101.1:0-32025 GCF_035312645.1 Arenimonas sp.
TGCCGTAGATGTTGGCACTGCTCGCCAACACCACGACGCGCGGCTTGTGCGTGGATTTCGCCAACGCCTCGAGCAGATTGCGCGTGCCGACCACGTTGACGCGGTAGATCGCATCGGCATCGCCGTGCGCAACGAAGGCGATCGCCGCCAGATGCACGACCACGTCGGGCTTCACGGAGGCGATCGCGGCATCGGCGGCGGCACGATCGGTGAGATCGACCGTCAGCCAGTTGCTTTCGTTGTTGGCCTGATGAGTCAGACCAACAACGCGATAGCCGGCGTCTTCGAGTTCGCGCGCCAGGTAGCGACCGGTGAAACCGCAGATGCCCGTGACCAGCGCGACGGGCGCGCTTTTGACCTCAGAAAGAGAACCCACGCTCATTCCTGGTGATATCGGCGTCGACCATCATCTTGCACAACTGCTCCAGCGTCGTGGTCGGCTTCCAGCCCAGCTTGGCGGTGGCCTTGGCCGGATTGCCGATCAGCAATTCGACTTCCGCGGGGCGGTAGAACTTCGGATTGATGCGCACCAGCGTACGACCGGTTTCGCGGCAAACGGCGGTTTCGCCTTCGGCCTGGCCCTTGAAATCGAGCGCGATGCCCGCGCCCTGGAACGCCATGGTGACGAAATCGCGCACGGTCTCGGTGCGGTTGGTCGCCAGCACGAACGTATCGGGCTGGTCGGCCTGCAGCATCCGCCACATGCCATCGACGTAATCCTTGGCGTAACCCCAGTCGCGCTTGGCGTCGAGGTTGCCGAGCTCGAGCGTGTCGAGCTTGCCGAGTTTGATCTTGGCGACGGCATCGGTGATCTTGCGCGTGACGAACTCGCGACCACGCAGCGGCGATTCGTGATTGAACAGGATGCCGCTGCTGCCGAAGATGTCGTAGGACTCGCGGTAGTTGACCGTGATCCAGTGCGCGTACAACTTGGCCACGCCATACGGGCTGCGCGGATAGAACGGCGTCTCCTCGATCTGCGGCACGGCCTGGACCTTGCCGAACATTTCCGAAGTCGAGGCCTGGTAGAAGCGGATCTTCGGATTCACCAGGCGGATCGCTTCGAGCAGATTCAGCGGGCCAATGCCGGTGATCTGCGCGGTGGCGATCGGCTGGTCGAAGGACACACCGACGAAACTCTGCGCGGCAAGGTTGTAAACCTCGGTTGCCTCGCTGGTTTCGAGCAGACGCACACTGGAGCCGAAATCGAGCAGGTCGTGCTCGATCAGGTGCAGGTTGGCGTCGTCCTGGATGCCGAGCTCCTCGATGCGCCAGAAATTGACCGAGCTGGTGCGGCGATACGTGCCGTACACGCGATAGCCCTTGGCGAGGAGCAACTGCGCCAGATAGGCGCCGTCCTGACCGGTGATGCCGGTGACTACTGCAGATTTCATGATTACCTACTTGCGCTTTGCGATTTTCGCGGTCGAGCCCGCGGGCTCAACCGATTTCCTTGAGGATGCGGGCGGCAGCGGCTTTCGCCGATACGCTGCCTTCAGCCATGACTTCCTCGAGCATGCTGCGTGCACCCTCGAGATCACCGATGTCGAGATAGGCCTTGGCCAACTCGATGCGAGTTGCGCCGGCTTCGTCCTCGACCATCAACTCGGCCTCGTTGCGATGCAGATCCATTGCCGAGGACATCGCCGCATCGGCGCGGCCGGCGTCGTGTTCGAAACTGATTTCGCTGGATGCGGCGAAATCGTCGGCGGCACCGCCGTCATCGCTGAAATCCAGCGAATTCGTTGCTGCGACTGGTGCCGGTGCGGGAGTCGGTGGTGGTGGCGGTGCGGGCGCAGGTGTCGGCTCGGGCTTTTTCGCCACCGGCGGAGCAACGACAGGTGCAGCGACGACCGGTGCGGGTGCGGGTGCGGGTGCGGGTGCGGGTGAGGCAGGAGCAGGTGCGGCGGCGGCTGGTGCATCCGCATCCATGCGCGTCGAATTCCAGCCGGCCTGACTGAACAGCGGGTGCCCCGGCATCAGGGCTGCGCCCATGACCACGGCTTCGCGCCAGCGCGGATCCATCGTGCTCGACACCTGCATGCGCATCGCCTGCGCGGCGGCTTCGTAATCGGCGGAGTTGCCGCGGGAATGGAACAGACGCAGCAGGCTCAGATGCGCTTCGAGATCCTGCGGCCGCGATTTCACCGCAGCTTCGAGACTGTTGCGCTGGGTATCGACAGCCGGGGTCGGTTCTTTGGCAGCCGGCGCCTTGGCGGGCGACGGCGTCGGGGCTGGCGCATCGGCGGGCACGGCCTTGCCGACACGGGTCTGGGCCAGGCTGGCGCGCAGGGCGTCGTCGTCGGAGATGCGACGCGGGGCATCGACCACTTCCGGCTCGCCACGCTTGCCGCGACGCATGGCGAACACCAGGCCTCCGATCAAAATCAGGGCACCGCCTGCCCACAGATACGGATTCATGTAGATCGGCTCGGCTTCGGCGGCGGGTGCAGCAGCTGCCGCTTCCGGCTTCGTTTCCGCCGGCTTCACTTCGGCCGGCGTGGCAGCCGCAGTGGTTGCCGGCGTCGGCAACGCTACCGAGGCCGAGGCCGCAAGCGCGGCGCTCGCCGACGGCGCAGGCACGCCTGAGGCGGCAGCCTGCGCATCCTCGAGTTGCTTGAGGCGATCCTGCATCGCTTTCAGATCGCTGTTCTGCACATCGATCATGTGCTGGCGATCAGCATTCATTTTTTCCAGATCGCCAACCTGCGATTTCAATTCCTTCACTTCCGCAGTGCGTGCGGCGAGGTCTTCGCGGGCCTGGCTCAGCTGCGCACGCAGCTCGGTACCGCCGGCGCCGGCAGCGGCGCCCGACTGCGCACCGCGGGCACTGGCCGCGCCCGAGGGCGGAACGATTTCCAGGCGCGACGCGTGCGAGCGGGCGGCCGGATGCGAGGCAACGCGCGGCGGCCTCGGCGCAGCCGCAGGCGCTGGTGCCGATTCGGGCGCAGGAGCGGGTGTCTGCTCGGCGGCGGTTTCTGCAGGCTGCGGTACCGGCTGGCGCGGTGTGCGCCAGGCGCTGGCCTGTTCGCGGACCAGCGTTGCCGCTTGTTCGGGCGAAAGAGTGGTGACTTCCTCACGGCTCGGAATGCGCAGCACCGAGCCACTCTTGAGGCGGTTGATGTTGTCCTGGTCGAAAGCCTCGGGGTTGGCGCGCAGCAAAGCCAGCATCATCTGGTTGACCGACACGCCCGCATCCGGACGCGACTGGTTGGCGATCGACCACAGCGTCTGGCCGGCGCCGATCGGTCCGACCTGTCCCGGTTGTGCAGGTGCAGCTGCGGGTGCAGGTTCCGGAGCCGCGGGCTCCGGCGTCGGGGCCGGCTCAGGCGGCGCGCTGGCGACGGGCTGCGGAGCAGGCTCGGAAACAGGCGGCGACGCAGGCATCGGCTCGGGAGCCGGAGCGACTGCGACGGGTTCGGGCGCGCTGACCGGCGCGGCCTGGGTTGGCGCGGGCTCCGGCGCTGGCGGCGGGGCCGGCATCGGTTCGGGAGCCGGAGCCACAGCGACCGGTGCGGCCATCGGGCGAATCACGGCCTGGGCGATATAGGGCGGGTCGATCAGCGCCGTGTATTCACGGGTCACCGCGCCCTTGCCCCAGTCGGCCTCGATCAGGAAGCTCAGGAAGGGCTCCTGGAATTTGCCCGGGGTCGAAACCCGGATCACCGGCTGGCCCTTGGCATTCTTGCCGATGCTGAATTGCAAATTCGCGGTCAGGTCGCCGGGGCGATCCAGGCCGACGCGAGCGAAAGCCTCGGGCGACGCCAGGCGCACATCGAGGCGCTCGAGTTCGGCGGGCGTGGCCGAGAGAATCGGGATTTCGGCGACCAGGGGCTGGTTCAAGCCGGATTTGACTTGCAGCTGGCCCAGTCCCATCGCCTGCAGCGAGGGCGCCGCCAAGGCCAGGGACAGGGCGAGCGGTAGCGTTAAATGCCGAGTTTTCACTTGAAGCTTCTCCCCAGATGAATGACCCGGGGCGCCGGCGGGGGCCGGCAACCACGGGAACAATTACTGTGATGAGAACCGTTTACGCGCGATTTTTCAACACAAGCTCAGCTAATTGGACCGCATTGAGCGCCGCGCCCTTGCGGATATTGTCCGAAACCACCCACAGATCCAGCCCGCGCGGATGCGACACGTCCTCACGGATGCGGCCCACGAACACCGGATCCTTGCCCGAGGCGTGGGTCACCGGCGTCGGGTAGCCGCCTGGCTTGCGCTCGTCGACCACGACCACGCCCGGCGCCTTTTCCAGCAAGGCGCGCGCCTCATCGGCGCTGATCTTGTTGCGCGTCTCGATGTGCACGGCCTCGGAGTGACCGAAGAACACCGGCACGCGCACCGCAGTGGGGTTCACCTGGATGTTCTTGTCGCCGAGGATCTTCTGCGTCTCCCAGACCAGCTTCATTTCTTCCCGGGTGTAACCGTTGTCCATGAAATCGTCGATGTGCGGGATCAGATTGAAGGCGATCTGCACCGGGAAGCGCTGCGGATCCGGATCCTTGAAACCCATGATCGCGGCCGTCTGCTTGCCCAGTTCTTCCATCGCCGAACGACCGCCGCCGGACACCGACTGGTAGGTCGCCACGTTGATGCGCTCGATGCCCACCGCACGGTGGATCGGCGCCAGCGCGACCAGCATCTGCATGGTCGAACAATTGGGGTTGGCGACGATGCCGCGTGGAATGTTGCTCAATGCTTCCGGATTCACCTCGGCGACCACCAGCGGCACGTCATCGTCCATGCGGAAGGCCGAGCTGTTGTCGATCACGATCGCGCCGGCGGCGGCGAATTTCGCCGCGTACTGTTTGGAAATCGCACCGCCTGCCGAGAACAGCGCGATGTCCACGCCTTTCGGATCGAACGTGGCGAGATCGCGCACGGTGAGTTTCTGGTTGCCGAAATCGACTTTTTCGCCGGCGGAACGTTCGCTGGCCAGCGCGATGATTTCCTTGATCGGAAACCTGCGCTCGTGAAGGATCGAGAGCATCACTTCGCCGACGGCACCAGTGGCACCGACAACTGCAACGGTATAGGTCTGGGTCATGGTCTTTTCTTGAAGGGTTTGAGCGTCGCGCGTGGCGCGTGCGGAGAAATTCGGGACCTTGCGATCGGGGCGCGGCTAGGAACGGAAGCTAGCGGTCACGGGAATGCGCCCCGACCGGCGTTTTCGCGCCACGCGTTTTTTGCTTGCGTTGATCGGACGAAACTCGGCGCTCATTGCACGGCACCGGGAATGCGCGGGGAAACTTCCCCGACGTCGCCGCATTGCGCACGATGGCGCAGCGCCTGGTCCATCAGCACCAGCGCCATCATCGCCTCGCAGATCGGCGCGGCGCGCAGGCCGACGCAGGGGTCGTGGCGACCGGTGGTGACGACCTCGACTTCGCGACCTTCGACATCGACGGTGTGACCGGGCAGACGCAGGCTCGAAGTCGGCTTGAACGCGACTGAGCAGGTGATCGCCTGGCCGCTGGAAATGCCGCCGAGGATGCCGCCAGCGTGATTGCTGCGGAAGCCGTCGCGACCGAGTTCGTCGCGATGCTCGCTGCCTTTCTGCGTGATGCTGGCGAAACCGGCGCCGATCTCGACGCCCTTGACGGCATTGATCGACATCATCGCGGCAGCAAGCTCGCCGTCGAGCTTGCCGTAAATCGGTTCGCCCCAACCCGGCGGCACGTTGTCGGCGACGACATCGATACGCGCGCCGACCGAATCGCCGGATTTGCGCAGCGCATCCATGAAACTTTCCAGCTCCGGCACCTGCGCTGCGTCCGGCCAGAAGAACGCGTTGTCTTCGACTACAGACGCATCAAAGGAACGCGGACGGATTTCGCCGATCTGCGCGACATGCGCACGCACGCGGATGCCGTGTTTTTCCGCCAGCCATTTCTTGGCGATCACCGCCGCAGCAACGCGCATCGTGGTTTCGCGCGCGGAACTGCGGCCACCGCCACGCGGATCGCGGATGCCGTACTTCTGCCAATAGGTGTAATCGGCATGGCCGGGACGGAACTGTTCGACGATCTTGTCGTAGTCCTTGCTGCGCGCATCGGTGTTGCGGATCAGCAACGCGATCGGCGTACCGGTGGTCCGGCCTTCGTAGACTCCGGACAGAATTTCGACTTCGTCGGCCTCGTGGCGCTGCGAGGTATGCCGGCTCTTGCCGGTCGCGCGACGTTGCAGGTCGTGGGCGAATTCTTCCGCCGTGATCGCGATGCCCGGGGGGCAACCATCGATCACGCAACCGATCGCCGCTCCGTGGCTTTCGCCGAAGGTGGTGACGGTGAGGAGTTTCCCGAAGGAATTGCTGGCCACGTGCGTGTCGTTCCGGTCAGCGGCGCGCGTCGGCGAGCTGCTTGATCTTCGCGTGGTGCGCGACGATGTGTTCGCGCTCGATCGCGAAGATGCCCATCTGCCCGACCTTGAACTCGACCCAGGCGAACGGCAGTTCGGGCAACAATTTGATCAAGTGCTGCTCGCTCTCGCCGACTTCGCAGATCAACAGCCCGTGCTCGGACAGGTGCTCGGGCGCATCGCGCAGGATTTCCAGGGCGAGATCCAGGCCATCGTCGCCGGCGCGCAGGCCGAGTTCGGGCTCGTGCGAATACTCTTTCGGCAGCGCATCGGTTTCGGCATGGGTGACATAGGGCGGATTGGTCACGATCAGGTCGTAGACCTCGCCATCCAGGCCGCGGAACAAATCGGAATGCACAAGACGCACGTTCGGTGTTTCCAGGCGTTCGACATTTTCCTTCGCCAGCGCCAGCGCGTCTTCGGAAATATCGACGGCATCGACCTGCCAGTCCGGGTTGTAGTGCGCGGTCGCGATCGCGATGCAGCCCGAACCGGTGCACAGGTCGAGTACGCGTTCGATGGGGCGACCACCGAGCCAGGGCTCGAAACCCGATTCGATCAACTCGGCGATCGGCGAACGCGGCACCAGCGCGCGCGGGTCGGATTTGAAACTCAGGCCGGCGAACCAGGCCTCACCGGTGAGGTAACAGGCCGGGATGCGTTCGTCGACGCGACGGTCGAACAGCGCCAGCACGCGGGCTTTTTCCTCGGCAACCAATTTGGCCTGGCCATAGACCGGGCTGGTGTCGTGCGGCAGGTGCAGGGCATGCAGCACCAGCTGCGTGGCCTCGTCGAGGGCGTTGTCGTAACTGTGGCCGAAACTCAGTCCGGCGGCCCCGAAACGGCTGGCGCCGTAGCGGATGAAATCGATGATGGTGACGAGTTCGGCGCTCATGATGACCGTCGGAAAGGCGCAAGGCGGCAGTATAACGGCCTGATCGCTATAATTTGCGCCATGAACGCATCCCGATCCGCCGGTTTCGCCAACAAGACCACCCTCTTCCTGATCGCCGGCGCGCTCGCCGCGGGACTCGGATTGACGCTGGCGCAGAAGTATTTCCACGCACCGGCAACGCCCGCCGCCGCGCCTGCTCCGGCGTTGAAAGCCGTCCGCCTGATCCAGCCGGCGCGCGCACTGCCTGATTACCGATTGACCCAGGCCGATGGCAGCGAGCTCACGCCAGCGACCTTGCGCGGTCACTGGACGCTGGTCTTTCTCGGCTTCACACAATGCCCGGACGTCTGCCCGACCACGCTCGCCGACCTCGCCAAGGCGCAGAAGGAATGGGAACGCATGCCGGCAGCGACGCGACCGCGGCTGCTGTTTGTTTCGGTCGATCCCGAGCGCGATACGCCACAGATCCTAGGCGACTACGCCCACCACTTCCACGCCGACACGCTGACAGCGACCACCGCCGAACCGGCGCTGCATGATTTCGCGCAGTCGCTGGGGCTGGTCTACATGAAGGTGCCGTTGGAAGGTGCCGGTTACACGATGGATCATTCGGCAACAATGATCGTGCTCGATCCCGAGGGCAGACAGGCCGGCCTGATCCGGCCGCCACTGGTGCCGGCCGACATCGCCAGCGACCTGCGCCTGCTGACGGAGCAGAAACGATGAGCCCGGCGGTTTTTTTCCAGTACGTACTGCCGCATCGGCTGCTGTCGCGATTGGCGCTGTGGACCGCGCGCTGCGAGGTGGGGTTCTTCAAGAATTGGCTGATCGCGCTGGTGATCCGCAAATTCAATGTCGACATGAGCGAAGCCGCCGACCCCGAACCGAGGAATTACGCGAGCTTCAATGCCTTCTTCACCCGCGCGCTCAAGCCTGGCGTGCGCACGCCCGATGCCGATCCGCAGGCGCTGCTGATGCCGGCCGACGGCAAGATCAGCCAGATCGGCCGCATCGAAGCCGGGCGCATTTTCCAGGCCAAGGGCCAGGCATTCACCGCCGCCGAATTGCTGGGCGATGACGCCGCAGCGGCGCCCTTCGCCGACGGCTGGTTCGCCAACATCTATCTGTCGCCGCGCGACTATCACCGCGTGCACATGCCCTGGGCAGGTACGTTGACCGAAACCCTGCACGTGCCCGGGCGGCTGTTCACCGTCGCGCCTTGGGGCGTGCGCGCGATCCCGCGCTTGTTCGCGCGCAACGAACGCCTGGTCTGTCATTTCGATACCGACCACGGCCCGATGGCGATGGTGATGGTCGGTGCGCTGCTGGTTTCCGGCGTGGAGACCGTGTGGAACGGCGTAAACATTCCCAAGTACGCCTCGCGTCCGCTGCGTCGCGATTTCCGCGGCCAGAACATCCGCCTGGAACGCTTCGCGGAAATGGCGCGCTTCAACTACGGCTCGACCGTGATCGTGTTGCTGCCCAAAACCGGCATCACCCTCGACACCCTCGCCAGCGAAACCCCGACCCGCCTCGGCGAACACATGGGCGTGGTTTCGTAGCGCGCTGCGCGCACGCCGCAGCAAACCGGGCATAGAATCCGGGCATGGGCACCCAGCACAATATCCGCGTCTTCCAGACCGCCGAGCATGGCTGCGGCTACTGGCCGGAACGGTTGGCACGCGACCTGGTGCTCGATCCTTCCGACCCTTCCCTGCCCTCGCTCTATCCAAGCGCGCTGGCCTTGGGTTTCCGTCGTTCCGGCGGCCATGTCTATCGTCCGCATTGCAGCGCCTGTCGTGCCTGTGTCGCCGTGCGCATTCCGGTGCGCGAATTCCAGTCCAGCCGCAGCCAGCGCCGATGCCTGGCGCGCAATGCCGACCTGCATGTGCGGATAAGCCCGGCGCGGCGCACCAGCGAAACCTTCGACCTGTACCGTCGCTACGTCGATACCCGCCATGCCGGCGGCGGCATGGATGCGCCGATGCCGGTGGATTTCGATGGCTTCCTCGCCTGCGCCTGGAGCCCGACCGAATTCATGGAGATTTTCTGCGGCGACCAATTGCTCGCCGTCGCCGTGACCGACGTGTTGCCTGACGCGCTGTCGGCGGTCTACACCTTCTACGCCCCCGAACAGGCCGCGCGCAGTCTTGGCACCTACGCGATCCTTGCGCAGATCGAACGTGCGCGACGCGAGGATCGCCAACATCTGTATCTCGGTTTCTGGCTCGATCAGCATCCGAAGATGCATTACAAACAGGGCTTCCGACCGCTGGAATTTCTCGAGGGAAGGGAATGGCGGAGGTCCGCTTGACGTTGTCGCCCGCAATGACGCGGATTTTCGCAGTTGCAAGAATCGCGCTCGTGAGCGCTCCTGCGAGGGCGGGTTTGCTTGCTGCGACCATCCTGTTTTCTTTTGGCTGTTCAACCGGTCCTGCAACGATGAACAAGCCTGCACAAAACCCGGCAGCGACACTGCGCGTGGCCACTTACAACACCTCGCTTTACGACGATCACGACGGCGGACTGATCGCACGACTGCGCAAGGGCGAAGAACAGGCGCGCAGGATTGCCGCGGTGATCCAGCACCAACGCCCGGACATCCTGCTGCTCAACGAATTCGACTACGACGACGCCCATGTCGCCGCCGACCTGTTCCAGCACGACTATCTCGAGGTCGGGCAATTCGGCCAGGCACCGATCCATTACGAGTACCGCTACCTCGCGCCGGTCAACACCGGCGTGCCCTCCGGCATGGATTTCAATCGCGACGGCAAGGTCGCCGGCGGCGACGACGCCTTCGGCTTCGGCCTGCATCCCGGCCAGTACGGCATGTTGGTGCTTTCGCATTTTCCGATCGCCAGCGAGCAGGTGCGTACCTTCCAGTTGCTGCGCTGGAAAGACATGCCGCAGGCACGCGCGCCGATCGATCCGAAAAGCGGCCAGCCCTGGTATACGCCAGAACAATGGGCGGTGTTTCGCCTGAGTTCGAAGTCGCATTGGGACGTGCCCATCCGCACGCCGCAGGGGCTGCTGCATTTTCTGGTGCACCACCCGACGCCGCCGGTGTTCGATGGCCCCGAAAATCGCAACGGCCTGCGCAATCACGACGAGATCCGTCTCTGGGCCGAATATATTTCGCCCGGCGAGAAATCCTGGCTCTGCGACGATCAAGGTCGCTGTGGCGGATTGCCGGCGGACCAGCGCTTCGTCATTGCCGGCGATCACAACGCCGACCCCGTCGATGGCGACGGCGTGCCCGGCGCGATCCAGCAGTTGCTGGAGAATCCGCGCGTGCTGCGTTACGCCACGCCCGTCAGTGAAGGCGCAGTCGTGTCGGCGCTGGCCGCAGGCGGCGCCAATCTGAAGCATCGCGGCGCGCATGCGCACGACACCGGCGATTTCGGCCCGCAGGTCGGCAACCTGCGCCTGGATTACGTGCTGCCGTCGAGCGGTTTCAGCGTCGTGGCCAGCGGCGTGTTCTGGCCGAAACCGGGCGACCCCGGCGCCGACTGGATAGGCGCGACCGACCACCATATGGTCTGGGTCGATATCCGTTGAGGCGTTTGTGCCGGCGGCTGAAAATTTCGGCGCGGAACTGCGCGCACCCGCTGAAATTCGCCGCGATTTTCCCGCTCAGGTAAAGCCGAAGCCCGCGTTGCCGTCGCTGGTCGAAACGATCATGCGGATCATCGCGGTCGGCACCATCAATTCGATTTCGATCGACTTGCCATTGGCGTTCTGGCTGTGGATGTTCATCTCGCAGAACGCGCCGCCGGTATCCAGGCCGACGCACTGCACGTGCTGACCGGCCGGGCCATCCGACAGATACGGCTTGATCGCATCGCCCAGAGCGTCCAGCGCGGTGGCGTGAAAGAAGACGGCATAGGATTCGTGTTCGCTCATCGTCGTGCTGGCCTCAGGTCAGGGTGATGTGGAGTGCCGCGGCGGCGCGGCGGGCCTTGGCGCGAGCCTGTTCGATATCTTCGGCCAGCGCCAGTGTCACGGCGACGCGACGATGACCTTCGACGCGCGGCTTGCCGAACAGGCGCAATGCCGTGTCGGGTTCGGCGAGCGCGGCATCGACGCCGGAGAACACCGGCACGCCCTCCCCATGCGCGAGCACGGCGCAAGACGCCGCTGCACCATGTGAGCGAATCACCGGAATCGGCAGGCCGAGAATCGCGCGCGCATGCAGCGCGAACTGCGACAGATCCTGCGCCACCAGCGTTACCAGACCGGTGTCGTGCGGACGCGGCGAAACTTCCGAAAACCAGACCTCATCGCCCTGCACGAACAACTCGACGCCGAACACGCCGTAGCCGCCAAGATCGTCGGTGACTTTTTGCGCGATTTCCTGCGCGCGTTCCAGCGCACGCGCCGACATCGGCTGCGGCATCCAGCTTTCGCGATAGTCACCGTCGACCTGCAGGTGACCGATCGGCGCGCAGAAATCGGTGCCGCCAGCGTGGCGCACGGTCAGCAAGGTGATTTCGTAATCGAAGGCGATGAATCCCTCGACGATGGCGCGCCCCTGGCCGGCACGACCGCCGCTTTGCGAATATTCCCAGGCCGCATCGATCTGCTCGGCCGTGCGCACCGTGCTCTGGCCCTTGCCCGAGGAACTCATCACCGGTTTGACCACGCAGGGCAATCCAATCGCGGCGACGGCAGCGCGATAGTCCTCAAGCGTATCGACGAAGCGATATGGCGAGGTCGGCAGACCCAGCGTTTCCGCAGCAAGCCGGCGGATGCCTTCGCGATCCATGGTCAGGCGTGCGGCGCGTGCGGTCGGGATCACGCGCACGCCGGCATCGCGCTCGAGCTCGACCAGCGTCGGTGTATGGATGGCTTCGATCTCGGGTACGACGAGATGCGGTTTTTCGTGTGCGATCAGGTCGCGCAGCGCCGCGGGATCGAGCATGTTCAAGGTATGGCAGCGATGCGCGACCTGCATGGCCGGTGCATTGTCGTAGCGATCGGCGGCGATCACTTCCACGCCCAGGCGCTGCAGTTCGATCACCACTTCCTTGCCCAGCTCGCCGGAGCCGAGCATCAGCACACGCGTGGCGGTAGCAGTAAGCGGCGTGCCAAGACGCACGGGAACGGTGGGATTCGCAGGCTGGGTCATGGTTTTGGCGGCAGTGGACGGCCTGCGATTGTAGCGGCAGCCGGTTCTAAGCCGGCCGCTTTTCTGGCATCCTCGATCGACTTTTCACAGCGGCCGCGATGCTTCCCACGACCTTACTCCTGCTGCTGGGCCTGCTGTCCCCGACACCACCTGCTACAGGCTGGAGCGACGCGGAATACGCCGGCAGCCTCACCGATCCGGAACTCGACGAAGTCAGCGGTCTCGCGGCGTCGCGTGTGCATCCGGGCCTGTATTGGGCGCAGAACGACAGCGGCAACCCCGCCAACCTGATGCTGATCAGGGCCGACGGCACGCGCGTCGCGACTTACCACGTCACCGGCGCGACCAATACCGACTGGGAAGACATCGATGCCTTCGAGCTCGACGGAAAGCATTACCTGCTGGTCGCCGACACCGGCGACAACGGCGGTATCCGCGAGACGCTGTCGCTGCTGGTGATCGAGGAACCGAAAACCATCAAGGACGGCGACAGCCTCAGCCCGGCCTGGACGATCGAATTCCGCTGGCCCGACGGCGCTCGCGACTGCGAAGCCAGCGCGGTGGATGCGGCAAAAGGCGAGGTGCTGCTGATTTCGAAAAAACGTGTGCCGCCGGAATTGTTCCGCTTGCCGCTACGGCAAACCGCAGGAATACAAATCGCACAACGCATCGCCACCCTGCCCGGAATCGCGCAACCTTCCGAAGATGAGCTGACAAAAAATCCGGTCTACGGCCGCTATCGATCGCAGGTCAGCGGCGCCGACCTCAGCCCGAACGGCCGCGTACTCGCAGTGCTCAACTACCACAGCGTCTATTTCTACGTGCGCCAGCCTGGCCAGGACTGGCCCGCAGCGATGACGCAGCCGCCCGAGATTCTTCATTACCCCTGGCTGCCGCAGGCCGAGGCGATCGCCTTTTCCGTCGATGGCAGCAGCCTGCTGATCGGCAGCGAGCAGCGGCCGACGCCGCTTCTGCGTTTTCACGTAAAACAATAACTTACTGATTTTGAAGGATTTACTTTTCCTTCTAAGATTTTCTTCGGCCTCTGTTTGACATTTGATATCAATTTGATATCTTTTCTCCGTCCCTAGGAGAACGCGTCATGAGAGAGAACGAAACCCATTCCCTGCCTGGCATCGCGATGCTGCTGGTCCTGCTGCTCGGCTTGCTCGCCTGCGCTGCCACTCTGGTATTCGGTGCGGCCAGCCAAAGCGTCGTGCTGATCATCCTCGCCGCATTGCTCGGCTTGGTACTGGTGGTGATGCTCGGCGGCTTCTACATGGTCGAGCCCAACCAGGCAGCGGTGCTGAGCCTGTTCGGAAAATACGTCGGTACCGTCAAGGAAACCGGCCTGCGCTGGAACAATCCCTTCTACGCCTCGAAGAAAATCTCGCTGCGTACGCGCAACTTCGAAAGCAGCAAGCTCAAGGTCAACGACCTCGAGGGCAGCCCGATCGAAATCGCCGCGGTGGTGGTCTGGCAGGTCGTGGATTCGGCCGAGGCGGTCTACAACGTCGACGACTACGAAAGCTTCGTGCACATCCAGTCGGAAGCGGCGCTGCGCGCGATGGCGATCAACTATCCGTACGACCAGCACGAGGAAGGCAAGATTTCCCTGCGCAGCCACGCCACGGAAATCTCCAAGCACCTCACCGAAGAAATCCAGGAGCGTCTGGCCCAGGCCGGCGTCACGGTGATGGAAGCGCGCATCAGCCACCTCGCCTACGCCCCGGAAATCGCCCAGGCGATGCTGCAGCGCCAGCAGGCCAGCGCGATCATCGCCGCCCGCACCCGCATCGTCGAAGGCGCGGTCAGCATGGTCGAGATGGCGCTGTCGGAATTGTCCAAGCGCAACGTCGTCGACCTCGATCCCGAACGTCGCGCCGCGATGGTCAGCAACCTGCTGGTCGTGCTCTGCGGCGAACGCGGCACCCAGCCCATCGTCAACACCGGCTCAATCTACTAATCAGCAAGGACCCGCCATGACCACTCTTTTTATCGTCGTACTGATCGCCGCTGTCGCCACGGCAGCCTTCCGCAAGCGCAAGTCGAACTGACCGCGTCCGGGCAATGAGCGAGAAGAAAGCCTATCCGCTGCGCATCAACGCCCAGGTGCTGGACGCCGTCCAGCGCTGGGCCGATGACGAGCTGCGCTCGCTCAATGCCCAGATCGAATACGTGCTGCGCGATGCCCTGCGCAAAAGCGGAAGGGTCAAATCGCCGGATATGCCCGGCGACGGCGATACCGGCGACGCCGGATCCTGATGCAACGCCGGCACGAATATCCAGCCACTCACCGATCGCTACCGAGCCCAGACCATGACCGCGAACACTCGCTGGCAATACCAGGTCGTCGACATCCGCCTGAAGATTTTCGGCAACGGTAAACAACATGCCGAACGCCTGCAGGAAGAACTCAACCGGCAAGGCCTGCAGGGCTGGGAACTCGTCAGCCTGCTGCCGCTGCCCGGCACGCTGTGCTATCGCGCCAGTTTCAAGCGCGCCGCCTGATCACCGCTGGCCACACTCATGTCCGAACCTATCGCTGATTCTCTGATCGACATCGCTCCCGTTCCGTTGAAGGAAGACCTCAAGCTCGCGGGCTTTCTTGGCGTGCTGGCGGCCTTGGCCACCGCTGCGTTGTTTCCCTATCTGCTGGTGGTGATGCCGCAACTGCTGGCGAAGATCCCGCATTGGCTACCGCTGCCGGCATTGATTGTTCTGCAAAGCCTGCAGGCTGCCCTTCTGCTGACTCTCCTGTCCTTTCTCGGCCTGTGCATGGGTCATCGCGTCGGGCTCGATGCGCCCTGGCTGCGCGCGCTGCTGTTCCGTCGCCCACGCCCGCGTCTGCACTGGCAGATGGCGATGGCTTTCGGTCTGTTCGCCGGCCTGCTGATGATCGGCCTCGATCCGTTGTTCGCGCCGCACATGCCGGCGCCGCTGCATCCGCAGGCGGCGGTCGCCGCACAGGCCAGCGCGGCAGTCGGCTTTCTCGCCTCCTTCTACGGCGGCATTGGCGAAGAATTGCAGCTGCGTCTGTTCATGATGACCTTGCTGGTCTGGGCGCTGTCGCTGTTCACGCGCAACCGTCCGCGTGCCGGCATTTTCTGGATCGCGATCGTCGCCGCCGCCCTGCTGTTCGGCGCCGGGCATCTTCCCGCCGCCGCCCAGATGTGGCCGCTCGACGCCGTCGTCGTCACCCGCATCATCGTCCTCAACAGCCTCGGCGGCCTCGTCTTCGGCTGGTTGTATTGGAAGCACGGACTCGAGTCGGCGATGCTCGCGCACTTCAGCGCCGATCTCGTGTTGCACGTGCTAGCACCTCTCGCGTTCGGATGAAGCCATGACCACGCAGGAATTCGCCATCGTTCCGCCCGGAAAATTCGCCCGGATGTTCCCGCTGTTCATCGGGCTGGTGCTGCCGCTGGCGATGCTCACGGCGATGGTGCTGGCGGCGAAAGGATCGCGCGATTGGCTGTATGCCTCGCCAGCCCTGCTGATAATGCCGCTGACCGCCGGCATGCTTGCCTGGACCATGCACCGGCGCACGATCCAGGTTTCCGATCAGGGCATCGTCGTGCGGCGCTTTCCCTGGCCGCGCATGATCAAACTTGCCGAGCTCGATCTCGCGCAGGCGGGCATCGTCAATCTCGACGAACGCCTGGAGTTGCAGCCGATATTCAAGATTGCCGGCAGCGCCCTGCCCGGCTACCGCTCCGGGCTGTTCCGGCTGCGCGATCGCCGCCGCGCCACGGTCCTGCTGACCGATTGGAAACGCGTGCTGGTCCTTCCAAAGCGCGACGGCAGCGTCATCCTGCTCAGCCCGCAGCGCCCCGATGCCCTGCTTGAAGCCCTGCGCAATGCCCGCGGGTGACAGCCGCGGAAGCGCCGGCTAGTCTGCCCACATGCATCCAGCCGACTGGCGACTGATCAACGGCGAAAGCCTCGAAGCGATTCCCGCCGCATTGGCGCGTGCGCGCGGCAATGCCACTGCGCGTGCGTTGGCACAGGCTGACTGGCTGATCCGGCGCAAACGCGATGGCCGTTTCCTGGCGGTGCGGCGCGGCGATGTCGTCGCCGAATTGCAGCGCGGCGTGTTGACGCCGGCATTGCGCGACGATCTGTTCGCGCTCGCCGCCGCCGACGCCGCTGGCGAATCCCCGCGCGACCTCAGCGGTCTGCTGCAACGATTGCACGCGCTCGATCTCGACGAACGCGACTACGGCGAACGCAGCGGCCTGCCCCTGGTCGCGGAACCGAGCTCGCTGGCGTTCGCCGGGCGCGATCGCTACGCGCGGCCGCTATGGCTGACCGCCGCTGCCGCACATGCTTGGAAAAAAATGCGCGCGGCCGCCGGAAGCGACGGCATCGTCCTCGATGCGATCTCCGGCTACCGCAGTCACGATTACCAACTCGGCATATTCCGCCGCAAGCTCGCGCGCGGCCAGACGGTGGCGGAAATCCTCGCCGTCAATGCCGCGCCCGGATTTTCCGAACACCACAGCGGCCGCGCCCTCGACATCGGCACCCCCGGCGAAGCGCCCGCCGAAGAATCCTTCGAGAAAACGCCGGCGTTTTCCTGGCTGCAGGTGCATGCCGGCGATTTCGGCTTCGTGATGAGCTATCCGCGCGGCAACCCGCACGGCATCGTGTATGAGCCCTGGCACTGGTACCACGCCCCTTCGTAGGAGCGCTCACGAGCGCGATCGCTTCAAGCCATCACCCTCCATCGCCCTCAATCCTGCGACCGCTTCACCTTCTTCTTCGCGGCGACCTTTTTCGCTGCGACCTTTTTCGCGGCGAGAGTTTTCCCGGCAGCGCTTTTCCCCTTCACCACGACTTTCGCCTTCGCCTCGCTCTTCGCCTCGGCAATCGAATCGGCGATGCGCCACAGATACAAACCGGCGAGCGTGCGGTACGGGCCCCACTTCTCCCCGCGCAGCGCCAATTCCTTCGGCGTCGGCATGATCTCGAGCTTGTCGAGAACCTGCGCGCCCTTGCGCACGCCGAGATCATCGATCGGCAGGATGTCGGGGCGGCCGAGGCGGAACATCAGCATCATCTCGACCGTCCAGCGGCCGATGCCGCGCACGGCCACCAGGCGCTTGATGATTTCGTCCTCGTGCAACGACAGCAGTTCGCGTGAGGTCGGGATTTCGCCGCGTTCGGCGCGCCCGGCGAGGTCGCGCAGCGCCAGCACCTTGTTGCCGGACACGCCGCAGGCGCGCAACGCCGGGTCGTCCACACGTGCCAGTGCCAGATGCGAAAGCTTTTTCGCGGCGATCGCGACTTCGACGCGGCCGACGATCGTCGCTGCCGCCTTGCCGGACAATTGCTGGTAGAGGATCGAACGCGCCAGCGAATCGACGGTTTCGAAAGGCTTGTGCCAGCCTTCCGGCGTGATCGGCCCGATGCGCTCGATCCACTTGCCGAACTTGCGGTCGCGTTTGGCCAGATGCGCGGCGGCGGCATCGAGATCGAACCCGCGCGAGTATTTCGCCATGCTGCCCTCTCCTTTCTTCGAATACCCGATACCGCAACGACCCCGCACGAACGCGGCGGTTTTCAGTGCTTTTCCGCCACCAGGAAATAACCCAGCGGAAATCCTTCGGCGGTTTTCCGGGATATTTTTCCGCCGAAAGAGGTGCCGACAAAAACCCGCGCGACAAACTGGACGCAAGCCGCCAAAGCCGTCCCCAGCAACGGAACGAACTGGAGGTGTTTCGCCAGCATGTCTGCCAGTGCTTCTGGCGAACCGCCGACCGCATCCAGTTGCAGCAGTTTCAGCCCCGCGCCATCGACGAAACGGCGCAATGCGAATTCCGTGTAGCGGTAGTAATCGTGCGGCCGTTCATGGATCCAGTAAAAGAACGGCACATTCAAGATCAACTTTCCGTTTGCCGACAGCATCCTGGCCATGTCGGCCATGAGCCGTTCCGGCTGCGGAATGTGTTCGAGGACGTCCGACAGGATGATGGTGTCGAATTCGCCATCCTTGAACGGCAAACTCGCGGTGATATCGCACTCGAAGTCGAGATACGCATTCGGATGCAGGCTGTTTTCCCAATCGACGCAGATATTGTCCGTCACAAGCTTGCTGTAGGCGGCGAACAGCGGGACTTTCCCGCAGCCCAGATCCAGCAAACGGCCTTTCGCATGAATCGGCAGGTTGCGGTCGTAGAAACCGGCAACGAGATCGACCATCAGGCGCGATCCGACGCCGACTTCCACATGATCGCGGGAAGCAGCCAACTTGCCGTTGCGGTAGACGTACTTGCTGGGCTGCCATTGCTCGCGATGCTTCATTCCGCTCGGTCCCGTATCACTGGAGGCGAATCCGTCGTCGCAGCATAACCGTCGGCCGGAGAAAAAGCGGCGGCGCCTGTCGCTACCGGCAATGGCTCGACGCCGGCTTCGATGCGAATCAGGGATCGCGACGCAGGCAGATCGCCACGGCCACCAGAAACCATCCCGCGATCAGCAGCGTGCCTCCTGCGGGGGCAAGCACGGTCGACCAGGCGAAAAACGCCGCGCAGACCAGGCTGCCGGAAAACAGGATCACACCCGCGGCCTGGCAACCCATCGCCGCCGTCAGCCAACGCGACTGTTCCTGCCGCGCCAACACGAGCAGGCCGAGACCGTGCGCAAATGCGAACAGCGCCGCCAGCGCGATGCGCTCGCGCGCCTTCCCTTCCGCGGCATGGCTGGCGTAGGCGCCGAGCGCGACCGAAAGGCCGCAGCAAAGCGCCGCGAATACCGACAGCCAGCGCGCTGCGCGATTCATGGCGCGTCCGCGAGCAATTGCCCACGTCCCTGCATCAACACCGACGCTTCCAGCGCCGGCAGGCGAAACACGTAACCCGACCAGCGCGCCTGCATCGCCTGCACGCGCGCGTGCAGGCCAGCGATGTCGGCATCGCCACCGCTGCGCGCTGTCTGCGCGAACCAGGCGGCGGCGCGCGCCTCGTCGACGGACGCATTCATGCGCACCCAGATGCGGCCCTCACGACGCCAGCACTGCATCGAGATGGCGAGGCCATCGATGCCGAGGAATTTCAGTTCGCGCTCCGGCACCGGCGCATCGACATCCCTGGCGACATCCTCGAACCGGAGCTGGTTGAGTACACCGGCGAGCGCGTCGGCCTGTCGCGAGCCCTTCGCTGCGACCGGCGCGACATCGTCGACGCGGAAACGATCGTCGGCGCGCACCAGTCGGAACGCCGGACTGTCGGCTGGCGCGATGTCGACTGCGGCGACCCGTGCCAGAGGCAGATCGACCAGGCCGTGATCCAGCCATTCCGACGGATCACGCGGGACGTCCAGCACGCGATCGCCGAACCAGGACTGCTTGTCGGCGCTGACCCGCAAATAGCTGCCGCGCGGGTTCAGACGCAGCCTGCCGATCAGCACCGCGAATTTTCCGCCGTCGCCTTCGAGCTGCAGTTCCGTGCTGCGCGAGGCGGGCAGCGCGACCGGCTCCACGCCGATGCGTGCATACAACGCAGGGTCGTCGGTTTTCGCTTCGCTGCCATGCACCTGTGCCAGCGTCGTGATGACGTCGTTGACCAGCAACGGATCCGCGGGCCAGTCGACGCGTTCGCGCACGCGCCAGAGGCCACGATCCTTTTCCAAGGTCACCAGCGTCTGGTTGTCGCCACCGACCACGCGCAGACGATGCAGCGACGCCTGCTGCGCGGCGAGACCAGGCAGGATCAACGCTGGCGCACGGCTGCCGTCGGGCGCGGAAGCACTGCAGGCCGCGAGCATCGCGGCCAGAAAACACAGTGCCGCAGGCCGGACCGACCCGCGCATTCAGTTCGCCGCGTCGCGACGATTCAGGACGCGACGCAGCGCGATCACCCCGGCCAGCAACATCAGCAGCAAGGGAATGCCGAGGATATTGATGAGTTTCAGGCGCGTGCCCAGCGATTCGATGTCGGCATTGAGCTGATGCTGGACGTCGCGCAGGTCGCGGCGGGTCTTGAGCTTCTGCTCCTGGTACTGCAGCAGCTGCCGTTGCTGTTCGCGATTGAGGTTAGGCGCGGCGCCGCCCGCCGTGGATGGCTGCAGCTGCGAGAGTTTTTCCTCGAGGTCGCCGAGCTGCTGCTGCAGCTGTTTCTGCTTGCTCTGGAAACGCTGCTCGGCAGCGCGCCGGATCACGTCGACGCGTTCGAACGGCCGGCTTGCGGAAGCGCGCGTGCGCACCGCGATCAGGTCGGCATTGCCGACCATGTTGTCGACGGCGTTGTAGACGAAGTCGGCGTTGTTGGCGAACGGATTGAAGATGTCCTGGCCCATGTAGTTCTGCACCTGCACCCAGAGGCGATCGCTGAGCAGGTCGGTATCTGCCACGACGATGATGTTGGCCTCGCCTTTGCTCGTGGCCAGATGCCCGGCCATGCCACTGCGCTCGGGGAATGCGGACTTCAACGGACCGCTCAGCCGTGCGGCGAGGATGCGGGTTTCCTGGCCGTCGGGCTTGAACGCATCGGTGAGTTCGCCGGGATTACGGCTGGCCTGACGCACTGCGTTGGTATCGGCGAGCATGGTCGCTGCCGAACTCTGCACCAGCGCTTCCATCTTCAGCGGCGAACCGGCGTGCAACGACAGCGCACCGACGCTGGACAGATTGAGACTGTCGAGGCCCGCGGTGATCACGTCCTGCTTGTTCATCGCCTTGTCGTGCAGACCGAGAATCGCCAGATGACGCACCGGCGGCGCATTCGGATCCGGCTGCACCTGCAACGCATAGGTCGAATCCAGCACGACCTTGCTCGGGTCGTAATCCAGTCCCCAGGTCTTGAACAAACGCGGCAGATCCGACGAAAGCATCGGCGGCTGCGCCTGCGCGAGGTCGACCATGGTGCCGGCCGGATCGGATTCGGCGAGCGGATCGACGAACACCAGCAGATGGCCGCCGCGCATTACGAACTGGTCGATCGCGTACTGGGTGTCTTCGGAAATCGCTTTCGGATGCACCACCATCAGCAGGTCGACGTCATCGCCGATCGATACCGGATTGGGCTGCAGGCGGCGCATCTCGAACAATTCGGAAAGCTGGCGATCGACCACCCAGCCCATCGTCGGCTGCTGCGTGATCTGGTCCATGCCCGGCCCGGTCGGCAAGTCGCTGAGCAGCGCAAGTACCGGCTTCTTGTCGATCGCCAATGTCGAGATCAGCTTGGCCAGGTCGTATTCGAGAAAGCCTTCCTTGTCCGGCTGGATGAACGGCATGATGGTCTGGCCATCAGTACTGTTGCTGCCGACCAGTCCGAAATACAACGTGTCGCCGGTGCCCGCCAGCGGCACGCCCTGCAGGCCGAGACTCGCGGCTTTTTCTTCCGCTTCCGAAAACGATTCCGGATCGGTCACGACCAGCGTGACCTTGCCGTGCGAGCGCGCGACGACTTCGTCGAGCAATTCGCGCACGCGCTGCGCGTAGACGCGGAACTGCGGCTGGCTGCGGCTGGCTTTCTCGGAATAGTAAAGCTGCAGCTTCACCGGCTCCTTGATGCGGTCGAGGATGCGCTGCGTGCCGGCCGACAGCGTGTACAGCCGATGCTCGGTGAGATCGACGCGCAGGCCGCGCAGCGCAAACGCCGACAACGCCACCAGCGCGATGAATACGAGAGCCAGCAGCGGCAATGCGAAAGCCGGGAAGCTGCGACGATTGAAGATGGACGAGAAGAGGGACATGGCGGCCTCAGTCGGCTTTCTTGAGGTCGATCACCAGCACCGTGGCGAACAGCCAGGCGGCGATGCTGAGCAGGAAGTAGGACACGTCGCGCAAATCGAGCACGCCGCGGGTGATGGCCTGGAAATGCGTGAGGAAACTCAGACCGCTGATCGCATCGACAACCCATTGCGGCGCGAGCGAACGCACCATGTCCAAGGCCAGCGGGAAGCCGGCGAGCAACATCAGCAGACACAGCACCACGGTGAGGATGAAGGCCACGACCTGGCTGCGCGTCGCCGCCGACAGGCAACTGCCGACTGCGAGAAAGGCACCGGCCATCAACCAACTACCGATATAGCTGGCGAAGATCACACCGTTGTCCGGGCTGCCCAGCCAGTTGACGGTGATCCAGATCGGAAACGTCAACGCCAGCGCGACACCGATGAAGACCCAGGCTGCGAGAAATTTTCCGAGCACCGCCTGCCACAGCGTCACTGGCTGCGTGAGCAGCAACTCCAGCGTGCCGGACTTGCGCTCCTCGGCCCACAGGCGCATCGCCACCGCCGGCACCAGCAGCAGATACAGCCAGGGATGGAAGCGGAAGAACACCTGCAGGTCGGCCTGGCCGATCTCGAAGAAATCACCGAGATAGAAAGTGAAGGCCCCGGCGAGCAGCAGGAAAATCACGATGAACACCATCGCCAGCGGCGTGGCGAAATAGCTGGAAAATTCCCGCCGGAAAATCGCGCCGACCAGACTCATGCCTTGGCCTCCGGTGCGGTGATGCTGCGGAATACTTCATCCAGGCGGCCATGCTCGGTGCGCAGCGCGGCGAATGCGACGCTACGCTGGCGCAGACGATCGCCAACGACATCGGCGAGCAATTTCGTCCGGCCCTGCGGAAACACGTACAGGCGCTGCTCGCGCTCGTCGAGTTCGAAGCCACTGACGCCGGGCATGCCGTCGAGCGCGGCGCGGGCGGCGATGCTGTCCTGCGCCTGCAGCGAAATCGCATTGTGGTAGCGCGACCGCGCCAACAATTCGGCGGGCGTGGCGTCGGCGAGAATCTTGCCGTTGGCGATGATGATCGCGCGGGTGCACACGGCCTCGACCTCTTCGAGGATGTGTGTGGACAACAGCAAGGTGCGCTCTTTCGCGAGCTCGGCGATCAAGGCGCGCACTTCGTGCTTCTGGTTCGGATCGAGGCCGTCGGTGGGTTCGTCGAGGATGAGTGCCGCAGGATCGTGCACGATCGCCGCGGCCAGGCCGACACGGCGCTTGAAGCCTTTCGACAAGGTGTCGATGGTCTGTTCAAGCACCGCCGACAGGCTGAGGCGGGCGATGACAAAATCCAGGCGCTGGCGGCGATGATCGCCACCGAGGCCGCGCAGGTCGGCGATGAAATCCAGGAAGCTGCGCGGCGTCATTTCGCCGTAGGCCGGCGCGCCTTCAGGCAGATAGCCCAGCACGCGGCGTGCCGCCAATGAAT
Source organism: Arenimonas sp. (assembly GCF_035312645.1). Classification (GTDB taxonomy): domain Bacteria; phylum Pseudomonadota; class Gammaproteobacteria; order Xanthomonadales; family Xanthomonadaceae; genus Arenimonas. The sequence goes on from NZ_DATGBO010000101.1 coordinate 23,549, forward strand.
CAGCAAGCACATCGTGGCCGCAGACACTGGCGGTGCCGGCGGACGGCGCCAGGAAGCCGGCGATCATCTTCATCGTGGTGGATTTGCCGGCGCCGTTTGGGCCGAGAAAACCGAGCACTTCGCCGGGCTCGGCCTTGAAACTGACGCTGTCCACGGCGTTGACGCGGCCGTAGCGTTTGCTGAGGGCGGTTGCCTCGATCATCGGAGCCCCGTAAATCAAGCAGGAACTAGCAGGAAGGAAACAGGCAGGAAAAAGGCGGGTTGCGCCGCCAAAAAATTATCACGCCAGGACCGGGAAGTTTCCGGTCGCCACAGCGCCGGGCCCCCAACGCAAGAGCGGGCCATCGGCCCGCCCTGCGTACGTCCGTCTTACTGCGCCGGCTTGACCGGCCAGTAGACCTTGAACTTGGCATCCTCGTTGAGCATCGCGCTGACGCCGTCAACGTAATCCTCGTAAGGCGCGCCGGTGGTATCGGAACCATGGGTCATCGCCCAGGCGCGCAACTCATCGCGGCGGCGTGCCAGGCCCGGCGCCGGGCCGGTGTAGGACGTCACTGCCACGCGACGCGCCGGCAGCTGGTCGTAACTGACCGGACCTTCGACCGCGACCACCAGCTTCTCGCCGGCCGGCGCATCCGCCGGAGCCGAAGCCTTGCGGATCGGCATCACGACATCGAAGCCATAGCTGTCGCCAGTGAATTCGTTGGTGACGATGCGCAGCGGTCCGGAAGCGACCAGGCCATTGGAGGCCATGACCTTGTTGATCCAGGCCAGCTGGTTGTTCATCGCCGTCATGATCTCGTCGTTGCTGCGCTTGGACGCCGTGCTCACCACGAGGATGTCCTGCGCCGGCTGGTCGACGAACTCGTACGACGAGGAATCCTTGCTGTAGTCGAATTTCGGAATCGTCGCCAGGAAGCTGGAGAACTTGTCGAGGCCGCGCTTGATGTCGTCGCCGACATTGCGCGAGACGTACAGGCCGGAATAGCGACCGAGCAGATCCCAGCCATAGTTGACGGTGTACTGCTGGGTGATCTTGACGTTTCGGTTCTGCTGACCCGTGCGCTCGAGCCTGAAGGTCATGAACTTGTCGGCGCCGCGGGATTCGTTGACGAGGCGGTAGCGGACTTTCTCGCCCGGCACGCTCTCGACGATTTCCCAGCTGCCATCGCCGACGGTCTTGTCGTTGGAGCTGTAGTTGAACTTGGCGCCGACGCCCTGGGCAGGACCGGACAGGCTGGTCTTCATGTGCGGGTCGTGGCGGATCAGCGGGTTCCAATCCTTGAACCGGCCGAAACCGTTGAGCAGATCCTCGACCGTGGCCATCGGGCGATTGGTCTCGGTGGTGAAACTGAAGCTGCGCTTGGCCGGCAGGAACAGGCCAATCACCACAAACGCCACGGCAACGAGCAGGAGGGAAATCAGGAATTCAATAAAACGGGTCATTCGGGGGCTCTCCAGGAACGGCCCTCGGCGAGGACGATCACCCCGCCGCAGGAACGGGAGAGGATAGCAGGTCGGAACCGGACCCGGCAGGGGCCCCGGACCGGCCCCTGCACCTGCCTCAAACGAGCTTGAGTTCGAAGGCCTTGAGCACGGCCCGGGTGCGATCGCGCACGCCGAGTTTGGAAAGAATGTTGGACACGTGGTTCTTCACGGTTCCCTCGGCCACGCCCAGCGAATTGGCGATTTCCTTGTTGGAAAAGCCGCCGGCCATCAGGCGCAGGATTTCGGTCTCGCGATCGGTCAGCGGGTCGGGTTGTTCCAGGCTGACGAATTCGTTGTTGAGTCCCTCCAGGCCCGAGAGCAGACGCTGGGTCACGGCCGGCTGCACCAGCGAGCCACCCTCGGCGACGGTCTGGATCGCCGACACCAGTTGGTCCAGCGACACATCCTTGAGAAGGTAGCCGCGCGCACCGGCCTTGATGCCGGCGAGCACCAGCTGATCGTCGTCGAACGTGGTCAGGATGATGGTCGGCGGCAAGGCTCCAAGCGCCGCCAGCGCCTGCAGCGCTTCCAGGCCCGACATCACCGGCATGCGCATGTCCATCAGCACGACATCGGGCTTGATCTGCGGGATCAGCTCGACCGCCTGCTTGCCGTCGCCGGCTTCAGCGATCACCTCGATGTTGTCGGCCAGTTCCAGCAGGGAGCGTACGCCCTGGCGCACCAGGGTTTGGTCGTCGACCAGGCAAACACGGATCATGGGCTGATCTCCAGAGGTAAACAGATGTTCAGGGCGAATCCCTGCCCCGGCGCAGTGATGATATCGGCGCGGCCACCATAAGCGGCCAGTCTTTCGCGCATGCCGCTCAAACCATTGCCGGGCTTGGGATGCTCGCCGCCGCGGCCGTCGTCGCGGGCATTCAGATGGATCATGCCCGGCTCCAGTTCGACCCGCAGCCACAGATGGTTGGCGCCGGCGTGCCGCACGGCATTGGTGATGATTTCCTGGGCGCAGCGCAGCATGACCTGCGCGCGCTCCGGATCCTCGAGCTGCAGGCGATCGGGAATGTTGAGGATCACTTCCAGCGCGGGCACGCCTTCGACCAGGGTGCGCAAGGCCACGCCCAGATCGATGCCGCGCTCCTCGCGCATCTCGCTCACCGCCTCACGCACGTCGGTGAGCAGCAGCTTGGCCAGCGTGTGGCTTTGCTTGACGTGATCCTGTGCCTTGCCCTCGGTGAGATGGCCGGCGACTTCCAGATTCAAGCTCAGCGCAGTGAGGTGATGTCCGAGCAGATCGTGCAGTTCGCGCGAGATACGCAGGCGCTCGCTCATGCGCGAACTTTCCGCGAGCAGAGCGCGGGTCGCGCGCAATTCCGAATTGAGCCGGCGCTGGTCTTCGCGCGCCTGCGCCTGCTGCTTGGCGACCAGGCCGGTGATGAAGGTGAAACTCGAATAGCCGATATAGAGCGCGGCCTGCAATACCGCCGCCATCGGCGTGAACCCGCCCATGCGCTCGAATACCGGCACCAACGCAACATGTTGCAGGACCAACCAGGCCACGCCCACGCTCAGCGGCATCAACCAGGGAATCACGCCCGAAACCAGCATCAACAGGATGCTGCCGAGCCCGGTATGGGTGAGCTTGCTGACCGCGATCGCGGAAACGGTCAGCGCGCCGAGCAGAAGAATGTCGTACCAGCGTGGCCGCCGTTGACCGAGCTCGCGCGTGACCAACCAGTACGCGACGCCGAACACGAAATACGCGATCGTCGATCCGACCATGTCCGGCGGCCCCAAGGCTTCGTCCACTTCGCCGACGGGGAAATAAAGCGTGTTGAAGACCAGCGGAATCCCGACCACCGCCCAGGTGAACAGTCCGGCGTAACGCAGCAGTTGGGTGTGGCTCAGGCGCAGTGGCATGCCCCATCTTAGGCGACCCGGGGCCGACACATGCAGTCCGAAAGTAACGGATAACAACCCGTTAACCCATCGTCGACGGCGCACGGACCGGTCGCGGCAGGCCGGAGGCCATGCGATAATCGCCCCCTGTTTTTGGCCGCGCCTGCTTGGCGCGCCCCCGGCACCGGGAGTCAGCAAGACAATGTCGATCATCATCCGCGACGTGCGCGAGCACGAGCTGGATTTGGTTCTAGCGCTCAACAATGCGGCGGGACCCGGCATCCTGCCGATGGATTCGGCCAAGCTCCGCTTCTTCTGGGAACACGCCGACTACTTCCGGGTCGCCGAGAAAGACGGCCTGATGGCGGGCTTCCTCGTCGCCCTGTCGCACCAGGCCCCGCACGACAGCAGCAACTTCCTCTGGTTCCGGGAGCGTTACCCGGAATTCCTCTACGTCGACCGCATCGTCGTCGCCAGCAGCCGTCGTGGCGCCGGCGTCGGCCGGGTGTTCTATGGCGACGTGCAGAGCTTCGCCGAATTGCGCGTGCCGCAACTGGCGACGGAAGTATTCATGGAAAGCAACAGCCATCCGGCCCTGCTCTTCCACGGCAGTTTCGGTTTCCGCGAAGTCGGTCAGCACGCGATGACCGATCACGGTCTGCGCGCCTGCATGCTGATCAAGGAATTGTGCAGCTATCCCTACGTACGCGAGACCTATGGCGACAAACTGCCCGATCAGCCCTGGCTGAAGGCGCGTCCCATCCGCGACCGCAAACCCCACCTCGCGACCGGAACCTGAGCATGTCGGCAACGCTTCCGGACTACGCCCAAGCCGGCGAACTCAAGATCGGCCAGGTCGGCATCGCCAACCTGCGCATCCGCCACCTCGACATCGACAAACTTTCCGCGGAAATGCGCGAGCGTGTGCGCAGCGCACCGAAGCTGTTCGATCGCGCCGCGGTGATCCTCGATTTCGGTGGCTTGTCCGACACGCCCGATGCCGCGACGGTCAAGGCCCTGGTCGCCGGCCTGCAATCGGCCGGCGTGCTGCCGATCGGCATCGCCTACGGCACCAGCGATATCGAAACGCTTTCGAAAGCCGTCGGTCTGCCGCTGCTGGCAAAATTCCGCGCCTCCTACGAACCCCTTGCCGCCGCCGCGGAAACTCCTGCGCCGAAAGCGAAGAGCGTCGCTGCCGAAGTCGCACCGGAACCGGCGAAACCTGTCGCCGCCGCGGCTAAGGCCGATCCCGGCCTGGTGCACGTGCAGCCGGTGCGTTCCGGCCAGCAGGTGTACGCGCAGAATCGCGACCTCACCGTCTGCGCCACCGTCGGCGCTGGCGCGGAAGTCATCTCCGATGGTTCGATCCACATCTACGGCGCGCTGCGCGGCCGCGCACTCGCCGGCGCCGGTGGCATCGAGACCGCGCGCATTTTCTGCCGCGAATTCCACGCCGAACTCGTCGCCGTTGCCGGCACGTACAAGGTGCTGGAAGAAATCCCCAAGACGCTGATCGGGAAACCGGTGCAGATCTGGCTTGAAAACGAACAGCTGCGTATCGAAGAGCTGGCCTGAATAACAATTCGAACAAACATGACAGGAACGGAGAACACCATTGGCTGAAATCATCGTAGTGACCTCGGGCAAGGGCGGCGTCGGCAAGACCACCACCAGCGCCAGCCTCGCCTGCGGCCTGGCGAAAGCCGGCAAGCGCACCGCCGTGATCGACTTCGACGTCGGCCTGCGCAACCTCGACCTGATCATGGGCTGCGAGCGCCGCGTGGTGTACGACTTCGTCAACGTCGTGCACGGCGAAGCTTCGATCAAGCAGGCCCTGATCAAGGACAAGCGCTTCGAGAATCTCTACATCCTCGCCGCCTCGCAGACGCGCGACAAAGACGCGCTGACCAAGGAAGGCGTCGAGAAAGTGCTCAAGGATCTCGCCGATGACGGTTTCGATTTCATCGTCTGCGATTCCCCGGCCGGTATCGAGAAAGGCGCGTTCCTGGCGATGTATTTCGCCGATCGCGCGGTGGTCGTGGTCAATCCGGAAGTGTCCTCGGTGCGCGACTCCGACCGCATCCTCGGCCTGCTCGCCTCCAAGACCAAGCGCGCCGAGAACGGCGAGCGCGTCAAGGAACATCTGCTGCTGACCCGCTACAGCCCCGAGCGCGTCGAGAAGGGCGACATGCTCTCGATTGGCGACGTCGAGGAAATCCTCGGCCTGAAAGTGATCGGCGTGATTCCGGAATCGCCGGAAGTGCTGCAGTCCTCGAACTCCGGCAACCCGGTGATCCTCGACGAAGCCTCGAACGCCGGCATGGCCTACGTCGACGCGGTCGCACGCATCCTCGGCGAGGAAAAACCCCTGCGCTTCATCACCGTCGAGAAGAAAGGTTTCTTCTCGAAGATCTTTGGAGGCTGAGCCATGGGCCTCTTCGATTTCCTGAGTCAGCGCAGCAAGAACACCGCCAACGTCGCCAAGGACCGCCTGCGCATCATCATCGAGCAGGGCCGTCGCGAACGCGGCGCGCCCGATTACCTGCCGATGCTGCAACGCGAGTTGCTGGAAGTGATCAAGAAATACATCAACGTCGACATCGAGGCCGTGAAAGTCGACCTGCACAAGGACGGCGAGCACGAGCTGCTCGACATCTCGGTGACCCTGCCGGAAAAAGGCGCCGCCGCCGCAGGTTGATGCAGCCTGTAGGAGCGATGGCGATGGCAATCGCGACCGGATCGCTTCCGCAAGCATGGTCGCGATTGCCATCGCTCCTACACGCGCAATTCCCTCCATGCTCACCCTCGCCGACATCGGTTTCGACGCCCCGCGTGCATTGCTCGCGAGCCATGGGCTGTCGCTGGTCGAAATCCCCGACGGCGAGGCGATTCCCGGCAGTTTCTGGGGCGAGGTCGAGGCCGGGCTGATTGGCAGCGATGTCTTCGCGCGCAGCGATACGCCGGTGCATTCGCTGCTGCACGAAGCCGGTCACCTGATCGTGATGCCGCCGGAACGTCGCGCCGCGGTGCACACCGATGCCACCGATTCGGTCGCCGAGGAAGACGCCACCTGCTACCTGCAGATTCTTCTCGCCGAGCGCCTGCCAGGCGTCGGCAGCGCGCGCCTGATGGCCGACATGGACGAATGGGGCTACACCTTCCGTCTCGGTTCCGCGCGCGCCTGGTTCGAGAACGATGCCGAGGATGCGCGGGCGTTTCTTGTGCAGAAGAATCTTCTCCCCCGCTGATCCGTAGGAGCGGCTTTAGCCGCGATTGCTTTCTCTTCGATTGCGACCTATCGCGGCTCACGCCGCTCCTACACGAGCTGACTTGCGTCGCGCCACCTGCGAGGTCTAGCCTTCGGACTCCCTGCCCTCGCGGCCGCTTCCGGAGTCGACACGTGAAACCTCAACGCGCGCTGCTCACGCTTGCCATCTGCACCAGCCTGCTCACGATCGCCAGCGCCGCCATGGCCAAGGGTAAAGACGGCAAGGAAACCGCCGACGAATTCGTGGCCCGCGTCAACGCCGAAATGCGTGCCGACTATGTCGAAAACACCGCCGCGCAATGGCTGTCGGAAACGTACATCAACGACGACAGCGCGACCATCGCCTCGAAGGCGAACGAGCGCGCGCTGATCAAGCTTGGCGAATACGTCGAGCAGTCGCGGCGCTTCAACGGCCAGACCATGAGTGCCGACAGCAGCCGCGCCCTGCAATTGCTGCGCCTGGGCATCACCGTGCCGCCGCCGAAGAATCCCGCGCATCTGGCCGAGCTCACGCAACTGGGCACCCGGCTCGACGGTGCCTACGGCGCCGGTAAGTTCTGCCCGGATGCAAACAACAGCGCGACCTGCGAAGACATTGGCCAGATCGAGGACATCCTCGCCGACACCGCGCACAAAAGTTACGACGAACAACTCACCGCCTGGCAGGGCTGGCACACGATCTCGGTGCCGATGCGCAAGGACTATCAGCGCTTCGTCGAACTCAGCAACGAAGGCGCGCGCGACCAGGGCTTCGCCAACACCGGCGAACTGTGGCGCAGCGGCTACGACATGTCGCCGGCCGATTTCCGCAGCGAAACCGATCGCCTCTGGAGCCAGGTCAAACCGCTTTACGACGACCTGCAGTGCTATGCCAAGAACAAGCTGGTCGACAAATACGGTGCCGACAAGGGCCAGATCAAGGGCATGATTCCCGCGCACCTCACCGGCAATCTCTGGCAGCAGGACTGGGGCAATCTGTGGCCGCTGCTGCAGCCATACAGCAAGGTGCCCAAGCTCGACATCACCACCGCGCTGCAGAAACAACGCGACGAGCGCTACCAGATCCTGCTCGCCGATTTCGCCAAGAGCAACGGCCACGCGGCCAGCGCCGCAGAAAGCATCGAAGTCGGCCGTGCCGCCGATCTCGCCCAGGCGAAAGCCATGGTGCGCGAGGCCGAGGGTTTCTACATGAGCCTGGGCATGCCCAAGCTGCCGGATTCGTTCTGGGAGAAAGCGCAGTTCATCAAGCCGCGCGACCGCGACGTGGTCTGCCATGCCAGCGCCTGGCCGATGTCGATGGACGGCGAAGTGCGCATCAAGATGTGCATCAAACCCGACGAGGAATCGTACACGACGATCTACCACGAGCTCGGCCACGTCTATTACTACCTCGCCTACCAGAAGTCGCCGGCGCTGTTCCAGAGCGGCGCCAACGACGGTTTCCACGAAGCGATCGGCGACACCATCGTGCTGTCGATGACGCCGGAATATCTGAATTCGAAAGGCCTGGTCGACAAGCCGACGGTGAGCAAGGAAGCGGTGATCAATTCGCAGATGCGCATGGCGCTGGCCAAGGTTGCGTTCCTGCCGTTCGGCCTGATGATCGATCGCTGGCGCTGGGGCGTGTTCGACGGCTCGATCAAGCCCGATCAATACAACGCGGCCTGGTGGGAACTGAAGGCGAAGTACCAGGGCGTGACGCCAGCAACGCCGCGCGGCGAGGAATTCTTCGATGCCGGCGCGAAATACCACGTGCCCAGCAACACGCCGTACACGCGCTACTTTCTCGCCGACATCCTGCAATTCCAGTTCTACAAATCGCTCTGCGACGCGTCCGACTACAAGGGCCCGCTGTACCAGT
>NZ_DATGBO010000102.1:0-9837 GCF_035312645.1 Arenimonas sp.
ACGCCCGGCTTCCTGGTCAATCGCATCCTCGCGCCGTACATGCAGGAAGCGATCATCGCCTTCAGTGAGGGTATTCCCGGCGCGGTGATCGACAAGGCGGCGCTGAAATTCGGCATGCCGATGGGCCCCATCGAGCTCGTCGACACCGTCGGCCTCGATGTCGCCGCGAGCGTCGGACGGATCATGGCCGACTTCCATCAGCAGACCCTGCCCGACGTGTTCAAGGTCGAGGCCGGCAAGCGTGGCAAGAAGGATGGCCAGGGCTTGTACAAGTGGGAAAACGATCGCGCGGTGAAGCCCGAGGTTCCTGCGGGTTATCAAGCGCCTGCCGACCTCGAAGACCGATTGATGCTACCGCTGCTCAACGAAGCCGTGTCCTGCCTGCACGACGGCGTGGTCGCCGATGCCGACCTGCTCGACGCCGGCGTGATCTTCGGCACCGGCTTCGCGCCGTTCCGCGGCGGCCCGATCGAATACGTGAAGTCCGTCGGTGCCGCGAAACTCAAGAAACGATTGGAAGAATTCGCCGCACGCTACGGCGACCGCTTCCTGCCGCGTCCAGGCTGGGACCAACTCTGATTTGGTGGATGCGGGCCCGGCCGCGCTTACCGCGCAATGGCCCGCCATCTCCGCGGCTCACCACTCACCGCGTCAAAAACATCGCCAAATCCCGCCGATAGCCATCGTCCTCGGCGATATCGTTGTGGCTGGCGCCAGCGATCACCACGACTTCCGGCTTGCGCTTGAAGGCCGCGATCAACGCGTCGGTATTCGCACGCGGGATCACCATGTCGCGTCCTGCGATCAGCACCAGCGTCGGCATCGTCAGGTCGGAAGCACGCCGCCATGACTCGTATTTGTCCTTGAGCAGCAGGCCGATTGGAAACAGCGGATATTTTCCCTGCGCGACGTTGGCGATGCTGTCGTAGGGCGTGACCAACACCAGACGCTCGACTGGCCGATGCGCCGCGACATAGGTCGCGATGCCCGAACCCAGGCTGCGTCCGATCAGCGCGACGCTGACATGCCGTGCGCGGATCTGGTCGAATTCGACCAAGGCATCCGCATAGAGATCGCTTTCGGTGGGCGCACCGGGATTACCGCTGTATCCGCGATACGGCAATAGATAGACGGTGTAGCCAGGCAGCGCCGTGGCAAACAGGTCGCGATTTTTCTCGACCGCCTCGGCATTGCCGCCGAAATACAGCAGCGCGCGCGGCTGACCCGGATTCACCGCCCAGCCCTGCAGCCTGAGGCCAGGCACCGCGACCGACAGCGTCGGCGCATCCACGGCCGCAGCCCATGACGGGTAGTAGAGGATCGAACGCTGCCGGAAATACAGCAGGCCCACCGCGCCCAGATACGACAGCAGCGCAAGCACCAGCAACAAGAGTACGAATCGACGCAGCAACATCCACACCACCGAAAGCGTCGTCACTTCGGCCTCGCTCATAGCGCGCGCATTCCGTCGACGATGGCCATCAATCCTCGCAGCCTTCGAGCTTGAGGCGTTGTCCAGGACGCAGTGCGTACGACGGTCCCTTCAATCGATTCGCGCGCGCCAGCACGGTGAGGTCACAACTATGTTCGCGTGCGATCGCCAACAGGCTGTCGCCCTTGCGCACGTGATACTCGTGCACTTTTTTCTCACGCTCCTTGCGTTCCTTGCGTGAATGCGCGGGCTTGGGTGTCGCCGCTTCCACCTGTTCGGCCAATGAGGCGTTGGGATCCATCGCCGCCTCCGGGCCCGGCACGTAAACCGGTACGACGTACTTGCTGGCGCGCATCAGCTGGCCGGCCATCTCGGCGCGCGGGCCCTGCATGCAGTTGTTGCGATAGAGCATGGTCACGCGCTTGGGTGCACGCAACACGGTGCCGGTGGGGATGATCGTGGTCGGCTCGTAACGCGGATTGAGATTGCGCAGCACACGGAACCAGCCGTCGCGACTGCCGCCGTTGCCCAGGCAGATCGTCAATTCGTTGATCGAGGTGTCGCGCGCCAGCGCGAACTGGTCGGGCGTCGTGTCGATATGCGGGAATTCCAGGCCGTATTGCTTCGGATGCAGGAACAACCACGCCGCGGCGATCACCATCGGTACGTAGTCGCGGGTTTCCGGCGGCAGCGCGCCGTAGGCCTGCGGCGACCAGAAACTCTGCCCGCTGTTCTGCACGAACAACCGTCCAGCGCGACCTTCACCGCCGTTGTAGGCGGCGACCGTATATTCGATGTTGCGATTCAATTCGCGGAAGCGCTCGTTGATGTAAGCAGCGTTCGCGCGTGCCGCGTATTGCGGATCGAAACGCGTGTCGAAGCCGGTGGCATCCTTGCCCAGACCGAAGCGAGCGCCGGTGCCGTACATGAATTGCAGCGGCCCGCTCGCGCCAGAGCGCGACACCGCATGCACCTTGCCGCCCGACTCTTTCGCCATCAACCCGAACAACAGCGCCTCGGGCAGCCCGGCCTTTTCGTATTCGGGATACATCAGATAACGCATGTACTGGTAGTTTTCCCAGGAGTCGATCAGGAACGAGCGCTGGGTCGTCAGCCATTCGCGGATCGCCGCCTGGATCGGTTCGTTGATCTCCACCATCTTGTCGAAGGCGTGACCGTCGTTGAGCAATTGCATGCTGCGTGCGGCTTCCGGCGAACTGGCCAATACCGGCGAAATCGCGTGATCGGGCTCGGCGGAAGTTTCGCCGGCCTCGACCAGATCCGGCGCCATGTCCTGCGATTTGAGCAGGGCTTCGTAAGTGGTGATCACCCGCGTCGCCTCGCAACCTTTCTGCTTGAGGCATTGCTGCGCCAGATCCTCGATGTCCTCCAACGCCTTGCTCATCCGCACCATCGCGGTATCGTCGCCATTCTGCAGTTGCACCTGTGCCTCGCGATAACGCTGGCTGGCGGCGTCCATCTGCTGGAACAGGGGCGCGAATTTATCGGTTTTGGCGGAAGCGGCGGTGCTGCCCAGCGCGAGCGCCAGGGCAATAATCAGGCTGTTGCGGATCGATGGCATGGAGTTTCCTTCTTGAACCGGCAGGGTATCGGTTCCCGTCATCGAGCGGCAACCGTTTCGCCACCGCGCCGCAGGCCCTAGAATCGAAGCACAACGGAGAACCCAATGAGCGAGATCCTGATCGGCAAAGGTGATATCCCAGTCAGGCTGCTGGGTAAATATGGCAACCGTCATGGATTGATCGCCGGCGCCACAGGCACAGGCAAATCCGTTTCCCTGATGGTGATCGCGGAAGGCTTCTCGCGCCTGGGCGTGCCGGTGTTCATGGCCGATGTGAAGGGCGATATCAGTGGATTGGCGATGGCCGGTGTCACGAACGAAAAAATAACGTCGCGCGTTCAACAGATCGGCATCGAGGGCTACGTCAACGAAGCCAGCCCGGTGGTGTTCTGGGATCTTTACGGCAAGCTCGGCCATCCTGTGCGCACCACGGTGTCGGAAATGGGCCCGACCTTGCTCAACCGCATCCTGGAACTGAACGAAGTGCAGTCGGGTGTGCTCGACATCACCTTCAAGCTCGCTGACGACCAAGGCCTGTTGCTGCTCGATCTCGCCGATCTGCGCGCGCTGCTCAACTACGTCGCTGAACAGAAAACCGATATCTCGCAGAAATACGGTCTGGTCAGTCCGACCTCGGTCGCGGCGATCCAGCGTGCATTGCTGCGCCTGGAACAGGATGGCGGCGACGTCTTCTTCGGCGAGCCCGCACTCGAACTCGCCGACCTGATGCGCCAGGACCCGTCCGGCCGCGGCATCATCAACCTGCTCGCCGCAGACCAGCTGATCATGAAGCCGCGCCTGTATTCGAGCTTCCTGCTCTGGCTGCTCTCGGAATTGTTCGAACACCTGCCGGAAGTCGGCGATCTCGACCAGCCCAAACTCGTGTTCATTTTCGACGAAGCGCATCTGTTGTTCGACGACTGCCCGCCGGCGCTGCAGCAGCGCGTCGAGCAGGTTGTGCGCCTGATCCGCTCGAAAGGCGTGGGCGTGTATTTTTGCTCGCAGAATCCCGACGACATCCCTGACGTGATCCTCGGCCAACTCGGCAACCGCATCCAGCACGCGTTGCGCGCCTACACGCCGCGCGACCAGAAAGCGGTGAAGACCGCCGCAGAAACGTTTGTTCCCAATCCCAAGATCGACGTCGCCAAGGTGATTTCCGAACTCGCGGTCGGCGAGGCGCTGGTGTCGATGCTGCTCGACAAGGGCATCCCGATGCCGGTCGAACGCGCCTACATCTGCCCGCCACGCTGCCGCATGGGCGCGATCACCATGGAAGAGCGCGCCGCCGTGCGCGCACGCAGCACGGTCAGCGGCAAGTACGACACACCGATCAACCGCGAATCGGCCGCCGAGATGCTGAGCAAGCGCGCGGAAGAAAAAACTGCGGCAGCTCCTGCTGCTGCCGGCGCACCTGCCGGCAAAGCGGCGCCGGAGCAGCAATCGGCGCTCAACGATTTTCTCTGGGGCAACAAGCGTCGCCAGGGCGCCGTGGAAGCCGCGGCGAAATCGGCGACACGCACCGTCGCCACCGGCATCGGCCGGCAGATCCTGCGCGGCGTTCTCGGCAGCCTGCTCGGTGGAAAACGCTGAAATTCCTGCCACGTGATCCGGAGCTTCGTCATGTCGATTCGCCAGCCGATCGCTTTCGCCGCCCTCGCCTTCGCGACCTTGCTCGCGGTCGCGTGCAAACCGGAGCCGGCCGCACCTGCCGCCAGCACGAATACCGAACCCGCGCCGCCGGTCAGCATCGCCGCACCGGCGCCGACCGATGCGCTTGATGCTTCCGATATTTCCAGTCCCGCGCTGGACGCGAAAGCATTCGCCGGCACCTTCGGCGGCGATGACGACACGCTGGAGTTGCGCGCGGATTCCACTTTCCGTCTGAGCGCGAAGGCCGACGCCACGAAAGCGATCACCGGCACCTGGAGCACCGAACAGGAAGGCGAACACCTGCGTCTCACACCCGCCGGCAAAGGCGCGTCGACGCGGCTTTACGACGTCGTGTCCCGCGACGAGATCCAGAAACTCGCGGCCGATGGCACGCCGGCGGCGGATCCTGTCGCCGCCAGCCTGCATCGTCAGTAATGGGACGCTGGCGTCCGCCCGCGGAAGCCAGCACGGCGCTGATCACCCGCGCCGGCTTCGATCGCCTCAAGTCGGAACTCGACGATCTGTGGCGCGTACGCCGACCGGAAGTGGTGAAGGCTCTCGCCGCGGCGGCGGCGGAGGGCGATCGCTCCGAAAACGCCGAGTACAGTTATCGAAAAAAACAACTGGGCGAAATCGACCGGCGCGTGCGCTACCTCAGCAAACGCCTGGAAGCCCTGCGCGTGATCGAGGCACCGCCCAGCGATCGCTCGGCGATATTCTTCGGCGCCTGGTTCGAAGTCGAAGACAGCGACAGCGGCGACCTGCATCGTTTCCGCATCGTCGGCCCCGACGAAACCGACGCCAGACTCGGCCTGATCAGCGTCGACTCGCCGCTGGCGCGCGCGGCGATGAAAAAACGCGTTGACGACGAATTCGAGGCGCCGCTGCCCGGCCGCAACGCACGCTATCTAGTCGTCTCCGTCGCCTACGACTAACCTGTCCAGTAGGAGCCAGCTCGCTGGCGACCATGTCTACCCGGCTAGCAACTATCGCGATGCTCATCCGATTGCGGGGATCGAGACGGTCGCCCGCGAGAGAATGTCGCCAGCAAGCTGGCTCCTACGGGGAACTCAGCCGCCGATGCCCAGCGTCATTTCCGCGACTGGCGCATTCTCGATATAGAACTTCTTGATCGCGACCTTGCTCTGCTTCGGCTTCTGGTCGACGTAATCGCCCTTGACCAGTTTGCGGATCTTGGTGATGCGCGTGCCGGTGAGGCGATTGGTGCTGATCTCGATGGCGTCGTGCTGGTTGGTGCGGCTGTAATAGGTGACGTCGTCGCCGATCAGGCGCATACGATCGGTCGCAGCTTCGTAGCGGTAGCGATAGCGCGAGGACACGGCAGAAGTGCCGCCGGTCAGGTCTTCGATCACCAGCACACCCTTGGGTGCTTTCAGACTGGCATCGCCCAGCGGATAGGCATCGAGCTCGCCCAGACCGACCCGACGCAGACCCTTGCCTTCGCGCACGGCAACCAGCAGGTAGCGTTCGTCTTCGCCGCGGATGATCGCCGCGACATCCTCGCTGCCGTCGCCATTCAAATCGGCTTCGAGCTGCGTCTCCACCTGCATGCCCTTGGGCACGAACACCGGCAATGCATCGGCGCGGGTCGGGAACGCGGGCGATGCGGCATGGGCGGCAACGCAAATGCCAGAAACACCGAGCACCAGCAAAACAAGACGAAGGGACATGGACGATCTCCTTGGCGCAACGATCAGCGAATCAAGTTTGCCGTCGCGTGCTGGCGACGGCAGCTACAAGGATTTTCGCGATCGCGGCGTCAGACCGCAACCAGTCCGAACAGGTCGTGCTCGTCCGAACCCATGATGCGCACGTCGACGAACTGGCCGGGCTTGAGGCCGGCTTCGGCGCCATCCTGGATCTGCACCAGGCCATCAATCTCTGGCGCATCGGCCATCGAGCGACCAATCGCGAGTTCGCCGTCGATCGCATCGATCAGCACTTTCTGCACCGTGCCGACTTTGCGCTCGAGCTTTTCCGTGCTGATTTCGGCCTGCAATTCCATGAACCTCGCCAGGCGCTCCTGCTTCACTTCTTCCGGCACGGGATCGGGCAGATCGTTGGCCTTGGCGCCGTCGACCGGCGAATAGGCGAAGGCGCCGACGCGATCGAGTTCGGCCTGATCCATGAAGTCCAGCAACTGCTCGAAGTCGTCGTCGGTCTCGCCGGGGAAGCCGACGATGAAGGTGCTGCGGATGGTGATGTCGGGGCAGATGTCGCGCCAGCGCTGAATGCGCTCCAGCGTCTTGTCGACCGCACCCGGGCGCTTCATCAGCTTGAGGATGCGCGGGCTGGCGTGCTGGAACGGAATGTCGAGATACGGCAGCAACTTGCCTTCCGCCATCAGCGGGATGATGTCGTCGACGTGCGGGTACGGGTAGACGTAATGCAGTCGCTGCCAGACGCCGAGTTCGGCCAGGCCTTCGCACAGCGCCTTCATGCGCGTCTGGTAGTGCTTGCCGCGCCATTCGCGCTCGGCGTATTTCACATCGACGCCGTAAGCGCTGGTGTCCTGCGAAATCACCAGCAATTCCTTGACGCCGCCCATCACCAGCTTCTCGGCTTCGCGCAACACTTCATCGACCGGACGCGAAACCAGGTCGCCGCGCATCGAGGGAATGATGCAGAAACTGCAGCGATGATTGCAGCCTTCGGAAATCTTCAGATAGGCGTAGTGCTTTGGCGTGAGCTTGATGCCTTGCGGCGGCACCAGATCCAGGAACGGATCGTGTTTCGGCGGCAGCGCCGCGTGCACGGCATTCATCACCGTGCCGTAATCCTGCGGACCGCTGATCGAGAGCACGCCGGGATGCGCTTCGCGGATCAGTTCGGCGCGTTTGCCCAGGCAGCCGGTGACGATGACCTTGCCGTTCTCCGCCAGCGCCTCGCCGATCGCATCCAGCGATTCGGCGACGGCCGAGTCGATGAAACCGCAGGTATTGACCACCACCACGTCGGCGTCGTCGTAAGTCGGCACGATGTCATAACCTTCCACGCGCAGTTGGGTGAGGATGCGCTCGGAGTCGACCAGCGCCTTGGGGCAGCCAAGGCTGACGAAACCGACTTTGGGCTGGGACAGGGACATCGTGGACGACCGCAGGAGAGGGGCGCGGATTATACCCCTGCCACCCTGCCCGGCCCGGGCGTATGCTTGGGCGGGGCCACATCGGGGGACGGGCATGGCGACGATCTCGTTGAGCACGCGGCACGGCCGCATTTCCGGCTGGAAGGCGATGCCGCACGTCACGCCCAAGGGCGCCGTGGTGCTGGTGCAGGAAATCTTCGGCGTGAACAACCACATCCGGCAATTGGCCGACAAGTTCGCTAACTACGGCTACGTCACCATCGCGCCCGCGCTGTTCGACCTGATCCATCCTGGCGTCGAGCTCGCTTACGACGAAGCCGGCATCGCCCGCGGCCGAGAAATCGTCGACGAACTCGGCTTCAACGGCGCGCTCGATGGCGTCCGCGCTGCCTACGATCATCTCGAGGCCGATTACAAAGTGGCGACGGTCGGTTTCTGCTGGGGCGGCAGCGTCGCCTTCCTCGCCAACACGCGTTTCGGCGTGCCGGCAGTGAGCTATTACGGCGCCCGCACCGTGCCCTTGCTGCGCGAACGGCCGAAAGCGCCGTTGATGCTGCATTTCGGCGATCAGGACACGAGCATCAGCGCCGAGGACATCGAGAAACACCGCGATGCCCTGCCTGGCGCGGAGATCCACGTCTGGCCCGCCGGCCACGGCTTCAACTGCGACCAGCGCGCCGATTACAACGCGGAAGTCGCGCAACAGGCGCTGACCCGCACGCTGGGTTTCCTGGCCAAGCGCCTGCACACGAATGGCTGAAGCCTTCGATCTCGACGGCCGGCTGGAAGCGGATTCGCATTTCATCGCCGATGGCCCACTGTCGCAGCTGCGTCTGATCGACGACATGCGTTTCCCTTGGCTGGTGCTGGTGCCGCGCCTGCCCGGCGCCAGCGAATGGCTCGATCTCGACGGCGGCGCGCAGCGATTGCTGCTCGCGGAAATCAATCAGGCCGGACAACTTCTGCGCGCCAGCGGCGCCTGCGACAAACTCAACATCGGCGCACTCGGCAACATCGTCCGGCAATTGCACGTGCATGTCGTTGCGCGCCTCGAAGGCGACGCCGCCTGGCCGGGGCCGGTCTGGGGCGCAGGCACGATGCAGCGCTTCGGCACGGCGGCACGTGAAGCACGACTCGCACAATTGCGCGAGAAGCTGCAAAGCCTCACTCCGTAGGGGCGGGCAAGACCGCGACTTTCAAACCGTACCGCGATTTTCGGGACTCGCGGACATTTCCGCTCCTGCGGAAAACTCAGGTGCGCGGCAAGGTAACGCCGGTCTGGCCCTGGTATTTGCCGCCGCGATCCTTGTAGCTGGTTTCGCAGATTTCATCGGATTCAAAGAACAGCATCTGCGCCACGCCTTCATTGGCGTAGATCTTCGCGGGCAGCGGCGTGGTGTTGGAAAACTCCAGCGTCACATGGCCTTCCCATTCCGGTTCCAGCGGCGTCACGTTGACGATGATGCCGCAGCGCGCGTAGGTGCTCTTGCCCAGGCAGACCACCAGCGTGCTGCGTGGAATGCGGAAGAATTCGACAGTGCGCGCCAGCGCGAAGCTGTTCGGTGGAATGATGCAGACGTCGGCCTCGACGTCGACGAAACTCGACGGATCGAAGGCCTTCGGATCGACGATGGTCGAATTGATGTTGGTGAAGATCTTGAATTCGCGCGCGCAGCGCACGTCGTAACCGTAGCTCGACGTGCCATAGGAAACGATGCGGTGGCCGTCGGCGGCGTGCTTGACCTGGCCCGCTTCGAAGGGCGAAATCATGCCCTGCTGCTCAGCCATGCGCCGGATCCACTTGTCGGATTTGATGCTCATGCGATTTCCGGAACCTCAGGATGAAATGATGGGTCGTCGCTGCGGCCAGAGCAGCCACAGCACGGCGACGTTGATCGACAGGACGCTGATCGAGGTCCAGCTCGGGTCGCGGACGAAATAATAAAGCTCGAACGGCACGTAGATGCCGGCGGAAACAATGCCCAGCCAGCGCGCCCAGCTGCGCGCGAACCACAGGCCATAGGCTTCGAGGAAGCGCAGCGCGGCATAGGCCGTGGCGGCCAG
>NZ_DATGBO010000103.1:0-77452 GCF_035312645.1 Arenimonas sp.
TTTGCCATCACCTTGGCGATTACCTTGTCCACTCCCGCGCGGGCTTCGCGATACTCCTCAAGCTTCGCATCGGGCGCGAGCAAGTTCGCGTCGAACTGGGTCTTGGTGTAGGCGGGCTCGATCACCGACACCCGGATGCCCATGGTGCGCAATTCGTGGTCGAGCGACTCCGAGTAGCCTTCAATCGCATGCTTGGTGGCGGCATAGAGCGCTCCGTACGGCATGGGCAGAAATCCGAGCACCGATCCGATGTTGATGATGCGCCCCGACCCCTGGCGACGCATGTGCGGCAGGACGGCGCGCGTCATTCGGAGGAGCCCGAAGAAATTGGTTTCGAAGACCGCCTTGGCTTGTTCGATCGAGCTCTCTTCGGCGCCCCCTGGTGCGACGCCGAAGCCGGCGTTGTTCACCAGCAAGTCGATACGGCCTTCCCGCCGGATGAGTTCGCTGACGGCGGCGGCGACCGACTCATCGCTGGTGACGTCGAGCGGCAGCATGGCGAAGTTCTGTTGGCCCGACACAGCGCCGCGTCGGCTGGTGCCGTAAACGGTGTAGCCGGCATCGGCGAGTCGCGAGGCCGTGGCCTGGCCGATGCCTGATGAGGCGCCGGTGACGAGGGCAATGGATTTCTTGTTCATGGCAGTTCCTTCGTGGGCGGTATATATGATGTTCGTCATATTTATGGGCCGCGCAAAGACGCGCGGTTTCCAATCGGCGTCAGTTCTTGGATGGAGCGAGATGCTTCAGCACGGACTTGCGCAGGGCATCGGAAAGCTTGGCATCGTCGACCGCGCGTGCCAGTGCCAGTGCTCCGACCATCGTTGCGATGGTGACCAAGGCGCGTTCATGCGCGATCGGCTGCCCCCAGTCGGGGGATTGCCGGGAAACCAGATCGATCATCTCCTTGATGCGACGGGTGGCGGCGCGCCTGACTTCCGGTGCCTGCCGCGGCATCTCCGAGCAAAGCGCGGCGGTGGCGCAGCCAGTTTCGATCGCTTCGACATGTTCCTTGGAGAGATAGGCTTGAATCATGGCCTGGAGCGCTTGCTGCGGCGGCATGCTCGCGGTGATTCGCTGCATCTCCGCCACGGCATCGCCACCGGCACGGTCGGCAGCCTCGGCGAGCATCGCTTCGCGCGAATCGAAATGGGCGTAGAAGCCGCCGTGGGTCAGGCCGGCCTCCTTCATGATGTCGGCGACGCCAGTACCGTTGTAGCCGCTGCGCCGAATAGCGCGCGCGGCGGCGTCGACGATGCGTTCGTGGCTGGCTTCCTTGGATCGGGAGGTGGCTCGTTTCATATGATGATCATCATATTAAATTATTGAGCGAGATGCAAGCCCCCCATTCCGGCCGCTTGAAGCTGCTGGACCAGGACCTCTGGCCGGTACACCGACATCCTCTTCTTTCCGGTAGCGGACGCGGCAAAACTCGGAACGCAGTTCTGGGTGTCCGCTCTCGGCCCAATGCCGACGCGTCGAACTCCGGCCCTGATACCTCCTAGAATGGTTGCTTCACCGGCATCGCTTTCTTGGCCCTATGACGCGAAACGTTTTCGAGCACGACCAGTTTCTCGGTGCGCGTCAGACGACATGGCGTACGTCCGAGTTCTCGGTGTCGCAGTTGGTGCCCACGGTGCCGGAAGACGGCGTCGTCGAGCACGCGCACGCGGAAGCGCATTTCGTCCTGGTGCTGGAGGGAGACTATGTGTCTTCCGCCCGCGGACTGGCAGGCGCCAACAAGGTCTCGAGCACACGTGCCGGGCCGATTCTTGTTTACAACCCGCCGGGGACTTTGCATCGGGATCGCTTTCGCAGCGAGTCCGGCCGGTTCGTCACCGTGTCACTTTCGCTGGCGGCGCAGCGTGGATTGGAAGAAGTCCTGATCCTGCCCGACTACGCCATGACGCCTGGTCCGGCAGCGTTGCAGGCGGCGCTGCGGCTGATCCACGCCGATGACGACGGCGCGTTGGCGCTGGAATCGCATTGTGTGGAACTGATGACTGCCACGGCGACGCGTTACGAGGAGGTCTGCGAGCAGGCTCCGCGCTGGCTGCTTCGGGCACGCGACTGTTTGAATGACGATCCCGAAAGCTCTTTTGCACTGGCCGAAATCGCTCACGCCTGCGGCGTGCATCCGGTGCATCTGGCGCGCGCGTTCCGCAGACATTTCGGCTGCTCACCCGGTGCTTACCGGCGTCGCCTGCGTCTGAACCGTGCCGCGGCGATGTTGACCGCCGACTCGGCCGACATGAGCGAGATCGCGATTCGTTGCGGATACTTCGACCAGGCACACTTTTCGCGCGCCTTCACCGAGGCTTTTGGTTTGCCACCAGGTAGCTACCGCCAGCGTGCCAAGTCGGCACAGAGGCTGCCAGGTTCAATCCGTACAAGATCGACGCCGGTTTCGTACGCACAATGACCTCAGACCGGATCGCCGTCGCGATCGGGATTTGCCATTCATCCTGAGGAGTTGTTGATGCGCGCTGGCCTGCTTTGCCTGTTGCTGCTGCTTTCCGTGCCCGCTGCTGCTGCGGCTCCACCCGACCTCGTCGGGTTGTGGGGCAACGAAACAGTGTCCGGCCCGCTTCTGGCTGGCGCCATTACGGTGGACGGGCGACAAACACCGTGGCGGGCCAGTGTCGGCGGCCTGTCTGTCACCGTCGAGCGCGATGGCGATGCGGTTAGTTTTGCCATGCCGGGTGGGCAGGGGCACTTCAGGGGCCAGCTTGTCGACGGTGACATCAATGGCTTCTGGATCCAGCCAGCCGGCCTGACGCTTGCCAGTGCGTACGCCACGCCGGTGGTTCTGGCGCATGGCCACAGCCAGGTCTGGGTGGGGCAGGTGAGTCCGTTGCCGGATCGGGTGACGCAGTACCTGGAGATCCGGCGCAAGCCAGACGCCTCGCTGCAGGCATTCCTGAGCAACCCCGAGTACAACTTGGGTCGCGGTCGCGCTTATGACGTGCACGTGGACAATGACGCCGTTGTGTTGACCGATCCCAAGCGCAAGGGCTGGGCCTTGAACGGCCGTTTCGACGAAGAGACTGATCAACTGCGCGTGGACTGGCAGGGGATCGCGGTGTTTCCGTTCACGCGGCGCGATCGCGAGCATGCGCTCGGCTATTACGTAACGACCCCGGCCGACATGGACGACGCGTATCGCGTGCCGGTTCCCGTTGATGATGGCTGGACCACGGCCGCGCTGGGAGCGGTGGGCATGCGGGTCGCGCCGATGACCGAATTGCTGCAGCATGTGCAGACCATCGCCACGCCCGAGCCTGGGCATCCACAGGTGCACGGTTTGTTGGTAGCGCGACACGGCAAGCTGGCGTTCGAGGCCTACTTCCACGGCTATTCGCGCGAGCAGGCTCACGACACCCGTTCCGCCGGGAAGTCCTTCGCATCACTGCTCGTTGGCATGGCGATCGATCACGGCGCGAAACTATCGGCGCAGACGCCGGTGCTTCCCTTGTTTCCCGAGTACCAAAAACTGCAGCATGTTGATGCGGCCAAGCGCGCCATCACCGTAGGCGACTTGATGAGCATGAGCTCCGGCTTGGCCTGCGATGACAACGCCGGAGACTCACCTGGCGCCGAAGACAAGATGCAAGGCCAGCAAGACCAGCGCGATTGGTATCGCTACACGCTGGACCTGCCGATGACCCAGGCTCCGGGCGCGGACAAGGCGGTGTACTGCTCGGCCGGCATCAATCTGCTTGGTGGCGTAGTCCGTCACGCCACGGGTCGCCGACTCACCGAACTGTTCCGCGACTGGATCGCCGGCCCGATGCAGATGCGCGGCTATCACCTCAATCTGACGCCGGACGACGATGCCTACCTGGCCGGCGGCATTCAGCTGCGTCCACGCGACATGCTCAAGCTGGGGCAGTTGTATCTGGATGGCGGCGTCTGGCACGGACAGCGTCTGGTGGACTCGCGCTGGATCGATGCGTCCGTCGCTCGGCACAGCACATTCGGCCCCAACCACGACTATGGCTATGCCTGGCATCTGCACAGGTTCCGAGTACAGAACCACGACTATCGCGTGTACGCGGCCGAGGGTAATGGCGGCCAATTCGTGATCGTGGTCCCGGAGTTGGATCTGGTCGTGGCCATCACCGCCGGCAGCTACGGTGAGTTCTCTACCTGGTATCAGCTGCAGGATCTTGTCAGCGACTACATCATTCCCGCCGCGCTGCCCGCGGCGCGGTGAATCCACAGCCCGGCATTGAAGCGTCGCAGCAGCGCCATGCGTACGACGTTGCAAACGCCGATCTCGACACTCCGGACCCCGTTCGGTCAGCGGGCACGGAGGCAGAATGACTTCTCAAGCGTCCGCATCTTTCCGGTTGCGGACGAGGGGAGCTCGGAGCCACGTTCTGGATGACCGCTCACGACCCAAAGTGGGCATCCCGAAAGAATGGACCTACCCCACGCTTTTCTGCGCCGTGTCGTAGCTCTCCATCAACGCCCCGTACGAGGGAACGATGTGGTCGATCATGACCTTCGCGAAATCCATCGCTTCCGGGCGATTCCAGGTGTTCATCAACTCTGACATCACCGCGAAGGTGTCGATCGGCATCGCGCCCGCTTGCGTGACCCGGGCAATGGTGAGGTTGGTTGCCATCTGCGAGTGGTTACCTGAGGCATCCACAATGCAGAACACTTTGTACCCTGCGGCAAGGGCGCTGAGTGCGGGGAAAGCCATGCAAATACTCGTGAGCGTGCCTGCGATGAGCAGTGTCTTCCGCTTGGTTTTCTCGATGGCTTCGACAAAGGGGCGGTGATCCCATGCGTTGATCGGCCCAACGCGCGGAACGTGCACCGCATCGGGGTTGCTCTGATGAATCTCGGGAATGATCGGACCATTCGGACCGTCGGGAACAGATGCCGTCGTGATGGTCGGGATCTTCGCGATATGCGCCGCCTTCGCTAGCGTCGTCACGTTATTGCGGAGGGTCGTGTACTCCATGTCACGAACCAACTGGAACAATCCGCTCTGATGGTCGATCAGCAGCAGGACGGCATCGTTCACGTCGATCATCCACTTGTTGGCGGTCATGTCATTTCCTTGGTGTTGGGCACGGGGGGTGCGGGCAATGTCCGCATTTAGTCAGTTGCGCGGTGCGGCATAAACTCGCAAAGTGTCAATTGACTATTTCCTTTATTGGAACAATGATGTCCATCGACCTGGTTGCCTGCATGCGCGTCTTCACGGCTGTGGTCGAGGCAGGAAGCTTCGCCGGCGCAGCGGACAAACTCGACTTGTCGCGAGGCATGGCCACGCGCTATGTGGCGCAACTCGAGGAGCACTTGGGCGTTCGACTGCTCAACCGCACGACGCGCAAGGTCTCGCTCACCGAAGCGGGGAACGACTACAACGAACGAGCCATCCAGGTCTTGACCATGATCGCGGAGGCCGAGAATTCGATAGCGCAGAGGACTTCCGTTCCGCGCGGAATCCTGAGGGTGAGCTCATCGAATGCGTTTGGCGCCCGTCACCTGGGCCTGGCGATCACGAAATACCTGCAGAAATATCCGGGCGTTCAAATTGATCTCACGCTCAACGACCGGGTGGTCGACCTGATCGAGGAAGGTTTCGACCTCGCGATTCGCGTCGCGACTAGGATCGATCCGGGACTCGTTGCACGCAAGCTCGCGCGCTCGCGCCTCGTGGTCTGCGCGTCCCCTGGCTATTTGCAGAAGCATGGCGTGCCAAGCGTGCCCGGGGACCTCGTTCACCACCATTGCCTGACTTACGCCTACGTGAGCTCACCCAACGAATGGCGCTTCAGGCGCAATGGCGTCGAGCAACGAATTCCCGTGTCGGGCGGTCTGCGCGCCAACAGTGGCGACATCCTGCGCAACGCCGCCGCTGAGGATCTCGGAGTGACGCTCCAGCCGGATTTCCTGGTCTTCGAGGCGTTACACGAGGGCAAGCTGGCACGGATCCTCGCGGACTGGGAAACCGACGAGCTCGGTGTATTTGCCGTTTACCCGAATCGCAAGTTCCTGCCGCCCAAGGTGCGCAACTTCATCGACTTCCTTGTTGAGCGTTTCGGGCCCGAACCATATTGGGATGTTCAAATTGGCGCGAGCTGATAATTGACGGCATCGGCTCGCCACATCGACTTTCTCGGTTCCGGTTCCGGTTCCGTTTTCGATGTCCGCTTTTGGCCGATAGCAGCGGCTATCAACGGCAGCACGACTTGCTCGAGTGTCCGCTTTCGACCCGGAGCGGTCATTCGATTTGGTCGCTGCGTCTGGTCCGTTAGCTCTTGATAGCGCGCCGCTTCAACCACGAGCGCGAAGGCTGCCGCTGCTTTCGATTCGGAACAAGAACTTTCGGTCGGCAACAACAACAGCACGCTGATCACTCGTTGCTGCGACTAGGGCCTGACGTCATGCAGCGCGGGTATCAGATCAGCTTGCCAATGATCGCCGCGCCGGCGATCCACACGCCGATCATCGTGCCGATATTGGTCAGCAGGAAATTGAGCAGGGTGCGCGTGACGCGATTGCGCCACCAGCCGGTGAAGTGGCTGGCGTCGTCGCGCACGGCGAGGAAATCGGCATAGGTCGGGCGGCGCAGCCAGGCTTCGACGAAGGCGCTGAAGGTTCCGGCCGGCACGCCGGGATGGAAGGGTTTCAGTGGCGCCATGATCATCGCGGTGAGGATGCTCAGCGGGTGCCCGCCGGCGAGCAGGCAACCCAGCCCAGCGAGCAGGCTGGTGGCGAGCAGCCACTGCATCAGCAGACCGACGCCGAGCTCCGCGCCGCCATGCCAGAAACCCCAGGCGATGGCGCTGGCGAACAAGGCGGTGATTGCGAGCGTGAACCAAGGCACGCGGCTTTTCTTCGGCAGCGTGTCGAGTTCGGCCAGCATTGCTTCGGTCGGTTCCTGATCGCTGCGCAGATGTTCGGCGAGGCCTTTCAGATGCCCGGCGCCGACTACCGCCAGCACTTCCCGCGCGGAACCGTTGCCGATCAACGCGCGCAATTTCGCCGCCATGTAGCGGTCGCGTTCGGCGATCACCGCTTCGAACAATTGCGGCGTCTGCGCCGCGAACTCGCCGAAGCTCGACTCGAGCATGTCGCCTTCCTTGAGTTTTTCGATCTCGCCTTCTTCGACCTGGTCGTTGACGAACAGGCTGCCGGCGAGACCGGTCATCAATTTGCTGCGGCCCCAGAAACCTAGCTTGCCCCAGGCACGGCGCAGGGTCGTACCGACATCGCGGTCGATCACCACCAGGCCGAGATCGAGTTTTTTCGCGCCGAGCGCAGCGGCCTTGAGTTCGGCGCCGGGTTCGACGCCGAGTTGTTCGGCGAGGCGGCGTTGATACGCGGCCAGGGCAAGATTGGCAGCGACCAGGCCGGTCTTTCCTTCGCGGATGATCTGGAACAAGTCGAGCTTGTGCAGCATGTCCGGTTCGGTGAGCGCGCGCAGGCGATTGCTGTCGAGTTCGATCGCGATCGTGTCGTAGGCGCCGCTGGCGACTTCCGCCTCGACGACCTCAACACTCGCTTTGGAAATATGCGCGGTGCCGAGCAAGGTGAAGCGCACGCCGTCGCGTTCGACGATTTCATGCGGCTGGTCGAGCAGGGCGGGCGTGGTGGTCGGCGCGGAAGAGGTCATGGGGGTCGATGCGAAAGGAGAGGCGGGCAGGGCGTCGTTGCCGCGCGCTGCGATGATGTCGGTGCTGGATAGATAGATGCGGGCCGGTCGGTCCGTTTCAATCGCTATTTTCAGTCGCGATAGCGCTTGAGCAGATCCTGGTAGGCATCGATGCGGCGGTCGCGCAGGAAGGGCCAGATCCGGCGCACGTGTTCGCTACGTGCGAGATCGATTTGCGCGATCAGCAACTCGGGCGCGTCGATGTTGGCTTCCGCAAGGAATTCGCCCTGCGGTCCGAGCACATGACTGCTGCCCCAGAAGCGGATGCCGCTGGTGCCCAACGGCGAGGGCTCGAGGCCGACGCGATTGCAGCTGAGTACCGGCAAACCATTGGCGACCGCGTGGCCGCGATGGCTGAGGATCCAGGCGCCGCGCTGGCGATCTTTTTCATCCTGCTGGTCATCGGGATCCCAGCCGATCGCGGTGGGATACAGCAGCAGTTCGGCACCAGCCAGTGCCATCAAGCGTGCGCCTTCCGGATACCACTGATCCCAGCAGACCAGCACGCCGAGGCGGCCGACGCTGGTATCGATCGGATGAAAGCCGAGATCGCCAGGCGTGAAATAGAATTTTTCGTAGAAGCCAGGGTCGTCCGGGATATGCATCTTGCGGTACTTGCCGACCAGGCGGCCGTCGGTTTCGAACACGACGGCGGTGTTGTGGTACAGCCCGGCGGCGCGGCGCTCGAACAGCGAACCGACGATCACCACGCCGTGTTTTTTCGCGAGCGCGCCGAGGCGTTCGGTGCTTGGGCCGGGGATCGCTTCGGCACGATCGAATTCGGCGACGCTTTCGTGCTGGCAAAAATACGCGCCGTTGTGCAGCTCTTGCAAAAGCACCAGGCGCGCGCCGCGGGCGGCGGCTTCGGCGACGCGCGTTTCGATCATCGCGAGATTGGCGTCGACGCTGCCGTGATCGATCTCCTGGACCAGGGCGACGGTGAGGATGGTCATGCGAGCAAACCTTCGGGAAGCTGCATCGTGATGCAGTGCAGGCTGCCGTTCTGCCAGATCAGCGAACGACAGGGAATGGCGACGATCTCGTGGCCGGGGAATGCCTTGGCCAGCACCGCGGCGGCTGCCGCATCGGCGGCATCGTCATAGGCTGGCATCAGTACCGCGTCGTTGATGATCAGAAAATTGGCGTAGGACGCGGCGAGGCGACGGCCTTCGTCAAGCACCGGCTTTGCCCACGGCAGTTCGAACAATCGGTACGGATTGCCGGCGCGAGTACGAAACGCCGCGAGTTCGGCCGCCATCGCCTGCAGCTCGGCGTAGTGCGAATCCGTGGGGTCGTCGCAGCCTTGATAGACGATGGCATCGGGACCGGCGAAGCGAGCGAGAGTATCGATGTGGGCGTCGGTATCGTCACCTTCGAGATAGCCGTGATCGAGCCAGAGCGTGCGGTCCTGGCTCAGCCAGGTCTGCAGCTTGCCGGTGATGTCGTCGCGACTGGCGTCGGGATGGCGCTCGTGCAGGCAGGTCCAGGTCGACAGCAGCGTGCCGGCGCCGTCGGTTTCGATGCCGCCGCCTTCGAGCGCGAAATCGATGCGCCGATGGCGGGCGCCGCGGAACAGGCCACGATCGAACAAAGTGGAGACGATCTGGTCGTCGAGCCCGGCTTCGAACTTCCCGCCCCAGGCGGTGAAGTGGAAATCGAGCATCAGGAAGCCGTCGTCTTCGCGCAGGGTGATCGGGCCGGAGTCGCGCAGCCAGGTGTCGTCGTAGGGGAGTTGTTCGAAGCGGATGCGATCGATGTCGACGCCGACGGCGCCAAGGCGATCACGGGCCCGGGCTTCAAGTGCGGCGTCGGCGACGCAGATCAGCAGGCGCTGGCGGCGGCTGATCGCCGCAACCAGGGCGACATAGGTGTCTTCGACCTGGGCCAGACGATCGGCCCAGTCGGTGCCGGCATGCGGCCACGCGATCAGGACGGCGGACTGGAGCTCCCATTCCGCCGGAAAACGCGGGGACGGGTTCATCAGTGGTTGACGGGCGCCGGACCGATCTCTTCCGGCTTGGCCTTGATCATCACGGCGTCGACGACGTGGTTGTATTCGAAGTAGACGTTGAAGTTGGCGTAGGCCCAGCGCGTGATCGGCGGGTTGCGCTTGCGCGAGCCGGGGCCGGCGATGGCGGGGTATTTCTGCTGCGGGGCGCCGAATTTTCCTTCGACCTGGGCCATGGAGTTGCCGCGCTTGGGCAGAGCGTTGCCCTGCTCGGATTTGACGCGGTCGACCAGCAGGGTTTCGGCTTGGGCGCCTGCGGCGACCAGCAGGCCTAGGGACATCGCCAGAAAAATCGTCGTGCGCTTCATGGGGTTGCTCCGCTGATGGGGGGATACGGACCGCTGTGGAAGGGGGATTCTGTCAAATCCGTTCCGGAATGACTAATCCGGGCCCGGAAAACGAAAACGCCGGCATCAGCCGGCGTTTCCAGTGCAACTCCGCAAACCCTGCGCTTAGCGCTGGCGGGCCTTGAAACGCGGGTTGGACTTGCAGATCACGAAGACCTTGCCGCGACGGCGGACGACCTTGCAGTCGCGATGGCGGGTCTTCGCCGACTTGAGGGACGACAGGACTTTCATGGCAGATTCCTAGAACGGCTAACAAAAGAGGCGGAAGTATAGGCGAGAAAAAGAGCGCTTGCAATACAAGCACTTGCAAAAATCCCCCGAGCCGGCATGGGTTAGCGCAGGTAGGCCTTGGTCAGGGTGTTGAGGTGCATGCGCTCCTCGTCGCGCATGAACGGCGCGACCAGCATCATCACCTGGACGATGCCCAGGCGGATGGCCTCCTGCTCGTCCTTGTCGCCGCGGACGCTGGCGTAATTGAGCCAGAACGTGGCCAGTACCAGGATATTGGTGGCGGTGCCCTCGATCTCGGCGGCCGAGGCCCGCATCACTCCGGCCTGCACCAGCCCGCGCATCACACCGGTGGCATTGGCGGCAGCACGTTTGAGGATGCGCGCGAAGCGCATGCGCAGATGGCGGTTGCGGCTGAGGATGTCGACCAGGTCGCGATACAGGAAGCGATATTCCCAGATGCATTCGAACACAAGGTGCAATTGCAGCCAGATGTCCTCGAGATTGGGCAGGCGGCCTTCAGGGGCGACCAGCGCCGAATCCATGCGCTCTTCATAGCGCTGGAACAGCTGCTCGATGATGTCGTCCTTGTTGCGGAAGTGGTAGTAGAGATTGCCTGGGCTGATCTCCAACTCGTCGGCGATGTGATTGGTGGTGACGTTGGGCTCGCCCTGTTCGTTGAACATGGCGAGCGAGGTGTCGAGAATCCGTTGGCGGGTCTGCCTCGCCATTGCCTCAGCCGACCAGTTTCTTGACCAGATCGACGTATTTCTTCATCGCCTGCTCGGAATCGGTGCCCTGCATTTTTTCCCAGGCTTCGTACTTGGCCGTGCCGACGAAATCGAAGAAGCCCGGCTTCGGGCCTTTGACGTCGCCTTCCGATCCCTGCTTGTAGAGGCCGTACAGGCGCAGCATCGTGTCGTTGTCGGGCCGATCGGCGAGGCCCATGATGTCCTTGGAGGCTTTTTCAAACTGGGCTTTCAGGTCAGCCATGGCGGCACGTCTCGGCAGTGGACAGGATTTCGTGATAACACGCCCCCCCATGTCGGTCAACGAGTCGTCAACAGTGTTTGTCAGCGCGTCCGAGGTCTGGCAATTTAGCCACTCTTGGCTGGCGTGGCTGGCTATCGATCGGGGTGGGGAAAATCATGAGCTATTTCGTCACGGGCGCGACCGGCTTCGTCGGCCGGTTCCTGGTCAGCAAACTGCTCAAGCGCAAAGGCACGATCCACGTGCTGGTGCGCAAGGGTTCGGAGAAGAAGCTCGACGCGATTGCCGAGAAGATGGACTGGGATCGCAGCCGCATCGTCGTGGTCACTGGTGACCTGGCCAAACCCAAACTCGGTCTGACCGCAGCGCAGATCAAGGCGCTCAACGGCAAAGTCCTGCACTTCTTCCATCTTGCCGCCATCTACGATCTGTCGGCCGATGCCGAATCGCAGAAAATCGCCAACGTCGAAGGCACCCGCCATGCGGTGCAGCTCGCCACCGCGATCAAGGCCGGATGTTTCCACCACACCAGTTCGATCGCCGCCGCCGGCCTGTATCCGGGCGTGTTCCGCGAAGACATGTTCGACGAAGCCGAGGGCTTGTCCGATCCCTACTTCCGCACCAAACACGATTCCGAAGGCCTGGTGCGCAAGGAATGCAAGGTTCCTTATCGTATCTATCGTCCTGGCGCGGTGGTGGGGCATTCGCAGACTGGCGAGATCGACAAGATCGACGGCCCCTACTATCTGTTCACCCTGATCAAGAAAATGCGCCAGGCATTGCCGCAGTGGATGCCGACGCTTGGCATCGAGGGCGGCCGCATCAATATCGTGCCGGTGGATTTCGTCGTCGATGCGATGGACCACATCGCGCACAAGAAAGGCCTGGACGGACACTGCTTCCATCTGGTCGATCCAAACCCGCAGCGCATCGGCGAAGTACTCAACATCTTCTGCCGTGCCGCGCATGCGCCGGAAATGACCATGCGCCTGGATGCGCGCATGCTCGCGGTAGTGCCGAGCGCGGTGCGTGGTGCCGTGCTCAACCTGCCGCCGGTGAAGCGTTTTACCAGCATGCTGCTCAAGGACCTGCGCCTGCCGCCGCAGACGCTGAAACTGATCACTTATCCAACGCGCTTCGACAGCCGCGAAACCGAGCGCGCGCTCAAGGGCAGCAAGATCGCCGTGCCGGATCTGGAAAGCTACGCCTGGCGTCTTTGGGATTTCTGGGAGCGGCACCTCGATCCGGATCTGTTCGTCGATCGCTCGCTGCGCGGCAAGGTCGAGAACAAGGTCGTGCTGATCACCGGCGGTTCTTCGGGTATCGGCCGGGCATCGGCGCTGAAGGTCGCAGAAGCCGGTGCGAAAGTGATTATCGTCGCCCGCGGCGAGGAAGAGCTCACCAAGACGCGCGATGAAATCCTCGCTCTCGGCGGCAAATGCTGGGCGTATACCTGCGACCTCACCGATCTCGCGTCCTGCGACGAACTGGTCAAGAAAGTGCTGCACGACCACAAGCACGTCGACGTGCTGGTCAACAACGCCGGCCGCTCGATCCGCCGCTCGGTCGAGGCCAGCTACGATCGTTTCCACGATTACGAACGCACCATGCAGCTCAATTATTTCGGCTGTCTGCGCCTGATCATGGGTTTCCTGCCGGGAATGACGCAGCGGCACAAAGGACACATCATCAACATCAGCTCGATCGGCGTGCTGGCGAGCTCGCCGCGATTCTCCGCGTACGTGGCGTCGAAGGCGGCACTCGATGCTTTCAGCCGCTGCGCCCAGGCCGAGTTCAGCGGCAAGAACATCGCCTTCACCACGGTCAACATGCCGTTGGTGAAAACGCCAATGATCGCGCCGACCAAGATGTACGACTCGATCCCGACGCTGTCGCCGGAAGAAGCCGCCGATCTGGTCGTCAAGGCGATCATCGAACGCCCGAGCCGCGTCGCCACGCGCATGGGTATTTTCGCGGCCACGTTGAATGCGCTGGTGCCGAAGGCCTACGAAGTGATCATGAACACCGCGTTCGAGATGTTCCCGGACTCGGCCGCGGCCAAGGGTGATCGCAAGGCACTCAGGAGCGAGCAGCCGAGCAGCGAACAGATCGCCTTCGCCGCCCTCATGCGCGGCGTGCATTGGTAGAAACTCTGGCGTTTACGACATGCCATGAATGGCATGTCGTGCCAGAGTTTCTGAGGAGGCAGGATGCCGACTGGAGCCTGCGCCAGGGATGGCAATTCGCCCGGAAGATAGACGTCGTTCACGACATGCCCAAAGGCATGTCGTGACGGGATTTCTGTGGAGGCAGGACGCCGACCGGAGCCATCGCCAGGGATGGCAATTCGCGAAATGGTTCGACATTGCCTGAGCAAATAAAAAACCCGCGCCAGGCGCGGGTTTTTCTTTTCCGACAATGCAGCAATAGCGCAGTTACTGACACTGCCGCCAGCGCACGGGTATCGTCGAATTCATCGGCGGGTCGAGCTGCACGCGCGTGTAACGCAGCTCTTCGTACTGGGTGAGGATGCGGCAAATCTCCTGAGTGAGTTCCGTGTCCTTCTCGTCGGTGGTCTTGAGCGACACCATCAAGGTCGATTGCGTGGACCAACCCGCCGAAGCGATCTGCGATATCAGGCCGACCTTGCTGGCGGCTTCGGCACGGCGCTGGTTGCGCTCGGCGTCGGTCATCTTCGCCACTTCCGCCAGCGCCGCCGCGGCGGCGTTGACTTCCTTGGCTGTCGGGTCCGCAACGGTCGCAGTCGTTGCGGCCGTCGTCGTCGGGGCAGGAGTCGCATCGGTCTTGATGTCGAAATTCAGCGGATTGCCGATCAGCAGTGCTGCCACGCCGACCAGTACGCTGATGACCGCGCCCGTCCACAGGCCCTTGCGCGTTTTCGCCGCAGCTTCGGCGCGGACACTTTCCAGGATATTGGCAGGCACGTAGTCCTGGACCTTTGGCCACAGCGCGCTGCCGTCGATCAATTCGACGCCATAGCGCCTGGCGACGTCGCGAGCCAGGCCTTCGGCGGACCCCAGCGTCAGCAGGATGCCGCTGGTGGCGCCCTGCAACTGCACGCCGTTGGCGAAGTCGCGGACATTGGCCTCGCCCAGGCGATACGCGGTGCCGTGTTTGTAGCCGAGCAGCACTTGTTCGTTGTTGCGGGTCAGCAGGAATTCGGTGCCGCCGTCGCCAGGTTGCCGCGAGGACGGCGCTTCGCGAAAACCTTCGCGACTCAGAGCTTCAAGCACGAGGCCGACGCACTCGCGCCACTTCATGCCTGCCAGCGAGTTGATGCCGGCTTCGGTCTCCGCTTGGCGGCGCTTGTACACGCCAAACCACCAGCCGGTCGAAGCCAGTCCAAGCACGGTGACGAGGATGGCTACTAACACTGCCGACATGAAGATCTCCCGATTCGCCAAGAGCGCAAGGATAACCCGAGCGCCGTCGCGAAGCAGGACCCGGAAACCTGTTCCCGGAAAGCAGAAACGCCTGGCCGAGGCCAGGCGTCTTGCGGTTTAGAAAGGCCCGCCAGCCGAAGTCGTAAGGGGAGGGATCTAACGAACTTCACGCTGGCTGGCGGGCACAACCGGAATGGTTCAGCCCTTCGGTGCGATCGGCTTCGGCGCCTTCGGCAGCGACTTGCGCGCAGCTTTCTTCGCAGCTTTGGCCGGGGCTTTCTTGGCCGGGGCTTTCTTCACGGCCTTCACGGCCGGCTTGCTGGCGACCGACTTGCCGGACTTCTTGAGTTCGGTGGTCAGCGTGTCGACGCGGGCGATCAGGTCGGACAATTCGTCACGGCCCGGGACGCCGAGGCGATTGAGGGCGCGCTGCACGCGCTCTTCGAAAACTTTCTCGAGACGATCCCAGGTATCGGAAGCGCGCTCACGGACGACGCCGACGCGGTCTTCGACGGCATCACGCACAGCATCGACGCGGCCGGTGGCGAGCTGACGGGTGCTCTTCTCGATGCTCATGCCTTCCTTGACCAGCGCTTCGAACATCTTCGAACCTTCACCCTGCGCGCGATTGAATGCGCCGACACCGGCCATCCAGATCTGCTGCGCGGATTCGACCAGCGAGCGCGACATCTGCTCGGCTTTCGCTTGCAGGTCGGCGGCGTTGTTGGCCTTGCTGCTTGCGGTTTTGGCGCGGACGGTTTTCTTGAGCTTGGCCATGCGAATCTTCCCTCAGAAATTTTGGGCATGAGCCCGGAGTGGCGCCAATCTGACGGCCCTGTCTAGAGCTTTCACACCATAGGCGCGGCTTGCAGGGCGCGGGTCCCCGATGGTTTTCGTCAACGCCGGCGTAGCGATGAACGTGCACGTGAACGTCGCCGTTGTTCGATCAGGTGGCCGACATCATCGAGTGCGCGGCGCAGTCTGGCAGTGGTATCGGTCGGGCGATGCGCTTTGCCCAGGCCATCGACGACGGAACAATCGGGGTCGTCGAGAATCTCGTCGCGCAGGCGCAGCCCGTGTCTTGCCAACACGGGGCCGAGAATCGCGCGCTGTTTTCGCAGGTCCGCCAGCGTGCTCTGGAACGCATGCTCGCAGACGCGCTGACGCGACGAGTAGCTGAAGATGTTGGTGAAAAACATCTCGCCATCGTCCTCGTTCGGTTCGAACACCAACTGATCGACTTCCGGATATTTCTGCGCGTACTTGCCCAAGCCGACCTGCATGCGCGATTGCAGCAGCGTGCGGAAAGTCTGCGACAACACCACTGGCAGGCCGCCGTCGGCGAGCTTGTCCAGGCCTTCCGGCCGGCTGCGGGCACGGCTGGCATTGAACGGCACCAGCGGATTGAGGCCGATCATCAAGTCGACACCATGATCGAGCACGACCGAAGCGTGCATCGTGCGGCGCAGGGCGCCATCGACGAAATGACGGCCGCGGATGTCGACCGGCGGATACAGGCCGGGCAGGGCGGCACTGGCCTGCACGGCACGCGAGATCGGCACGTCGTCCCAACCCGGACCGCCAAAACGCACGGCCTGGCCGTTGTCCAGATCCACCGCGATCACGTAGAGCGGGCGTTCGAGTTCGCGGAAATCGTTGCTGCGGCTGCGGCTGCTGAAAACCTTGCCGAGAAAACGTTCGATTTCGGCATTATTGAAGATGCCGGTCGGGATCAGGCCGCCGAGACGGCTGACGACATCGCTCAGATGCGAGCCGGTCGGATCGGTGAGCAGGTCGCGCCACCATTCGTAAGCAAGTCGCGGCAGATTGGCAGCGCGCGTGAGGTATTCGAGGAAGGCCGGCTGCAGGAAGATATCGGGTCGGAATTTCGCTTCGTGGCTGTCGCCGCTGATGAAGATCCGGTACATCTCGGCGGTATCGAGGCGATTGGCGAGGCCGGCGGCGAGAAAGGCGCCCGAACTCACGCCGACGTAGACCTCCAACCGCGTCAGGTCGATGCCTTCGATCGCCCGGTCCAGCGCACGCAGGGCGCCGAGTTCGTACATGCCGCCGATGGGTCCGCCACCGGCGATCGCGAGGCCGATCCGGCCCTGGCTGCGGGGTGGCTTCCGGGCGGATTGAAGAAGAAGCATGCTATTGGACCCTTGGAAAGCGCCCGGATTGTAGCCCGGCTCGCATTGCGAACAAGGGACGGCAGTCACGGAGCGGGAATGAACCAGCAACTCAGGGAAGGATTGGCGCGACGACTGGCCTGGCAGCAGGCGGTCAATGATCCGGACCGCGAGCCACGCAACCTGCTGCCAACCTTGCCGCTGCTCCGGCAATGGCAGACGCAGAGGTTGACCACCAGCTTCGCCGACTTCCTGGCGACGCCGCACATGCGCCCCGCCGCGGAGTTTTTCCTCAGCGATCTTTACGGCGACCGGGATTTTTCCGCGCGCGATCGCGATGCCGCACGCATCCTGCCCTTGATGGCGCGGATCCTGCCGGAATTCCTGCTGCATGCCGCCAGCGAAGCGATCGAGCTGGCCGTGCTGAGCCATGCCCTCGACCTGCGCCTCGCGGAAGCGCTGGCGAAGCGGCGCAATCCGCTCGCAGCCATTTCCGTCGACGATTACGCCCGCGCCTATCGCGCCACGCGTCTGCCGCGGCTGCGGCGTCATCAGGTCGAACTGATTTTGCGCGTCGGCCAGGCGCTGGATGCGTCCGTGCACAAGCACGGCGTGTTCAAGCTGCTGAAGGCCTCACGGCTGCCGGCGAAACTTGCCGGGCTGTCGGAGTTGCAGGGATTTCTCGAGCGCGGCTTTACCGCGTTCGCCGCGCTCGGTGGCGCCGATGAATTCCTGTCGCGGATCCGCGCGCAAGAGTTGGAAGTGTCGCGGCGCCTGTTCGCGAACGCCGCCGATCCGTTCGCTCAGCCGAATTCTTCGTCCAGATAACGGTTGATCTCACGTTCCACCGGCCCCTGCAACGCCATCAACAGAAAGCCGAGACTGGCCGTGACGTGCACCTGTTTGGCCGTGACCTTGATGTGCCCGCTCACGCCGGGGCGGGAGAAGTTGAGGGTATTGCCGTCCCACTCGCAGGCCACGGCGAATTTTTTGGCGATGTGCTCGGCGACGCGGTCGATGGATTTTTTCGCATCGGCGAGCGGACGGTCGTGTTGGCGCGTGATGTCGATGTTGGGCATGGTCGGCCTCCCTGTCGGCCTTGCGTATCGCGAAGGCCCATTCTGGGGGCAATTGCCGTCGAGACCAACATTGCCGCGCAGACCCTGTGCTAGATTCGCCCGTCGGAGGGTAACGATGCAGCTGACGTTTCCGAACGGCGAACACCCCGGTGTCGCGTTCGACCATGGCGAGATGAGCATAGGCAGCCGCGCTGGCCTGGGGATATCCATTCCCGGACACGGGCTGGCGTCGCACCATGCCAGCATCATTGCCGATCGTCGCGGGCTTTGGCTGCGCGTTCCGCCAGGCACGCCTGGCGTGCATCTCAATGCCCGACCCGTACGCCGCACCGCCTTGCTGCGGGTCGGCGACCAGCTTTGCCTCGAGCAGGTGCAGGTCGTGATCAGCGACAGCCGACCGGAAACCATCGATCGCCACATCCCGCCCGCAGCGCCGCCGGCACTGCCCGAAGCTCAGCACGTCAACGGTGTCCGTGTGGCCTTGCGCGGTGTCTCCGGGCCGCATTTCGGCCGTTGCTTCACCCTGACCGAAGTGCGCGTGGTCGGCCGCGCGAACAATTGCGACATCCATATCGACGATGCGGCGCTGGCCGAACGCCATGCGCAGTTCGAACTGCACGGCGACCGCGTCGTCCTGCGCGCGCTCAGCCCAGGCGAGGGCAGTGTGGTCAATGGCGTGCCGGTGCAGGACGCGGTACTGGCTCCCGGTGATCAGATCACCATGGACCAGCATCGCTTTGTCCTCGAAGGTCCGGGCCTGCCATCGCGCGGCCAGACCGCTGCGGTGCGCATCAGCCCGATGACGCATACGCAGACCTTGCCGGCGGTGAAGGTGCCGCTGGCAGCCGATCGCAACAGCTATCCGGCCGCCGAGGTCGAGGAAGAACGCGAGCCGTTGCCGGCCGCCGGTGCCGATCCCGGCGCCTTGTGGTGGTTGATCGCTGCCGCCGCGGTTCTTGCGGCCGCGCTTACCGCCTTGCTGGTGTACTCGCCGCGGATGGGTGCTTAGCCGCACGACCGCGCCAAGCCGCGATCAGCCTCGTGGCGAACAACACGCCAAGGATAGCCGCGTAAAACAGCGGCTCGCGCTTGTCGGCTTTGACCAGCCAGAAGAAATGCAGAATCGCCAGCAGACCGATCGCGTAGACCGCCTTGTGCAGGCGTCCCCAGTTCCGGCCCAGCCGCTTGATCCATTTTTTGCTCGAGGTGATCGCCAACGGCAACAGCAACAGCCAGGCGGCGAAACCGACGGTGATGAAAGGCCGTTTGACGATGTCGGTGAGGATTTGCGCCCACTCGCCCTGCAGGTCGAGTACCAGATAGATCAGCAAATGCAGACTGGCATAGAAGAACGCGTACAGCCCCAGCAGGCGCCGGAAGCGGATCGGCCAAGGCCGCGAAAGCAAGCGCCGCAACGGCGTCATCGCCAGACTGAAAAGCAGAAAACGCAATGCCCAGCGGCCGCTGCGATGGGTGAGCTCGGCGACCGGATCAGCGCCCAGGCCGCCCTGCATCGCCGCCATGATCATCAAGGCCAGCGGCAGCAATGCCAGCAAGTGCGTCGTTGTTTTTGCGACGAGCCAGCGCGGCTCCGCGAACTTCAAAACCATTTGCGCAGATCCATTCCCGCATAGAGCGACGCCACCTGCGCACCATAGCCATTGAACGGGCGTGTGGCGATGCGCTCGGCGAACAGCTTGCTGGCACTGCCGGCGATGCGGCGTTCGGATTTCTGGCTCCAGCGCGGGTGCGAGACAACGGGGTTCACGTTGGAATAGAACCCGTATTCGCCGGGCGCCGATTTGTTCCAACTGGTGGCCGGCATCGTCTCGGTGAACTCGATCCTGACGATCGACTTGATGCTCTTGAATCCGTATTTCCAAGGCAGCACCAACCGCAGCGGCGCGCCATTCTGGTTGGGCAACGCTTGCCCGTAGAGACCGGTCGCGAGAAAACCCAACGAATGCATGGCCTCGTCGATGCGCAGGCCTTCGCGGTAAGGCCAGGCAAGCACGCCGTCGATGATCGCCGGCATCTGCTGCGGATCGGCGAGGGTGGTGAAGGCAACGAATTTCGCTTTCGATGTCGGCTGAAAATGCGCGAGCACGGTCGCCAGGGGAATTCCCAGCCAGGGGATCACCATCGACCAGCCTTCGACGCAGCGATGCCGATAGATGCGCTCGGACGGTTTCGCCAGTTTGAGGATGTCCTCCAGCGCGAATCGCCCGGTGATCGCCGCTTCGCCGGCGATTTCCACGGACCAGGGGCTCGGCCGCAGGCTGCCGGCGTTGCGCGCGGGATCGTTCTTGCCGGTGCCGAATTCGTAGAAATTGTTGTAGCTGGTCACGTCCGCCAGACGGGTGGGTTCTTCGCCGGTGCGGAAGCCGTCGGCACTGTCGGCCGCGATCCGGTTGGGGATGCCGTCGTTGTCGCGGGAATGGCAGCCGGCGAGCATCAACAACGGTGCGGACAAACCCAGGGCGATGAAATCTCGACGCTGGCGGTAGACACTTTCCGGGGTGATCTCGGAACCGGCGATGTCGGGCCGGGTGCGAATGAGCATGCGGACCTCCTTGGGGCTAGGCGATACCGGGAGCCCCGGCTATCCTCGGGAGACAGAGGGCCCCTCGGGGAGAAGGGATGCGCCTGTTCGAGGCTTTTGCGTCGTCGGAAAGCATCGTCGCCCTGTTGAACGCGGCCGACGGGCGATTTCGCGACGTCAATCCGGCGTTCGAGCGTATCACCGGCTATCGTCGCGACCAGGTGATCGGCCGCACGCCGATGGAAATCGGCCTCTGGAACGACCCGGAATTTCGCGCCGGGTTATGGGAAAGCCTGCGCGTGGAACGGCGGGTGGTGAATGCCGCGACGCTGATCGGTTGTGCCGACGGCCGCGTGCTTCCCGGCCGCCTGCATGTGGAAACGTTGGCGAGCGAGGGCGCGCCGGAAATTTTCTGCCTGTTGCAGATCCTGCCGGACGACAACGAAATCCAGGCGATCCAGCGTCGCGAAATCCTGCATCGGGAAATTTTCCTCAATGCCGCCGAAGGCATTTTCCGCAGCTTGCCCGGCGGCGGTCTAATCGATGCCAATCCGGCGATGGCGCGCATTCTGGGTTATGAATCTCCCGCGCAACTGCTGTTGGCTCTGAGCGTCAGCGCGCGCGCGGTGTATGTCGACGCCGCCGAGGCCGATGAAGTCGTCGGTCTGCTCGCCCGCGATGGCAGCGTCGTGCAAAAACGCGTCCGTGTCCGCCGTCGCGACGGCAGCATGATCTGGGCCCGGCTCAACGCCCGCATGATCCGTGACGAGCAGGGGCAGCCGCGCTTTTACGAAGGTTCGATCGAGGACATCACCGCCCAGGTCGATGCCGAGGAAGCGCTGAAGCAGACGCGGTCGTTGTACCGGGTATTGCTCGACAACAGCCGTGATGGCGTTTTCCTGATCCAGCACGGCAAGGTCTGCTTCGCCAACGAGGCGATGGCGAAGATTCTCGGCTACGTCGCGGAAGATTTGATCGGCATGGACTATTTCCAGCTGATCGATCCCGCCGATGCCGCCGCCCAGCAATCGCGAAGGCAGCAACGCGAATCCGGTTCGCGCGACCTGCAGGTGTACGAGGTGCACATGCGCCGCAAGGATGGCGAGACCATCCTTTGCGAAGTCCGTGCCGATGCCGTCGATTTCCAGGGCGAAATCGCCTCCACCGGCACCTTGCGCGACGTCACGCAGGAGCGGCGCAGCCAGCGCGCGATCATCGAGGCGGAAGCGCGCTATCGCGAGCTGTTCCATGATTCGCCGGCGGGCCTGTTCCGCTCCGGCCTGGACGGCGCGATCATCGAGGTCAATCCGGTAATGGCGAGCATGGCCGGCTACGACAGCGTCGAGCAGTTGCGCGCCGAAGTGAAAGGGATGGGCGATGTCTACGCCATTCCCGAGCAACGCCAGGCCATGCTCGAGCGTGCGTTGCGCGATGGTTATTTCAATGGCGTCGAGATCCAGATCCGCCGCCGCGACAACCGGCGGCACTGGGTCAGCGCCAGCGTGCGGGTGGACCGCGATGCTGCCGGCAATCCGCAATCGTTCACCGGCTCGGTGCTCGATGTCGACAGCCAGCACCAGATGCAGCAGGCGTTGCTGCGTTCGGAGAGCAAATACCGCACGCTGGTCGAGCTCAGCAATGTCGGTGTGTTCATCATCCGCGATTCGTTTTTTGTCTACGTCAACCGCTCGCTGGCGCAGATGCTTGGCTATACCGAGGAAGAACTCACCGGCAAGGATTATTTCCAGTACCTCGCGCCGGAAGCGGTGATGCGCACCACCCGCGACCGCGCCGCCTATCGCGAGGCCGGCAGTATCCCGCAGCATTACGAAACCTGTTTCCTGCACCGCAACGGCGGCCGCGTGTACGTGCAGGTGAGCCTGTCCTCGGTGCAGCTCGACGGCATCGCCCACAGTACCGGCACCATCCTCGACATCACCCGCCAGCGCGAGGCGGAATCGCGGCTGCGTTTCCACGCAACCCACGATCCGCTGACCGGACTGCCGAACCGCGCGTTGTTCAATCGTCGCCTCGCCGAGCGATTGGCACCGGAAGATCGGCGTGGTCGCAATTCCTATGCGGTGATCTTTCTCGATCTCGACGGCTTCAAGTGGGTCAACGACAGTCTGGGTCACAGCGCCGGAGACCGTTTATTGCTGGAAATCGCCCGTCGCCTGGAAAACGAATTGATCCAGGACGTGCTGATCGCGCGCTACGGTGGCGATGAATTCACTTTGCTGCCCGAGGGGCCCTGCGATTACGAGCGCGCGGTCGGGATCGCCAGACGCGTGATCGATTTGTTTGAGCAACCGTTCGAGATCGGCGGGCAGCAGGTGTTTTCCGCCGCCAGCCTGGGCATCGTGCTGGGCCGTTCCGACTACGAATCACCCGATCAGGTGCTGCGCGATGCCGACACTGCGATGTACCGGGCCAAGGCCGCGGGCAAATCGGGCTTCGTGGTGTTCGACGAGGAAATGCACACGCAGGCCAGGGCGCGCCTGCGCCTGGAAACCGATTTCCGACTGGCGTTCGAGCGTTCGGAGTTCCTGCTTTATTACCAGCCGATCGTCGAGCTGACATCGGGCCGCCTGGTCGGTGCCGAAGCGCTGGTGCGCTGGCGCCATCCCGAGCGCGGCATTCTCTCGCCGGGCGAATTCCTGCCGGTCGCCGAGGAAACCGGCCTGATCACCGGCCTCGATGCCTGGGTGATGGGCGAAGCCTGCCGGCAGCTTTCACGCTGGCGGCGCCTGAGCCAGGTGCCGGAAGCCTTCGTGATCAATGTCAATGTCGATGAGCGGCAGATGGCGTCCAAGGAAATGCTCGACGATGTTTTCAACCTGCTGCACACCTTCAAGCTGCCGGCCGGGCGTCTGCGCCTGGAGGTGACCGAGACGGTGTTCCGCTCCGGCCGCAAGCATGCCGAAGCGCAGCTCGGCGCGCTCAAAGCGCTGGGCGTGGGCCTGGCGGTCGATGATTTCGGCACCGGCTATTCCTCGCTGGAGTCGTTCGCGGCGTCGCCGTTCGATGCGCTGAAGATCGACCAGATCTTCGTGCGCGATCTCGCCACCAATCCGCGGCACCGGGCGATCGTGCGCACCATCATCGGTTTCGCCAAGGATCTGGGCCTGCTGCTGACCGCCGAAGGCATCGAGGACGAAGACCAGCGGCAGCTGCTGATCGAACTCGGCTGCGAGTTCGGACAGGGCTATCTGTTCGCGAAACCGCTGTCGCCTGAGGAATTCGAGCAGCGGCTCTAGGGGCGTTCGCACAGACTCGGATTTCGCACCGTTGCGCCTCTCCCGGCGCGACGGAATGCCGTGCTAGCCTGCCATCATTCCTGTCGAGGTTTTTTCATGTCGCGTGCCTTCAATTTCAGCGCCGGCCCCGCCGCGTTGCCCGAATCGGTTTTGCAGCAAGTCCAGGCGGAAATGCTCGAATGGCGGGGCGAACGCGCCTCGGTCATGGAGGTCAGTCATCGCGGTCAATCCTTCATCGACTGCGCCGCCGAAACCGAGCGCGACCTTCGCGAACTCATGGGCATTCCCGATGACTACGCCGTATTGTTCGAACAAGGCGGCGCCACCACACTGGCCGCGTTGCTGCCGCTGAATCTGGCCGGCCCCGACGCCACCGCCGATTACCTGCTCACCGGCCATTGGGGCGAAAAAGCCCTTGAAAACGCCAGGCCCTCGATCGGCACGCACGTCGTCGCCAGCAGCAAGGACAGCGGCTACAAGAGCATCGCCGAACGTGCCAGCTGGCAGCTCAGCGAGGACGCCGCGTATTTCCACTACACGCCCAACGAAACGATTCATGGCGTTGAATTCCACGATATTCCTGACGTCGGCAACACGCCGCTGGTCGCCGATTTTTCCTCCAGCCTGCTTTCGCGCCCGATCGATGTTTCCCGCTTCGGCGTGATCTACGGCGGTGCGCAGAAGAATCTCGGCCCGGCCGGTATCGTCATCGTGATCGTGCGCAGGGACTTGCTCGGCAAGCACGGCCGCAAGTTGCCGCCGATCTTCGAGCTGGAAAATCAGGCCAAGAACGACTCCATGTTCAATACACCGCCGACCTTCTCCTGGTACGTGGTCGGCCTGGTGCTGAAGTGGTTGAAGGCGCAGGGTGGTGCCGCAGCCATGGAAGTGCAGAATCGCCGCAAGGCAGAAATCCTGTACGGCGCCATCGACGGTTCCGGCGGTTATTACCGCAACGAGGTGGCCACCGCGTGCCGCTCGCGCATGAACGTGCCGTTTTTCCTCGCCAATCCCGAGCTCGACAAGGCCTTCCTCAAGCAGGCCGAGGCAGCCGGGCTGCTTGGCCTCAAGGGCCACCGCGCTCTGGGCGGTATGCGCGCGTCGATCTACAACGCGATGCCG
Organism: Arenimonas sp.; assembly: GCF_035312645.1. Lineage (GTDB taxonomy): Bacteria > Pseudomonadota > Gammaproteobacteria > Xanthomonadales > Xanthomonadaceae > Arenimonas. Next base: position 24,785 of record NZ_DATGBO010000103.1, read on the forward strand.
GTCGAAGGGGTGCAGGCTCTGGTAGGTTTCATGGCTGATTTCGCCCAACGCAACGGATGAGTGATGAGCAGCCAGGACAAGGGAAAGAAGCCGGCGGCCAAGGCCGCGGGCAAACCGGCAAAGAAAGCTGCGAAAAAGACGGCGAAAGCGGCTGAGCCGGCCGTCGCCGCACCGGTGTTGTCGGAGGTGCGCGCCCATATCGACGGCATCGACAAGCAGATCCAGTCGCTGATTTCAGAGCGCGCGCGCTTCGCCCAGCAGGTCGGCCGCGCCAAGGGGCCATTGAAGGCCGCGGTCGATTATTACCGGCCCGAGCGCGAATCGCAGGTGCTGCGGCAGGTGCTCGACCGCAATGATGGCCCGCTCAACGATGAAGTGTTGCTGCGCCTGTTTCGCGAAATCATGTCGGCCTGCCTGGCGCAGCAGGAGCCGCTGAAGATCGGATTCCTCGGTCCGGAAGGCACCTTCTCGCAACAGGCGGTGATCAAGCATTTCGGCCATTCCGCGCGCGGCCTGCCGCTGGCGAGCATCGAAGAAGTGTTCCAGGAAGTCGAAGCCGGGCATGCCGATTTCGGCGTGGTACCGGTGGAAAACTCCGGGCAGGGCACGATCCAGTCGACGCTGGACATGTTCCTGACCTCGAATCTCAAGATCTGCGGCGAAGTCGAGCTGCATGTACACCAGCACCTGATGTCGCGCACCGGCCGGCTTGAGGACATCGAACGCGTCTACTCGCATCCGATGTCGTTGGCGCAATGCAAGACCTGGTTGCGTCAGAACCTGCCGAAAGCGGAAAAGATTCCCGTCGCCAGCAATGCCGAGGCGGCGCGGCGTGCGCGCACGGCTGACGATGCGGCAGCGATTGCGGGTGAGTCCGCCGGACACGTCTATGGGCTGAAAATCGTTTCCGGCCCGATCGAGGACCGCCCCGACAACACCACGCGCTTCCTCGTGCTGGGCCGCGAACTGTTCACGCCCTCAGGCCACGACCGCACGTCCTTGCTGGTGTTCGTGCGCGACCAGCCCGGCGCGCTCTACAACGTGCTCAGTCCGTTTGCGAAATACGGCGTCAGCATGAATCGCATCGAATCGCGGCCCTCGCATACGGGGCGTTGGCAGTACGCGTTTTTCATCGACGTCAGCGGGCATGTCGAAGAAGAGAAGGTGGAAAAGGCGCTGTCGGAGCTCGGCGATTACGCCGCCGACGTGAAGATCCTGGGCTCCTATCCGGTGGCCTTGCTCTGACCATGACGACGTCCTTGCCGCCGGTGCCGGACTTCAACGCGCTGGCGCAGGCCGGTATCCGTAAGCTGCGCGCCTACGATCCCGGCCACGACCTGGTGGCGCTGCGGCGCGAACATGCGAACGGCTTCCTGGTCGAACTCGGTTCCAACGAGAACAGCCACGGCCCGAGTCCACGTGCACGGGCCGCCGTGCTGGACACGATCAACCAGTTGCATCGCTATCCCGATCCGCTGGGGGGCGACCTGAAGCTGGCGTTGGCCTCGTATCACGGCCTCGATACCGTGCAGATACTGCTGGGCAACGGCTCGCACGAACTGCTGATGATGCTCGCGCAGGTCTTCGCAGGGCCCGGTTCCGAGGTCGTGGCATCGCAGTACGGGTTCGCGGTTTATGCGCTCGCGGCGCAATCGGCCGGCGCCGAGTTGCGTCTTGCTCCGGCGCTCGCGAAGGACACCACGATGTCGCGCGGCCACGACCTCGAAGCGATGATCGCGCAGATCACGCCGATGACACGGCTCGTCTATCTGGCCAACCCAAACAACCCGACCGGAACCTGGTTCGGCAGCGCCGATCTCGAAAGTTTCCTGGTGCGGGTTCCGCACGAGGTGCTGGTGGTCGTCGACGAGGCCTACCTGGAGTTTGTCACTGATCCGGCGTTGGTTTCGGCCTTGCTTTTGTTGGAGCGCTTCCCGAACCTGATCGTCGCCCGCACGTTTTCGAAAGGCTATGCGCTGGCCGGTTTGCGCGTCGGCTTCATCGCGGCGCATCCGGAATTGATCGCTGTAATGGAGCGGGTGCGCGAGTCGTTCAATGTCAATTTGCCTGGACTGGCCGCGGCGCAGGCGGCGCTCTACGACCAGGATCACCTCGACTGGGTGCGCGATCACAACGCCGATGCGCGCGTGGAGCTGGCGCGCTTGCTGCGCGAGCGCGGCCTGTTCGTGCCAGATTCGCAGACCAATTTCCTGCTCGTGGATTTCGGTCGTGAGGCAGCGCCGATCGAGAAGGCTCTGGTGGCGCGCGGCGTCGTGCTGCGACCGATGGTTGGCTACGGTCTGCCGACCTGCCTGCGCATTACCGTCGGCAATCGCGATGAAAACCGCCGCCTGCTGCAGGTGCTCGACGAGGTGTTGGCGTGAGTCTGGGTTGGCGCGCAGCGGCGGGCACGCCCCTGCGCGGCGAAATTTCCGTCCCCGGCGACAAATCGATTTCGCATCGCGCGATCATGCTGGCAGCCATCGCGGAAGGTAGGTCGCGGATTTCCGGCTTCCTGGAAGGCGAGGACACGCGGGCGACGGCGCGCATATTTGCCCAGCTCGGCGTACGCATCGAAGCGCCGGAAGCCAGCGAACGCATCGTCCATGGCGTCGGCTTGCACGGCTTGCGCGGCTGCTCCGAGTCGCTGGATTGCGGCAATGCCGGCACCGGCATGCGTCTCCTCACGGGCCTGCTGGCCGGGCAGGGCTTCGCCAGCGTGCTGGTTGGCGACGCGTCGCTATCCAAGCGACCCATGAGTCGGGTGATCGAGCCGCTGCGGCAGATGGGGGCGCAACTGACATCGACTGACGGCGGGTTGCCGCCAATCAGGATTGACATTAATAAAGATCTGCAAGGTATTGATTGTAAAACAAAGGTGGCAAGCGCTCAGGTGAAGTCAGCGATTCTGCTGGCGGGCCTGTATGCCCATGGCGAAACCCGCGTCATCGAGCCGCATCCGACCCGCGATTACACCGAGCGGATGCTGCGCGCCTTCGGCTGGCCGATCGAATTTGCACCGGGCCAGGTGCGCTTGAGCGGCGGACATCGTCTCCGCGCCACCGATGTTTCGGTGCCAGCGGATTTTTCCTCGGCGGCATTTTTCCTGGTCGCGGCATCGGTGATTCCGGGTTCGGACTTGCTGCTGCGCCGGGTAGGCATGAATCCCCGGCGCACCGGACTGCTCGCCGCGCTTCGACTGATGGGCGCGGATATAACCGAGGAAAACCCGGACGAGCAGGGCGGGGAAGCGGTCGCGAACTTGCGTGTACGTCACGCCCAGTTGCGGGGCATTGCTGTACCCGAGGCCCTGGTGCCGGACATGATCGATGAGTTTCCTGCGCTTTTTGTCGCCGCTGCGGTCGCCGAAGGTCGCACAACGATTTCCGGTGCGGCAGAGCTGCGGGTCAAGGAGTCCGACCGGATCGCGGTGATGGCGATCGCGTTGCGGGCAATGGGTGCGGCGATCACGGAAACGCCGGACGGCGCGGTGATCGATGGGGGCAGCCTGTGCGGCGCCGATACCGACAGCCACGGCGACCACCGCATCGCGATGAGCCTGGCGGTCGCGGCGCAGTGCGCCAGCGGCGAGACCTGCATCGGCGATTGCGAAAACGTCGCGACTTCGTTCCCGGGATTCGTCGAACTCGCGCGCTCGATCGGGTTCGAGCTTCTGGCTGGCTGAGGCCTTCGGTTAGACTTCGACCATGCCCGCGACCATCCCCGTCCTCACCATCGATGGCCCCTCGGGCTCAGGCAAAGGCACCATCAGCCGCGCGGTAGCCGACCGTCTGGGCTGGCACTACCTCGATTCCGGGGCGATCTACCGAGCCGTCGGCCTTGCCGCTGCCTGGGAAAACGTCGACCTCAGCGACCCGGAATCGGTGGCCGCCTGCGCCGCCCGCACGGAAATCCACTTCGAAACCGACGATTCCGGCGAGCCGCGGGTGATCGTCAATGGCAAGGATGCGACCCATCAATTGCGCATGGAAACCGCCGGTGCGGCGGCTTCGGCGATCGCCGCGCACCCGCCGGTGCGGGCCGCCCTGCTGGATCTGCAGAAGCGTTTCCGGCAGGCGCCGGGACTGGTGGCGGACGGCCGCGACATGGGGACGGTCATTTTCCCCGATGCCGGCTACAAGGTGTTCTTGACTGCCAGCGCCGCCGAAAGAGCCAAAAGACGCTATAAGCAGTTGAAAGAAAAAGGGGTTTCCGTTAATCTTGACAGTCTGCTGCACGAAATCGCCGCTCGCGACGAGCGTGATGCCGGACGTGCCGTGGCGCCCCTGAAGCCCGCAGAAGATGCGGTCGTATTGGACTCCACCGGCATGCCGATCACCGAGGTGATCGAACGTGTGCTCGCGGTGCTGCCGGATTCCCTGCGGCGCCGCTAGCGCCGTCGCCATCGCACCGCCCTCCAACCGGCGGCGATTCCCCAGGCAGAAAACCCCCGCACCAGACGGTGCGGGACAACCCAACGCGCATCTGCGCACAACAGGTGGGCCCGGCAACGAATGTCGGCAACCCGTGTGTTCAACCGAGATATAACAATGACCGAATCATTTGCAGAACTGTTTGAACAGAGCCAGATCGGCTTCGCCAAGCTCAAGCCCGGCGCCATCGTTTCCGGCGTGGTGGTGGAAATTCGCTCCGACGTGGTTGTCATCAACGCCGGTCTGAAGTCCGAAGGCATCGTTCCGATCGAACAGTTCCGTAGCGAGCAGGGTGAACTGGAAGTCGCCGTTGGCGACACCGTCAAGGTCGCCCTCGAATCCATGGAAAACGGCTTCGGCGAAACCGTCCTGTCCCGCGAGAAAGCCAAGCGCGCGATGGTCTGGGACGAGCTGGAAACCTCCATGGAAGCCGGCGAAATCGTCACCGGCCGCATCAGCGGCAAGGTCAAGGGCGGTTTCACCGTCGACATCCGCGACGTTCGCGCGTTCCTGCCGGGTTCCCTGGTGGATGTGCGTCCCGTGCGCGACCCGGGTTACCTGGAAGGCAAGGAACTCGAGTTCAAGATCATCAAGCTCGATCGCAAGCGCAACAACGTCGTCGTTTCCCGCCGTGCAGTTGTCGAGAGCGAAAACAGCGTCGAGCGCGAGCAGATGCTCGAGCGCCTGCAGGAAGGCGCGATCGTCACCGGCGTCGTCAAGAACCTCACCGATTACGGCGCGTTCGTCGACCTCGGCGGTATCGATGGCCTGCTGCACATCACCGACATGGCCTGGAAGCGCGTGCGCCATCCGTCCGAAGTCGTCAACGTCGGCGAAGAACTGCAGGTCCGCGTGCTCAAGTACGACCGCGAGCGCAACCGCGTCAGCCTCGGCCTCAAGCAGCTCGGTGAAGATCCCTGGGACAACATCGCCCGTCGTTACCCGACCGGCGCGCGTCTGGTCGGCAAGGTCTCCAACGTCACCGATTACGGCGCGTTCGTCGAGATCGAGCCGGGCGTGGAAGGCCTGGTGCACGTGTCCGAGATGGACTGGACCAACAAAAACGTCAACCCGTCCAAGGTCGTCCAGCTGGGCGACGAAGTCGAAGTGATGGTTCTGGACGTCGACGCCGAGCGTCGCCGCATCTCGCTGGGCATCAAGCAGTGCGCGTCCAATCCGTGGGAAGCGTTCGCCGCCATCTTCAAGAAGGGCGACAAGGTTTCCGGCCAGATCAAGTCGATCACCGACTTCGGCATCTTCATCGGCCTGGACGGCGGTATCGATGGCCTGGTGCACCTGTCCGACATCAGCTGGAACACCACCGGCGAAGACGTGGTCCGCAACTACAAGAAGGGCGACACGCTGGAAGCCGTTGTCCTGGCCGTGGATCCGGAGCGCGAGCGCATCTCGCTGGGCGTCAAGCAGCTTGAGCAGGATCCGATCGGCACCATGATGGCCACCACCCAGAAGGGCGCCATCGTCACCGGCACCGTGAAGGAAGTGGATGCCAAGGGCGCCACGATCGAGCTCGAAGGCGGCATCGAAGGCTATGTGAAGGCCAACGACATCGCCAAGGAGCGCGTCGAGGACGCGACGCAGTACCTGAAGGTCGGCGACAGCGTTGAAGCGAAGTACATCGGCATGGACCGCAAGGGCCGCGTCATGCAGCTGTCGATCCGCGCCAAGGACGAGGCCGAAGTGGCCGAGTCGATGGCCGAGGTCAACAAGGCTGCCGACGCTTCCAGCGGCACCACCAAGCTCGGCGCGTTGCTGCGCGAGCAGCTCAACAAGAGCGAGTAAGCGTCAATCGCGGCCCGGGTTCGCCCGGGCCGCGATGTTTTGTCTTGAATGCAGCGACGGCCATGAAGGCATGACCGTCGCCATCGCACTGCCAATCCAGCGTTCGAGAGATCGCAATACATGACGAAGTCGGAACTCATCGAGATACTTTCGCGTCGCCAGGCCCATCTGAAGGCCGACGACGTGGACCTGGCGGTCAAGACCCTGCTGGAAATGATGAGCAATGCCCTCACCGATGGTGACCGCATCGAAATCCGCGGCTTCGGCAGCTTCTCCCTGCATTTCCGTCCGCCGCGCCTGGGTCGCAATCCCAAGACCGGCGATTCCGTGGCCCTGCCCGGAAAGTACGTGCCGCACTTCAAGCCCGGCAAAGAGTTGCGCGACCGCGTCAATGGCGGCAAGGATCCGGTCGGGGATTGATCCCGCCGCGTGTCAGGGCTGAGCAAGTCGCCGGCAAACGGCTAAACTCCCGTCACCCTCTCAGACTGGCCGTTCGATGCGTCTGATCAAAGCCCTGTTCGCCCTGTTGTTCATCGCTTTCGGCGTGATTTTCGGTGCGCTCAACAAGCAGACCGTGCACGTAGACCTGTGGCTGCGCAGCTTTGATGTGCGCCTGGGTCTGATTCTCCTGACTGTTCTTCTGGCCGGCGCGTTGATCGGTGGCCTGGTGGTGACCGCGGGTGTGGTCTGGCCGTTGCGGCGACGCTTGCACAAGACCGGCGGCACGGGCTCTGGACCGGATATCCAGGAGCTGGGCGAAGACAAGGATGCGTCATGGCAATAATGACCAATGCGGCCTGGTTGCTGCTGATTCCCGCAGCAGCGGCTGGCGGCTGGCTTGCCGGCCGGCGTGGTGGCGAGATCAAGGGCGGTGCGCGCGTATCGCGACTGTCCAACACTTATTTCCGTGGTTTGAATTACCTGCTCAACGAACAGCAGGACAAGGCGATCGAGATCTTTTTGCAGATCGCTGAAGTCGATAAGGACACCGTCGAGACCCAATTCGCGCTCGGCCATCTGTTCCGTCGACGCGGCGAAGTCGACCGTGCGATCCGGCTGCATCAAAGCCTGGTCGCGCGCAACGGTCTGAGCGAAGAACAAAAAACGCGCGCCGTGCTCGCGCTCGGCGAGGACTACATGCGCGCCGGCCTGCTCGATCGTGCCGAGACGCTGTTCACCGATCTCGTGCAGATGGGCGTGCACGCGCCGCAGGCGCTGCGCCAGTTGATCGCGATCTATCAGGCCGAGCGCGACTGGGACAAGGCGATCGAACACGCCACGCGCTACGAACAGACCTCCGGCGAACCGATGGGCCGGGTGATCGCGCATTTCCATTGCGAACTCGCCGACAAGGCGCGTCTGGAAAACCAAGGCGACATCGCCCGCGAGCAGATCGGCCTGGCGTACTCGGCCGACAGCAACAGCGTGCGCGCCGGCGTGATCGAAGGCCGGCTGGAGCTTGCGGAAGGCAACGACGCGGCGGCGATCCGCGCGTTCGAGCGCGTCGCCCGCCACGACATCGAATTCCTCCCGGAAATCCTCGCGCCGTTGCTGGCCTGCTACGAAAAACGCGGCGAAACCGCGCGCGCCCGCGGCTTTCTGCAGGAAACCATCGAGCACTATCCCGGCGTGTCGCCGGTGCTGGCGCTCGCACAACTGATCCAGCGCGACGAGGGCATCGATGCGGCGCAAGCCTTCCTGTCGCGGCAGCTGCAGCAGCGTCCGTCGGTGCGCGGCGAAGCGGCTCTTATCGATCTGAGTCTGGAAAATCCCGGCGACGATCCTGGTGAATCGCTGCGCGTGATCAAGCAGATCACCGATCAGCTGGTCGTACGCACCACAAGTTATCGCTGCCAACGCTGCGGTTTCGGCGCGCGCGCGCACCACTGGCAGTGCCCCAGCTGCAAGCACTGGGGCAGCATCAAGCCGCTGTTGAACGCGGCAGGCGATTGATGAGCGCAAGCCTGGCGTTTGCCCTGATCCTGATGGTGGCGGCGGCGATCCTTTCTGCGCTCGCCTGCATGGGCTGGATGCGTTTCGCGCATGCGCGCGGCCTGTTCGACGTCCCCGGTGGCCGGCGCGTGCATTCGCAGATCACGCCGCGCGGCGGTGGCATCGGTATCGCGCTGGTACTGTTGCTGCTGACGATCATCCTCGCCTTGCAGGCATCACCGCTGGCATCGGCCTGGTGTGGATTGGCGATCGGCATCGTGCTGCTGACCGTGCTCGGGCTGGTCGACGATCTGCGCTCGCTTTCGGCACTGCCGAAATTCTGCCTGCAATGGCTGGCGGCGTTGGCGATGCTGATCCCGCTGCTCCGGCAAATGCCGATGCCCATGCTCGTCTTGATTCTCCTGCCGGCTAGCCTTGTCACGGTCGCGGTGATCAATGTCTGGAATTTCATGGACGGCAGCCACGGTCTGGTGACAGTGCAGGGTGCGCTGATCGCGCTCGCGGTGGCTTTCGTGCCCGGGCAGGACATGGACCTGCGCTTCGCTGCTTTCGTGCTGGCGGGTGCCTGCCTGGGATTCCTCCCTTTCAACTTTCCGAACGCGCGGGTTTTTCTTGGCGATATCGGCAGTCACGTGCTGGCGGGCGGGGTGGTCGGCCTGTTGTTGATCAGCCTGCATCTGCACACGCTGACCATCGCTCAAGCGCTGATGATTTCTTCGGTAATGCTGATCGATGCCGGCGTGACCTTGCTGCGTCGCGCCTGTTCGGGGCGGGTGCTGTGGCAGGCGCATCGTGAGCATCTATATCAATTCGCGGTGCGTTGCGGCCGCGCGCCGTGGCAGGTTTGCCTGGCTTACGGAACAGCGACCGCGCTCGCGATCGGCATCGCGCTCGCGCTCAGCGCTGCCACGATGCTGGCGCAATGCATCGCGACGCTGCTGCTGTTCGCAACCGGCGTGATCGCACACGCCGGCCTTCGGCGGCGATTGCTGCAACGTCGTCGGCGGAGCGCGGCATGACGCGCGCGACCTGGATGTTGGCGATGGCGCCGCGGCTGCTGGTATTGCTGCACGACCTGCTCGTCGTCGCGCTGACCTGGGTCGGGCTGCGTTGGCTGGCCAGCGTCGCCGGTGCGCCCGATGCGCCGGGGCTCATCACCGAATTGATCGTGGTGATCGCGGCACAGGGCCTGATGCTCTGGGCCGTCGGTCTGTATCGCGGCGTCTGGCGTTTCGCGAGCCTGCCCGACCTCGCCAATCTCGCCCGTGCCGCATTGCTTGGCCTGGCGCTGATCATCCTGGTGTTCTGGCTGTTGGGCATGCTGCCGGATATCCCACGCCGCGTGCTGTTGCCGTATGTGATCGTGCTGGTGTTCCTGCTCGGCGCCCCGCGCCTGCTTTACCGACTTTGGAAAGACCAGCGCATGGCTGCGCGGCATTCCGATGCGACCCGGGTCGTGGTGCTGGGCGCCGGCCGTGCCGCGGAAATGTTGTTGCGTGATTTCCGCAGCGACGGCCGTTATTTGCCTGTCGGCCTGCTCGACGACAGCCCGGACCTGATCGGCCGGAAAGTGCAGGGCGTACCGGTTTTGCGTCGCATCGACGACGTCGCCGAAGTCGCGCGCGAAACCGCGGCGCAGATGCTGGTGATCGCCATGCCCGGCGCTACACCTTTGCAGATGCGGCGTGTGGTGAATCTTTGCGAGACCACCGGCCTGCCATTCCGGAAAGTGCCGCGTCTTTCCGACATGCTCGATTCCGCGCCGGGACAATTGCGCTTGAACGAGGTCGCGATCGAGGACCTGCTCGGCCGCGATCCGGTGAAGTTCGACTGGGAAGGCGTACGCGCAAGCGTCGGCGGAAAATCGGTGCTGATCACCGGCGCAGGCGGCTCGATCGGCTCGGAACTGGCGCGGCAATGCGCGCGTGCCGGTGCCGCGCGATTGATTCTGCTGGAACGCGCCGAGTTGCCGTTGCTGCTGGTCAGCGAAGGTTTGGCCAACGATTTTCCGCAGGTTCCCATCGAACTGATGCTTGCCGATTGCGGCGATGCGGTCGCCTGCCGGCGTGCGCTGCGCCAGCGTCCCGATTTCGTCTATCACGCCGCCGCCAACAAGCAGGTGCCGTTGCTCGAAGGCCAGATCCGCGAAGGCCTGCGCAACAATGTCGCCGCCACCGACGTGCTCGCATCGACCTGTCGCGATGCCGGCGTCGGCAATTTCGTGTTGATCTCGACCGATAAGGCCGTCGATCCGATCAACGTGCTCGGCGCCAGCAAGCGTTTCGCCGAGTTGATCGTGCAAGCCTGTTTCGCCGGGTCGGCGACGCGCTTGTCGATCGTGCGTTTCGGCAACGTGCTCGATTCCGCCGGCAGCGTGGTGCCGCTATTCCGTCGCCAGATCGCCGAGGGCGGTCCGGTGACGGTGACGCATCCGGAAATCACCCGTTACTTCATGACCATTCCCGAAGCCTGCCAGTTGATCCTGCAGACCGCGGCGTTGCCGGAATCGGCAGCAGCGATCTATACGCTGGACATGGGCCGGCCGGTGGCGATCCGCGAGCTCGCCGAACAGATGATCCTGCTTACCGGCAAACGTGCCGGCGACGACATTCGCATTGAATACATCGGCCTGCGCCCCGGCGAGAAATTGCATGAGCGTCTGTTCGCCGCCGGCGAACGCCACGACCGAACGATCAACCCGCTGATCCTGCGCGCGCAGCCGCGCCAGGCATCGGAGCCACAGGTGACCGCCTTGCTCACGCGACTGCTGGCGGCGCTTGCCGAAGACGCCAGCGACGACGCTCTCTCGGCCCTGCTGTGCGAAGCGGTCCCCGAGTACACTCCCGCGACGATTACCCCCAGCGATGGCGACGCAAGCGCATGACTTTCCGCATCCGAAAAGCCGTATTCCCCGTCGCCGGTCTCGGCACGCGTTTCCTGCCGGCCACCAAGACCGTGCCCAAGGAAATGTTGCCGGTCGTGGACAAGCCGCTGATTCAGTACGCGGTCGATGAAGCGATCGAGGCCGGTTGCGACACGCTGGTGTTCGTCACCAATCGCTACAAACATTCGGTCGCCGATTATTTCGACAAGGCCTACGAGCTTGAACAGAAGCTCGAGAAAGCCGGCAAATCGGAATTGCTGGCGCTGATCCGCGACGTGTTGCCGCGTAACGTGCGCGCCGTTTTCGTCACCCAGGCCGAAGCCCTCGGTCTCGGCCATGCCGTGCTCTGCGCCAAGCCGGTGATTGGCGATGAGCCCTTTGCCGTGCTGCTTCCCGACGATCTGATCTGGAACCGCGGCCCCGGCGCGCTCAAGCAGATGGCCGATCTCGCCGAGCGTGAGCAGGCCAGTGTGATCGCCGTGCAGGATGTCCCGCGCGAACAGACCGGCAGTTACGGCATCGTCGCGACGCAGGATTTCAGCGGCCGGCATGGGCTGATTTCCGCGATCGTCGAGAAACCGAAACCGGAAGTCGCGCCGAGCAATCTCGCGGTGGTGGGTCGTTACGTCCTGAGCGGAAAAATTTTCGATTTGCTGGAGAAAACCCGTCCCGGTGCCGGCGGTGAAATCCAACTCACCGACGGCATCGCCGCGTTGATGAAACAGGAGCGAGCGCTGGCATATCGTTTCGAAGGCCGGCGTTTCGACTGCGGCAGCCGGATCGGTCTGATCGAGGCGACCATCCAGTACGCGCTCGACCATGACGATCTTGCCGACGCCGCCCGCGCCTATATGCGCGCCGCGCTCGAGCGCTGAAGCGGGCAGGGCGAAGCGATCCGATCGCTTTTCCAGCCGACGACAAACGACTGCGAATCCAGCATGGAATCGAGCAACTACTACCGCACAACGGCAGCGACGGATGTTTCTTTTCCTGCGCTCAGCGGCAAGCGCACCGCGAAAGTCTGCGTGATCGGCGGCGGCTTTGCCGGGCTCAACACCGCGCTCGGCCTGGCCGAACGCGGCGTCCGCGACGTCGTCGTGCTGGAAGCACAGCAGATCGCGTTCGGCGCTTCCGGACGCAATGGCGGTTTTGTTTTCGCGGGGTTTTCGCGTGGGCCGGAAAGCCTGCTCAAGGATCTCGGCGCGCAGCGCGCCAGGAATCTCTATTCGGGCACGACCGATGCCGTTGACCTGATCCGCCGCCGCATCGACCAATACCGGATCGACTGCCAGCACACCGATGCCGGCGTGTATTGGGCGAACTGGTTTCGCGATCCGGCGGTGCTGCGTGATTTCCAGCGCATGCTCAAGGATGGCTTCGGCAACGAGTGGCAGTTCGTGCCGGCCGCGGAACTGCGCGAATTGATTCGCAGCGATCGCTACAGCGATGGCCTGTTCGAACGAAATGCCATGCACTTCCATCCGCTGAACTATGCATTGGGCATCGCCCAAGCGGCCGCCGCGCAAGGCGTCAGCCTGCACGAGCGCTCGCCGGCGACCGCGCTCGTGCGCTCCGGTGCGGGTTGGCGCGTGCGTACGCCGGAAGGCGAGGTCGAGGCCGAGCAAGTAGTGCTGGCCTGCGGCGGCTATCTCGCCGGTCTGCGCGCGGATGTCGATGCCGGCGTGCTGCCGATTGCCACCTATGTGATGGTTACCGAGCCGCTGCGCGAGCGCATGGACGAGGTCCTGCGCACCCGCGCGGCGATCTACGACACGCGTTTCGCCTTCGACTACTACCGCCCGCTGCCCGATTCGCGGCTGCTCTGGGGCGGTCGCATCTCGGTGCTCGATCGCTCGCCGGCGGCGGTGAAGCGTCTGCTTTATCGCGACCTGATGAAAGTGTTTCCGCAGCTGGAAGGTGTGCGCATCGAATCGGCCTGGTCGGGTTTGATGAGTTATGCGCGCCACGAAATGCCGCAGATCGGCCGGATCGACGACGGCCTTTGGCTGGGCCAGGCCTTCGGCGGTCACGGCGTCGCACCGACGACATTCGCGGGCGAAGTGCTCGCCGCGGCGATTGCCGAGGGCGATCCGCGCTGGCGGGAATTTTCCAGCTATGGGTTGGTGTCGGCGCTGAAACCAGCGGGATTTGCCGGCGCGCAGCTCAGCTATTGGTGGCTGCAGGCGAAGGATGGTTGGAAGGCACGCTGGGGCTGAGACCGGGAAGAGAGGCGCCACCGGCGTAATCGTCGCTGCGCATTACCAGAATTTAATCCGAGGTAGCGGCAATCGGTAACCTGGCGCGCGGCAGTCTGTGCCTGCCCCGGCGTTGGTCGGGCACCAATCCCAGGAGAATACCCATGCGTCGACTCACTCTCTCGCTCGCCACTGCCTTGATGTTCATGGCTTTCGGCGCCAGCGCCGCCACCCCGCAGGCTGCGGCTCCCGCCACGGCCGCCAAGCCGGCGGTTGCTGCCAAGCCCGTCGCCAAGGCAGCTACCGCACCTGCCGCCAAACCGGCTACCGCCGCCGCGACGGCTGCCAAGCCGGCAACTGCCGCTGCTCCGGCTGCGAAGCCGGCCGCTGCTGCCGCTCCGGCTGCCACCACCACTGCCGCTGCCCCGGCTGCCAAGCCGGCGGGTTCGTCGGCGCGCTGCCACGACGCGAAGGGCAAGTTCGTTGCCTGCGCGAAGAAGCCGGCTGCCACGCGTTGCCGCGATGCCAAGGGCAAGTTCATCGCCTGCGCCAAGTAATCCGGGCGTTGTTGCAAAAGAAAATGGGCAGCTCAGGCTGCCCGTTTTTTTGTTTCCGCAATATGGAAGGATCGCGACTTGCGTCGCTCCTACCAAAAATTACAAAGCTTCGAAGATGCCGGCGGCGCCCATGCCGGTGCCGATGCACATCGTCACCATGCCGTACTTGAGTTTGCGGCGTTGCAGGGCGTGCGTCAGCGTGGCGACACGGACAGCACCGGTCGCGCCCAACGGATGGCCGAGCGCGATCGCGCCACCGAGCGGATTGACCTTCGAGGCATCGAGACCGAGGTCGCGGATCACCGCCAGCGCCTGCGCGGCGAACGCTTCATTGAGCTCGATCCAGTCGATCTGATCCTTCGTCAGCCCGGCCTGTTTGAGCGCTTTCGGAATCGCTTCCTTCGGGCCGATGCCCATGATCTCGGGTTTTACGCCGGCCACCGAAAAGCCGACGAAACGCGCCAGCGGCGTCAGCCCGTAATCCTTGATCGCCTGCGCCGAGGCCAGCATCACCGCGCCGGCGCCGTCGGACATCTGCGAGCTGTTGCCGGCCGTGACACTGCCGCCATTGCGGAACACAGGACGCAACTTGGCGAGCCCTTCAAGGCTGGTATCGGCGCGCGGGCCTTCGTCGTTCTGCACCAGCAACTCGCGGATCGCGACGGTATTGCCGCCCAGCACGGGCTGGCGAGCGATCACGTTGTAGGGCGAAATCTCCGAGGTGAATTCGCCACCGGCGACCGCAGCGAGAGCTTTCTGGTGCGAGGCGAGGGCGAAGGCGTCCTGGTCCTCGCGCGAGACTTTCCATTGCTCGGCGACTTTTTCGGCGGTGATGCCCATGCCATAGGCGATGGCGATGTTGTCGTCCTTGAACACGCTCGGGGTCATCGCGACCTTGTTGCCCATCATCGGCACCATGCTCATCGATTCGACGCCGCCAGCGATCATCAGGTCGGCCTCGCCGAGACGGATGCGGTCGGCGGCCAGCGCGACGGCCTGCAGACCGGACGAGCAGAAACGGTTGATGGTCTGCGCCGCGATGCTGTCGGGCAGCCCGGCCAGCAGCGCGCCGATGCGTGCGACATTCATGCCTTGCTCGCCTTCGGGCATCGCGCAGCCGACGATGATGTCGTCGATGCGGCGGGTGTCGATTCCGGGCGACTGCGCGACGACCGAGCGCAGCACGTGCGCGAGCAGATCGGCGGGATGGGCGTTACGGAACACGCCGCGCGGCGCCTTGCCGACCGGCGTGCGGGTGGCGGCGACGATGTAGGCTTCTTGAACTTGCTTGGTCATGGTGGATTCTCTGAATTCGTTTGCGTGATGGGTGAGCGGTGATTGGTGATTGGTGAACGGATCGAGTCGGGATGCTCCCCCACTCACCGCTCACTGCTGACCGCTCACCATCAGTTGCGCAGCGGCTTGCCGTTCTTGAGCATGTACGCGATGCGTTCCTGGGTCTTGGGCATCTGCGCGAGGGCGACGAAGTGTTCGCGCTCGAGCTTGAGCAGCCATTCTTCGTCGACCAGCGAACCGCGATCGATGTCGCCGCCGCAGAGCACGGTGGCGATGCGCGTGGACACTTCCATGTCGTGTTCGGAAATGAAGCGACCCTCGAGCATGTTCACCAGCATCATCTTGAAGGTTGCGATGCCGACATCGCCGGCAACCGGAATTTGTTTCGGCGGCAGCATCGGGCGATAACCCGATTCGGCCAGCGCCTTGGCCTGCTGCTTGGCGACATGCAGCAATTCGTACTGGTTGAACACCACGAGGTCGCTGTCGCGCGCCAGCTTGAGCTCCTTCGCTTCGAGCGCTGAGGCCGAGACCTTGCCCATCGCGACGGCTTCAAAATACGGCTTGAGGCCGGCGAAGACATCGCCACCCGGGCCGGCAGCGAGGCCGACGCGCGTCGCGATTTCCTTGAGACCGCCACCCGCCGGCAACAGGCCGACGCCGGCCTCAACCAGGCCGACATAACTTTCCAGTGCCAGCACGCTGCGCGCCGAATGCATCTGGAATTCGCAACCGCCGCCGAGTGCGAGACCGCGAACCGCTGCGACCACCGGTACCAGCGAGTACTTGATGCGCTGGCTGGTGGCTTGGAAGTTGGCGACCATCGCCTCGAACTCGGCGATCTTGCCCGCGGCCAGAGATGCCATCGCACCCGAGAGATCGGCGCCGGCGGAGAACGGCTCCTTGGTCTGCCAGATCACCAGCCCCTGAAAATTCTTTTCGGCAGCATCGATCGCCTGCTGAATGCCGGCGAGCACGCCATCGCTGACGGTATTCATCTTGGTCTTGAAGCTGAGCACCGCGATGCCGTCGCCGTCGTGCCACATGCGCACCGCGTCGGTCTCGAACACCGTCTCGCCCTGCGCGAACACTTCGCCCAGTACCGGGTCCGGGAAGCGCTGGCGCTGATAGACCGGATTGCTCGAGCGCGGCACCAGTGCCTTGCGACCGGGGCTGAAACTGCCTGCGGCCTCATGTACGCCGGTGCGGCCGTCGGTCACCCAGGCGGGCAGGGCGGCATTGCTCATCGTCTTGCCTGCGGCGATATCGTCGGCGATCCACCCGGCAACCTGCTGCCAGCCAGCGGCCTGCCAAGTCTCGAACGGCCCCAGGTTCCAGCCGTAGCCCCAGCGGATCGCGAAGTCGACATCGCGGGCGGTGTCGGCGATCGATTCCAGATGAAAGGCGCTGTAATGGAACAGGTCTCGGAAGCACGACCAGAGGAATTGCGCCTGCGGATGCGCGGAGGCGCGCAGCTTGGCGAATTTCTCCGCGGGATTTTTGATCTTCAGGATCTCGACGACTTCTGCGGCGGCTTCGCCCGTGGCAGGGCGATAATCCTGCGCCTTGAGGTCGAGGACGACGATGTCCTTGCCGCGCTTCTGGAAAATGCCGGCGCCGGTTTTCTGGCCGAGCGCGCCCTTGGCGATCAGCGCCTGCAGCCAGTCGGGCGCCAGGAAATATTGTTTCCAGGGATCATCCGGCAAGGTGTCGGCCATCGTCTTGATGACGTGGGCCATGGTGTCCAGGCCAACCACGTCGGAGGTGCGGTAGGTCGCCGACTTCGGGCGCCCGACCAGCGGACCGGTCAGCGCGTCGACTTCATCGAAGCCAAGGCCGAAGGCGGCGGTGTGGTGCAGGGTCGAAAGGATGGAGAACACGCCGATACGGTTGCCGATGAAATTCGGCGTGTCCTTGGCATAGACCACGCCTTTGCCCAGGGTGGTGACCAGGAATGACTCGAGGCCCTCGAGGACGGCGGCATCGGTGTTCTTGCAGGGAATCAGCTCGGCCAGATGCATGTAGCGCGGCGGATTGAAGAAGTGGACGCCGCAGAATCGATGGTGAAGTGATTCATCAAGAACTTCCGCCAAAGCATTGATTGATAAGCCAGAAGTGTTGGATGCGAGCACTGCATTCGGGGCCACGAAGGGCAGGATCTTGGCGTAGAGGTCTTTCTTCCAGTCCAGACGTTCGGCGATCGCCTCGATGATCAGGTCGCAGCCCTTGAGCAACTCGAGATGCTGGTCGTAGTTGGCGGCAGTGATCGCGGCGGCCTTGTCCTTGCCCGCCAGCGGCGCCGGGGACAACTTGCCTAGGTTGGCGATGGCCTTGGTGACGATGCCGTTCTTGTCGCCGTCCTTGGCGGGAAGATCGAACAGGATCGTGTCGACATTGGCGTTGACGAGGTGGGCGGCGATCTGCGCGCCCATCACGCCGGCGCCGAGGACGGCCACCTTGCGGATGCGGAGTTGCGACATGGTGTTGCTCCGTGGGGGAGATGTGGAAAAGGTCAGGCCGCGCGGAGACCGGCGGCGGCGAAGCGGATCAGGTTCTGTGCGGCCTTGTCGCAATGGGTTTTCTCGCTGACACCGGCCGGGCGCTTGATCAGGCCGAAATCGGCCATCGCGTAAGTCAGGGCGCCGGCGACGAAATCCATGCGCCAGTACAGTTCTTCCTTGCCCAGATCAGGCAGGCAGGGCGCGATCGCCTTGGCGAATTCGCGCAGCACCTGGCCGTAGTTGTCGGACAGGAACTTGCGCAGGCGGTCGTTTTTCTCGGCGTAGGCGCGGGCCAGGACGCGGACGAAGGCCGATCCGTGGCGATCCAGCGTCAGGGCGAGGGCGGGGCGAATGAATGCTGCGAGGATCGGCTCGAGCTCGTTCGGATGCTCTTCCTGTGCTTCCCGCAGGCTGCCCAAGCGGCGCTCGCTCATCTCGTCCATGCGCCGGCGGAAGACCTCGTTGACCAGGTTTTCCTTGGAGCCGAAGTGGTAGTTGACCGCCGCGATGTTGACATCGGCACGGCTGGTCACCTGGCGCAGGGAGGTGCCGGAAAAGCCGTGTTGGGCGAACAGTTCTTCGGCGGCGCCGAGGATGCGGTCCTTGGTGTTGAAATGGGTCGTCGTCATGAGCCACCGAGCGTTCGATTGAAACAGGTGTTTCAATCCTATGACTGAAGCCGGGCTTCGGTCAAACGCCGCATGCGTCCGCTTGGGCCAGGACCGTCCCGAGGGGCCGCCCCGATCCCTAGTCCGATTCTCAGAGTTGGCGCTAAACCCGTGTTTCGACGAGGGTTTTGTGCTAAATTTGCCCGCTTCCCACACCTGTTAGCTGGAGTATTTGTCATGGCGCTGGAGCGCACCATTTCCATCATCAAGCCTGACGCGGTCGCCAAGAACGTCATTGGTCAGATTTACGCCCGTTTCGAAAACGCCGGCCTCAAGGTTGTCGCCGCGAAGATGAAGCACCTCTCGCGTCGCGAAGCGGAAGGTTTTTATGCCGTGCACGCGCAGCGTCCGTTCTTCAACGCGCTGGTCGAATTCATGATTTCCGGCCCGGTGATGATCCAGGTGTTGGAAGGCGAAAACGCCGTCGCCAAGAATCGCGAACTGATGGGCGCCACCAATCCCAAGGAAGCCGCCGCCGGCACCATCCGCGCCGACTTCGCCGAAAGCATTGATGCCAATGCCGTGCATGGTTCGGACAGCCTGGAGAACGCCGCGATCGAGACCGCGTATTTCTTCGCCGCCACCGAAGTTTGCCCGCGCTAAGCGAGTAGAGCCGTGACCGAGGTTTCCACCAAGATCAATTTGTTCGACCTCGATCGCGAGGGCATGGAGCGCTTCTTCGCCGAGACGCTCGGCGAGAAGCGCTTCCGCGCCCACCAGTTGATGAAGTGGATGTACCACCAGCACGTCACGGATTTCGAATTGATGACCGACGTCGGCAAGGCGCTTCGCGCCAAGCTCAACGATCATTGCGAAATTCGCCCGCCGCAGGTGCTGTTCGACAAGGAATCCACCGACGGCACGCACAAATGGCTGCTCGGCATGGATCCCAGCAACGCCATCGAAGCGGTGTTCATTCCCGACAAGGGCCGCGGCACGCTGTGCGTATCCAGCCAGGTCGGTTGCGGATTGAACTGCCAGTTTTGTTCCACTGCCACCCAGGGTTTCAACCGCAACCTGTCCACCGCAGAGATCATCGGCCAGGTCTGGACCACCTCGAAACACCTCGGCAACAAGACCCATCACCAGCGCAAGCTCACCAATGTCGTGATGATGGGCATGGGCGAGCCGCTGCTGAACTTCGACAACGTCGTGCGGGCGATGAGCCTGATGCGCGACGACAACGGCTTCGGCCTTGCCAACAAGCGCGTCACGCTTTCGACGGCTGGTCTGGTGCCGATGATCGACAAGCTTTCCGAAGTCAGCGACGTTTCGCTCGCAGTGTCCCTGCACGCGCCGAACGACGACCTGCGCACCGAACTCGTGCCCCTCAACAAAAAATATCCGATTGCCGAACTTATGGCAGCCTGCGTGCGTTATGCGCTGAGCAAGCCGCGTGCGTCGGTGACCTTCGAATACACGATGATGAAGGGCGTCAACGACAAGCCCGAGCATGCCCGAGCGCTGGCCAAGCTGATGCACGCCATGGATCGCCAAGTGCAGCGCAGCGACAGCGCGAAGGTCAATCTGATCCCGTTCAACCCCTTCGCCGGCACACGCTTCGAGCGTTCCGACGAAGCCGATATCCGCGCATTCCAGAAAATCCTGCTCGACAGCCAGGTGCTGACGATGGTCCGCCGCACCCGCGGCGACGACATCGACGCAGCCTGCGGACAACTCAAGGGGCAGGTAATGGATCGCACCCGTCGCCAGGCCGAGTTCAAGCGCAAGATCGAAGAAGCCAAGGGGATTTCGGATGCGGCGGCCTGAGGTTCTGACCATTTTCGCAACCCTGCTGGCAGCGATGCTGGCATCCGGCGCGGTTGCCCGCGACAAGAGCTCCGACGCGGAGACGCGCGGAAAGATTTCCAATACGGGACAGATCAATCTCGGCCTGGCCCAGAGTTATTTCCAGTCGAACGAACTCAAGGAAGCGCTGGACCGCGCAAACCTGGCGCTGCGCAGCGACCCCGAATCCAGCGACGTCCACGCCATGCTGGGTTTGATCTTCAACAAGATTGGTGACCAGCCCAAGGCAGAGAAAGAGTTCCAGCACGCACTCGCGCTGGCGCCGACCGACGGCGGCGTTCTCAACGCTTACGGCACCTATCTGTGCAGTCGCGGCAAAAGCGACGAAGCCGATGCGGCGTTCGTCAAAGCCGTGCAGGATCCGTTCTACACGATCCCTGCGCAGGCGCTGTTCAATGCCGGCAAGTGCGCGCACGACGCAGGCCAGATGCCCAAGGCGGAAGCGTATCTGCGCCGCGCGTTGGAGCAGGCACCCGACCAGGGCGACATCCTGTTCATGCTCGCCAATGTCGAACTCGCGCAGGGCAAGTATCTTGAGGCACGCGCTTTCATTCAGCGTCGCGAGGCCGTCGGCGGACCGGATCGTGCCGTCCTCGAGCTCGGTGCGCGCATCGAAGACCTCGCCGGCGACCACGCGGCGGCAAAAAAGTATCGCGAACGCATCGAAAGCCTGTCCAACGGTGCCAACTTGCCCACGGGAGAGGGCGCAAGCCAGCCATGACCAACGAATCTTTCCAGGAAACCCTGTTCGAGGACCCGATCGGCAGCCGCTTCAAGCACGCGCGTGAAAAGCTGCGCTGGAGCAAGGAAGCCGTCGCGCAGCAATTGAAGCTGCCGCTATCGATCATCGATGCCATCGAACTTGAGCAATGGTCGCGCCTCGGCGCACCTGTCTATGTCCGCAGCTACATCGGCAGCTACGCCAAAGCGCTGGGCCTGCCGCCGTCGCTTGCCGACGAAGTCGTGCGCAGCCAGCCCGCGCCAGCGCTTGCACAGACCGTCGCCGGCATTCGGCAGCCGCGCCTGTTCGATCGCGGCGTGCAGAAACTCACGTACCTGGTCATGACCGGCGCGATCATCGGAAGCGTGGTGATGTTCGCGATGCATTTCCAATCATCGACGCCACGGGTCGCGGATGTGATGCCGCTGGATCCGCCGGCGAGCACCTCGCTGTCCGCGCCCGCGCCCGCGCCGACCAGTATTGCCGCGACGCCTGCGGCGAATGTGGCAAGCAGCGCAGTGCCCGTTGCGACGACGCCCGAGAACATGGCGCAGCCGACGGTCATGGCATCGCTGGCGCCTTCGTTGCCTGCCTCCGCCGTTGTCGGGGACGACCTGGTGATCAATTTCCGCGGCGAAAGCTGGGTGGATGTCGTCGATGCCGCCGGTGCGCGCGTCGAGCGCGGATTGCTCCCTGCTGGCAGCCAGCGTCGCTATGGCGCCGGAAAAACGGTGCGCATCACGGTCGGCAATGCCGAGGCCGTGGACGTGTCCCAATCGGG
The DNA here is from genome assembly GCF_035312645.1 of Arenimonas sp. Lineage (GTDB taxonomy): Bacteria > Pseudomonadota > Gammaproteobacteria > Xanthomonadales > Xanthomonadaceae > Arenimonas. The sequence goes on from NZ_DATGBO010000103.1 coordinate 46,383, forward strand.
CCAGACCATCAGCCTCGCGCCATTTCGTGAGGCCAACGTGGCCCGGTTTACGGTATCCTCCGAAGGCAAGATCATTCCCCCCGGCGGCTGATCTACTCGCTGCCGATCTCCTGAACTTTTTTCCACCGCCTGCAGTCAATGCAGGCCAATGAAGTCACTCCGAATGGACCAACTCGACGAATACGAACAGGGCGAACAAGTCCGCAAATGGCTGCGGCAGAACGGCAGCTCGCTGATTACCGGTATTCTGCTCGGCCTAGCCTGCGTGTTCGGCTGGCAGTGGTGGCAGGGCAAGACCGGGCAGCATCAGCAGGAAGCCGCGACCCAGTACCTGGCCTACACCGATGCCCTTGAAGCCAAGGACGAAGCGAAGATGAAGACCTTCGCCGCGGTGATCGCCGACAAGTACGGTGATACTGCCTACGCAAGTCTGGCTGTGCTGCGCAACGCCGCGTACCTGCAACAGAATGGCAAGACCGCCGATGCCGTCAAGGTGCTTGAGGCAGCGGTTCCAAAAGTTTCCGATCCGCTCCTTGCGGAAATGTTTTCCCTGCGGCTTGCCCGTCTGCAGCTGACGGATGGCAAGGCCGATGCCGCGCTCAAGCGGATTGATGCGATCAAGACGCCTGCCTTCCCAGCACTCACGCAGGAACTGCGTGGCGACGTCGAAGCCAAACTTGGTCATCGCGATCTCGCCCGCAAGGCTTACGAACAAGCGTTGACCCATCTCGACCAGGCATCGCCGGAGCGTCGCCTGCTCGAATTCAAGCTCATTGATGCTGGCGGCCAACCGCCTGCCCAGCCGGAGATCTGATACATGCTTCGTCGCATTGCATTGCTTGCGCTCATCATCGCCATCGCGCCCGGCTGCACCACCGTGAAAGGATGGTTTGGCGGCGGCAAGGTCAAACCCGCCGAACCGGCCGAGTTGCAGAAGCTCAGCAACGCCATGCCGGTCAACAAGCTGTGGTCGATCAGCCTCGGTGATGGCGAAGGCCGCAGCTGGCTGCGCTCGCATCCGGTGCTCGAAGGCAGTCGTCTTTACGCGATCGATGACGAGGGCGAGGTCATCGCCATCGACGCGACCAGCGGCAAGAAACTCTGGACGTCCTCTGCCGTAGACATGAAGGGCAAGCGTAGCAAGCTGAAGTTCTGGAGCCATGAGCAACTCGAAGCAGGCCTCACCGGCGGCCCCGGCGTTGCCAACGGCCTGGTGGTCGTGGGCGGCCGCAATGGCGAAGTCGTGGCGATGGATGCCGACACCGGCACCAAGCGTTGGACCGCCAAGGTCAGCTCGGAAGTGTTGAGCGCGCCGCTGATCGTTTCCGGTCGCGTGATCGTGCGCAGCAACGACGGCCGCGTGTTCGGCCTCGATGCAGCCGACGGTTCGCGCAAGTGGCTGTTCGATCGCGGCTTGCCGCTGCTCACCGTTCGCGGTAACGCATCGCCAGTGGCGGGCAATGGCATTGTCTATATCGGTTACGACGACGGCACCTTGGTCGCGCTGCGCGATGAAGACGGTCTGCGTGTCTGGGAGCAGGCGGTTGCCGAACCCGACGGCCGCACTGAAATCGATCGCATGGCTGATATCGACGGCGAGGTGCAGGTTGGTCTCGAGGAAGTATTCGCCACCAGCTATCACGATCAGACCATGGCGATGTCGGCGGCTAACGGCCACCCGATCTGGACCGCACCGGTCGGCAGCTACGCCGGTATCGCCTTGCTCGGCGACAAGGTGCTGGTGTCCGACAAGGGCGGCAACGTCTGGGCATTGGACCGCGCCACCGGCAATTCGCTATGGAAACAGGATGCCCTCGCGCGTCGCCAGCTCACCACGCCGGTGGTGCAGGGCGATTACGCGGTCGTCGGCGATCTCGACGGTTACCTGCATTGGTTGCGCCTGGATACAGGCGTGATCGTTGCCCGCACCCGCATCGAACGCGCGGCGTTGCGTGGCACGCCGCAGGTTTCCCCGGATGGCGTGCTGTATGCGGTCAGCAACGAAGGCAAGCTCACTGCCTACAAGCTGGGGAACTGATCCATGCTGCCGCTGGTCGCCCTGGTCGGACGGCCCAACGTCGGCAAGTCCACGCTGTTCAACGCTTTCACGCGCACGCGTGATGCCCTCGTCCATGACGAACCCGGCGTCACCCGCGATCGTCATTACGGTATTTGCCGCCTCGACGAAGATCGCCCGTTCGCGATCTGCGATACCGGTGGCTTATCGGATGACGAAGAAGGTCTCGCCGGCGCGACCGCGAAACAATCGCGCGCCGCTGCCGAGGAAGCCGATCTCGTATTGTTCGTCGTCGATGGCCGCGAAGGACCGACCGTACTCGACCAGACCATTCTGGCCTGGCTGCGCAAGACCGGACGTCCGTTCTTCCTCGTCGTCAACAAGACCGACGGCCTCGACGAAGCGGCATGCATCGACGAGTTCGCCAAGTTCGGCGTAAAAATTTCGCTTCCGGTCGCCGCAGCGCATCAGCGTGGCGTGCCGGAACTGCTCGGCCTGATCCTGCCACGCCTGCCCGAGGATCGCGATGCCGCAGTGCTCGCCGAAGATCCGGAACGCGTGCGCGTTGCCTTCATCGGCCGTCCGAATGTCGGCAAGTCGACGCTGGTCAATCGCCTGCTCGGCGAAGAACGGATGATCGCTTCCGATGTTCCTGGCACCACGCGCGATTCCATCGCCGTGGACATGGAACGCGACGGTCGCAAATATCGCCTGATCGACACCGCCGGCCTGCGCCGTCGCGGTAAGGTCGAAGAAGCCGTGGAAAAATTCAGCGTGTTCAAAACGCTGCAATCGATCCAGAGCTGCCAGGTCGCGGTGGTGATGCTCGACGCCGGTGAAGGCGTCACCGACCAGGACGCCACCGTGCTCGGGCATGTGCTCGAAGCGGGCAGGGCGCTGGTGATCGCGGTCAACAAATGGGATGGCCAAACCAGCTATCAGCGCGAACAAACCCTTTCCCTGATCAGCCGCAAGCTCAGCTTCTGCACCTGGGCCGAGAACATGACGATCTCGGCCAAGCATGGCACTGGCATGCGCGAATTGTTCCGCGCCATCCATCGTGCCCATACCTCTGCGACACGCGAATTCAGCACCTCGGAAGTCACCAAGGCACTGGAAGTCGCCTACGCCAGCTTCCAGCCGCCGGCGGTGCGCGGGCATCTGCCGAAGATGCGTTACGCGCATCCGGGTGGCAGCAACCCGCCGACCTTCATCGTCCACGGTACCCGCCTCAAAAGCCTCGCCGAGTCCTACAAGCGCTACCTCGAAAACTTTTTCCGCAAGCGCTTCAAACTGGTCGGCACGCCGATCCAGTTCATCTTCCGCGAAGGCGAAAATCCCTTCGAAGGCAAGAAGAATCCGCTCACCGAAAAGCAGGTCAAGAAACGCCGGCGCCTGCTCCGCCACGTCAAGTAAAGTGATCGCGCGGGCGAGGATTTCCCTGGGGATTCTCGCAGGCGGCCAGGCCCGCCGACTTGGCGGTGTCGACAAGGCCTTCGCCGAATATCGCGGGCAGCCGCTGGTCGAACGCAGCTTACGCGCCACCGGCAACGGTTACGCGCAGATGCTCATCAGTCATCCTGCACAGGACTCGCGCTTCGATGCATTCGGCTTGCGCGCTGTTCCGGACCTGCGTCCTGCGCACCCTGGTCCGCTCGCCGGTCTCGAAGCACTCATGCAAGTCTGTACCAGCGATTGGTTGCTGACATTGCCGGTCGATCTCGCTCGCATGCCGGGGTCCGCATTGGCTTCGCTCGCTTCGATCGAGCCCGTTGACGGCAGTGCGCTGTGCGACGGCGATGGCCTGCAACCATTGTGTGCGCTCTGGCGCGTGGCGACCGTGCTGCCGGTCGTCAGCCGACGCCTCGATGACGGACAATGGAGCGCGCATGGCCTGTTCGAAACCCTGACGATGCAATTGCACGATATTTCGCCGCTACGCCTGGGCAACCTCAACAGCCCCGGTGATTTCGAGGATGCGAACGATGACTGAAGCTTTCCCGCAACGCATCGCTTTCGCCGAAGCCCGGGCGATCATCGATCGCGTCGCCGCGCAGTCGCGCCTGGAAAACGAACGCGTCCCGCTGGCGCGCGCTTTGCAACGCGTACTGGTCGAGCCAGTGATCGCCGGCATCGATCTGCCATCTTTCGACAACTCCGCGATGGATGGTTTCGCATTCCGTCATGTCGATGGCGATGGCGATGCGACTCTGAAATTGCTGGGCGAGCAATTCGCCGGCCAGTCGCAGGATTTTTCCGTCGCCGCCGGGCAATGCGTGCGCATCACCACCGGTGCGCCGATGCCGTCGGGCAGCGACACGGTGGTGATCAAGGAAGACGTGCGCATCGACGCTGATGTCGTGACGATTCCCGGCGGCATCCGTGCAGGCAATCATGTCCGTCGCGCCGGAGAAGATGTGCGTCGTGGCGACGTCGTGCTCACGCCCGGACAAGTGCTCGGTCCAGCGCAGATCAGTCTGGCAGCGGCGTTGGGCCATCACGATCTGTCGCTGTCGCGACGCCCCACGGTCGCTGTATTCACCACCGGCGACGAACTGCGCCCGCCCGGCCAGGCACTCATGCCAGGACAGATCTACGACAGCAATCGCGCATTGCTGCAGACGCTGCTGATCGCCGATGGTTACGAGCCCGTGGCGTGGCCGGTGCTGCCCGACGATCCCGCGCGGATGTTGCCCGTGCTGCGTGATGCCGCCTTCTCGTTCGATCTTGTGCTGACCTGCGGCGGCGTTTCCGCCGGCGAAAAAGACCATCTGCCGAATCTGATCCAGCAACATGGGCAAGTGCATTTCTGGAAAGTGCGTATGCGCCCGGGCATGCCAGTGTTGTTCGGCAAACTTGATGCCGCGCACTTCATTGGCCTGCCCGGCAATCCGGTTTCGGTATTCGCGACCTATCTAACGCTGGCGCGGCGATTGCTGGATGGCCTGCAAGGTCGGCGTGATGTCCGTCCGAACGTTCGCGCTCTGCTCGATGGTCCGGTGCGCAAGACGCACCCGCGCCTGGAATTCCTGCGCGGTCTGCTGCGTTGTGACGAGAACGGACAATTACGGGTGATGCCCAATCCCGCCGACGGTTCGCATCGATTGCGCGCCGCCGCTGATTCCAATGCGCTGATCATCCTGCCCGAAGAAGCCGGCGAATGGTCGGCGGGGCAGGTGGTCGATGTGCTTCCTCTCAGCGGCTTCTGATCACACCAGGCCGACCGCATGACTCAGAGCATCCGCGAAATCACCCCTGCCGAAGCGCTGCAGTTGCAGAAAAAAGGCGCGCCCCTGATCGATGTGCGCGAAGCCGACGAACACGCACTCGGCTTGCCCGAGGCTGCTGCGCCGGTGCCGCGCGCACGACTCGAAGCCGATCCCGCGCAATATCATCCGGACCAAACGCAGGCGTTGTTGCTGATCTGCGCCGGTGGCCGTCGCTCATTGCTTGCAGCGGAAAGTCTCGCGTCGCAAGGCTATCGGCAACTCTATTCGGTCATCGGCGGCTTCCAGCGCTGGCAGGCGGAGGGATTGCCGATCGCTTCTTCCGAGTCGCCGGATTTCCTGCAGCGATACGCAAGGCATCTGCGCCTGCCGCAGGTCGGTGTGTCCGGCCAGAAAAAACTCGCGGCGGCGAGAGTCCTGATTGTCGGTGCCGGCGGTCTCGGCTCACCTGCGGCCTACTATCTCGCAGCGGCCGGCGTCGGCTTCCTGCGTGTGGTCGATGACGATCGCGTCGAACTAAGCAACCTGCAGCGACAGATTCTGCACACTGATGACCGTGTCGGCCAACTCAAGGTTGATTCGGCGAAGCAAACGTTGTCGGCTCTGAATCCGAAGATCGAAATCGAGGCCATCGCCACACGACTCGCTGCCGACAACGTCGAAGCCTTGATCGGCGATGTCGACGTGGTGGTGGATGGCGCCGACAACTTCACCGCGCGCTACCTGCTGTCCGATGCCTGCGTGCAGCTTGCCAAACCTCTGGTCTATGGCGCCGTGCATCGCTTCGAGGGCCAGGTCAGCGTGTTCGATGCCGGGCGTCAGCGCGGCAGCGCACCGTGCTATCGCTGCCTGTTCCCGGATCCGCCCAGCGCAGCGGAAGCGCCGAATTGCAGCGAAGCCGGTGTGCTCGGCGTTTTGCCTGGACTGATCGGACTGCTGCAGGCGACCGAAACACTGAAGTTGCTGCTGCAGATCGGCGAACCATTGATCGGCCGTCTGCTGCATGTCGAAACGCTGGGCATGCAGTTCCGCGAAACCCGACTCAAGCCCGATCCTGCCTGCCGCCGCTGCGCGCCGGGCCGGGTCGCGCTGCCCTACGACGAGGTCGTGGCGTTCTGCGCCGACGGACATTGATGACCTGCGGGTCTGTTTGATCGAGCCGCAACGAATTTCGTTTACATGAATTCCTTGAGCGCATCGCGATGACTTCGGCTCAGGGTAAGGCGACAGCCATCGGCCATCATCACCAGGCAATCGCCGCCAAACCACGGCAGCAGTTTCTTTATCTGGTCGAGATTGACGATGTGCGAACGGTGAATCCGACGGAACTTCTGCGGGTCCAACCGTTCCTCGATGCCGCGCAGGCTTTCCCGCATCTGCAATGACTGGCCATCGATGGTATGCAGGCGCACGTAGTTTCCTTCAGCTTTCACGTACTGGAGATCGGCAGTCCTGATCAACTGGTGCGAGTCGCCGGCACGCACCAGCATGCGCTCGGGAAATTTCTTCTCCCTGGAAAATTCGTTCAATACATTGCGAAGTTGCGATTGCAGTTCCAGCGCTTTCTCGCTGCGCAGCCACGACCTGGCCTTGCGCAGGGACTTCAGAAAACGCTCCTGATCGAAAGGTTTGAGCAGGTAGTCCATGGCGTTGGCTTCGAAGGCGGCCAGCGCGTAGTGATCATGCGCAGTCACGAAAATCGTCGCCGGCATGCGCGCGATGCCGATGGTTGCCACCACGTCGAAGCCGTCAAGTTCCGGCATCTGGACATCGAGGAAAACAAGATCGGGAGCCAGCCGTTCAATCGCGTTCACGGTTTCCAACCCGTCGCTGGCTTCACCCACTACCTCGATGTCGGTTTCGCTCGCGAGCAATTGCTGCAAACGGCGACGCGCCGGGGCTTCGTCATCGGCGATGAGCGCGCGGATGGCGGTCTTCATGCCGGCACCGCGATCGGCTCGGCGAGAGGCAGGCGGAGGCGGGCGATCGTTCCCATGCCGGCGCGGATCAATTCGAAGCGTTGACCAACGCCATACAAAGTCTCCAGCCTCGATCGCGTGTTTCGCAGGCCGATACCGAAGCCGACCTGCTTGGGCAGTTGCGCCGGAGCATCATCCTCGACTTCCAGCATGAGCTCGCTGCCCTCCGTGTAGGCGCGGATGACGATCTCGCCACCCTTGGCGCGCGGTGAAATGCTGTGCTTGATCGCGTTCTCGACCAACGGTTGCAGGATGAAGGGCGGGATGACGTTGCCTTGCAGATCCTCGGGAATCGCCCAGGCGATGCGCAATCGTTGTTCGAAGCGCAGTTTCTCGATTTCCAGATAGGCTTCGATGAACGACATTTCCTGGCGCAGGCTGACCGCCTTGCCGTCGTATTCCTGCAGCGAAATCCGCAACAATTCGCTGAGGCGATTGAGCATACGGTCCGCGGTCGCAACGTCGTAATGCATCAACGAGGAAATCGCGTGCAGCGTGTTGAAGAGAAAGTGCGGCTGCAATTGCATCCGCAAGGACTGCAGTTGCGCCTGCACCAGTCGCGCTTCCAGCTGCGCGGCCTTGACTGCGCGCTGACCCGATAATTCGTGCGCATCCAGCCCCTGGACGATTCCGACCATGAAGGCATAAGTGAGCAGGCCCAGGTGGAAACAGTTCTCGAACGCCACCATGGCGATTTTTGAAAGCGACATGTGGCGACCGACGCCCAGCAGGCGGAACGTGATCCAGTGCCCAAGCACGATATCGATCAGGGTAAACGCCGTGCCGAGCAGAAGATGCAGCAGCCAGGGCTGCCAGTGCCAGCGGATCGGGTAACGCCGGATCAGTGGAATCGCCACCAGGCCCAGGCAGCCCCACAGGAAGAAATGCACCAGGTTGAAGACCGCCAGGTAGCCGATCGAGCCACTGAACACGTCCCGGCAGAAATTGTAGAAGGCGGCCAGACTCCAGGCGCCCCAATAGGCGAGACGCTTGGCGAGACGAAAATCCATGGGGCTTTCCTTGCTGACGGGGAACTGGAAATCGGATTGGGCGGAGTGGGTAGGGCACGGTACCGGACCCGGGTCTATTTTGTGATGCTTTCGTCGGGACTGGCACCGGATTAATCACGGTTCGCACCAGAACCGCAGCGCGGAAGCGGCGGTGGGGGCAGCTTGGTCTGGCCCGGGCCTCTGTCAGGCGGGGCTATACCGCCGGCAACGCCCCATGGCATGCCGGCTCCAAGCTGGATTTTCCGCCAAAGGATCGTGCATGCAAAACGCCTTCTCGAAACTCGCCTTCGCCCTCACTCTTGCGCTGCTCTCGACCGCTGCCGTCGCCGACACCTCCGGCAGTGCGGCAACTTCGGCGCCGTCGAACATCGCGTCGCTCCCTTCGCGCGACCCGGTCATCGAAGGCCTGAACAAGCAGTTGATCACGCTGCTGTCCAACAACCTGCTCGGCCACGGCGATATCAACGCACTCGGAACATTCTTCGCCAGTGATCTGATCCAGCACGACCCCGCCGTGCAGGATGGTCGTGCGGCGATGTTGCAGTGGATCAGCGCACAACGCGCACTGGTGCCGGCGCGCACGCTGACGATCAAGCATGTCCTCGCCGACCGCGACCTGGTGCTGGTGCATTCGCAGGTATCGGCAACGCCGGGCAACGAGATGAGCGGCAGCAATCGCTACGACATCTACCGCCTCGATCGCGGCGTGATCGTCGAACACTGGGCGGTGCGCAGCGGTGTTCCGGCACAGACCGAAAGCGGCAACTCGATGTTCAGCAATCTCTATGTCTATCCCGGCCCGGTGCCGCGCAGCAATGAAGCGCACGAAGAGTTCAACCGCCTGTTGGTGAAGAATCTTTCCGAACAGGTATTCGGCAACCGCAATTTCGCCTTGCTGGACACGTTCTGGGCGCAGAACTATATCCAGCACAATCCCTATGTCGGCAATGGTCGCGCCGCACTCAAGGAAGTCATCGATTACATCGCGCCGGCGGGTTCGAACTACCGCGTGGTGAAGTCGATGGCCGACGGCGACCTGTCGCTGGTGTGTTCGCAGAACACCGATCCGGGCGTGGATCCGGCCAACGAATTCGCCGGCGCGGCGGTTTGCGATCTGTATCGTGTGGTTGGTTTCGAGCTGGTCGAGCACTGGGATGTTGCGCAGGCGGTGCCAGCGACTTCCGCCAACGGCCATTCGATGTTCAGCGATCTGTATCGCCGCCGCTGATCGTCAGTAGTCCATCAGGCCTGCGCCAGCCGCAGCAACAAGGCGCTGAGGCTGCGCAGGTCCTGGTCGTTGTGGGCGACGACGCGGCGCAAGTCGCGGGCGTCACCGCCCTGGAGATAGTCGCGCCAGGCGCGCGGCGCTTCGGCGCCTGGCAGATCGTCTTCGCGGATCACTCCCAGCAACTGCCGCTCGATCGTTGCGAGCCGGCAATTTTCCCAGACACCGCGATAGCGTCGACGCGTGGGAAAAAGCAGATCGAGATGACGCAGGCCGGCAAGCGGGTTAGCCAACCGCGCCAGGCGGTAGCGTGTGGTCAGCAGGGGCGCGTCGTAGCAGCGGCCGTTATAGCTGACCAGGATTTTCTCCGGTGACAGCCACTGCGCGAACGCCTGCAGCATCGCGACCTCGGCGCCCATCGTGGTGATGAACAACTGCCGCAGCCGCAGGCGCTGGTCCGGCCAATCGGCGACGCCGATCATGAAGGCACGCGTGCCGGTGCCACCAGCGAGGCCTGTGGTTTCAGTATCGAAACTCAGGACGTTTTCGCGCGCGATCAAGCCGAAATCGTTAAAGCCGGCGTCGATCGAAAGCGGCGCTTCCGGCCACTCGAGGCGATGTTCGAGATAGCGCAGGCCCGGCGCGATTTCGATGCCGGGCAATTCGCGATCAATCACCCGTGACGGCGAATACGATGTTGCCGACGAAAGCGCCCGCGTGCGGATACCCAATAATCGCCGCAACTCTTCCGGCACCGGACTGCGCGGAAGCTTCGCCCCGATTTCTGTGGTGAGGGTCGCTGTGGCCACACCGCCACCCGCCTGCTGCCGCAGCTTTGCCAGTTGCAATGCCAGCGCCGTCATCGCTGCGCCAACAACGCCAGCACGGTGATCGCCAGTTGCCGCGGCGTGCATTCGCGATCTTCATCGGCAGCGAGCACCGGGCCGACGCAGGCCGGGCAGCCGGCACGACAATCGCAGCGCGTCACCAACTCGCTCGCGCGCAGCAGCAATTCCGCCTGCCGCTGCCACAGCGGATCGCTGAGTCCGATGCCACCGGGGTAGTTGTCGTAGAGATATACCGTCGGCAGAAAACGCTCTGCCACAGCCGGATTGACCAAGCTGCCATCGCTCGAACGCAGCTGGCCGCGCCCACGCCCGTCACCGGCGGCGAACCACGCGCCATCGCCGCTGCCGACGGCTTTCTGCAAGTCCCGCGCTTCCGACATCACCGCCAACGTCGCCACCACATGCAGGGCATGGGCCGCACCGAGGAAGCCATCCAGCGCCGCTTGCCGCGACGGCATTTCGCGATCAAGAATTTCCTGCGGCAGCTGCCACCACATCGCCGTGGTGTGCAGCTCCTGGTCGGGAAGATTCACCGGTCCGTAGCCGATGTTTTCGTGGCTGTAGTAGCGGATCTTCTTGTAGCCGGCGACGCGTCGCAGCACGTGCACTTCGCCATGGTGCGCACTGCCTTGCCCGGCGATGACGCCATCGAAACGTGCGAGCACCTTGAGCCGCGTGTAGTCGATCGCATCGGTGTAATAGTCGACCTGCGTGCGCGTCACATAGGCTTTTCGGCCGTCCCAGTCCAGACGCTCCACCTGATAAGGCGTGGACTGGATCATGTGGATCGCGCCTTCGTACAAGGTCAGCGGTGCCGAGGAAAAATCGACTTCGGCGATGATCGTCTGGCGGCCATCGCTGCGGTCGACCACGACGAAGTTGCCGTCGGCGACCGAACGCAACGACACTGCGTTGGCCGGATAACTGTCGGCGATCCATTCCCAGCGCTCGCTCTCGCGATGCAGCACGCCACTTTCGCCCAGCACCTCGAGGTAGGGGGCGGCATCGGCCGGACCGAATGCTTCGCCACGAAGAAACGGCAATTCGAACGCAGCGCAGCGGATGTGGTCGAGCGCGATCAGCGGCTGGTCGGGGTGGATACGCGCATGTTCGGGCGACGCATCGGAAAAAAATTCCGGATGCCGCACCAGATATTGATCGAGCGGATTGCTGCTGGCGACCAGCACGCCCAGCGAGGGTTTCCGGCGGCGGCCGGCGCGACCGATGCGCTGCCAAGTCGCCGCGACCGAGCCCGGATAACCGTTGAGCACAACAACATCGAGGCTGCCGATGTCCACGCCAAGTTCCAGTGCCGAGGTGCTGACGATGCCGTCGACGCGGCCGTCGCGCATCGCCCGTTCAGCCTCGCGACGTTCGTTCGGCAGATAGCCGCCGCGATAGGCGCGGATACGAGCCGACAGGCGTGGGTCGTGATCGAAGACGTCCTTGAGATATTTGGTCAGCACCTCGACCATGGTCCGCGACTGCGCGAACACCAGTGTTTTCAACCCGGCCTTGATCGCGATGCGCGCGATGCGATTGGACTGGCTGCGCGCCGAAGCGCGCAGGCCGAGGTCGGGATTGACCACGGGCGGATTCCACAACAGCACGTGCTTGTCGCCGGAAGGCGCACCGCTTTCGGTGATCGCGGTGACGGCAGCGCCGATCAGCGCCTCGGCATGCGCCTGCGGGTTGCCGATCGTCGCCGAGCACAGGATGAATTGCGGATTCGCGCCATAGAAAGCGCAGACCCGCCTGAGCCGGCGCAACACATTGGCGACGTGCGAGCCGAACACGCCGCGATAGCTGTGAATCTCGTCGATCACCACGTACTGCAGGTTCTCGAAAAACTGCGCCCATTTGGTGTGATGCGGCAGGATCGCCTGGTGCAGCATGTCGGGATTGCTGATCACGATATCGCCGTGCAGGCGAATTGCCTGGCGCGCATCGCCGGGCGTATCGCCGTCGAAGGTGCAGGCCTTGATGCCGAGCTCGCCGGCACGGACGAGTTCCAGAAGATCGGCGACCTGATCCTGGGCCAGCGCCTTGGTCGGAAAAAGATAGAGCGCCTTCGCCTGCCGGCGCATCACGCCAGCGAGCACCGGCAGCGTGTAGCAAAGACTTTTACCGGACGCGGTCGGCGTCACGATCACGACGTTGCTGCCGGCCTTCACCGCCTGCCAGGCTTCGCCCTGATGGCTGTAGAGCTGCTCGATACCACGGGCTTTCAACGCCGCCGCGAGGCGCACGGGGAGGTCATTCGGCAGCGGGACAAACTTTCCGCTGCGACCGGGCACGTGGATCACGCCGGTGATGCGGTCAGCGTATTTGCGCTGGAGACGTTCGCTGAGGTGGTGGCTGTCGGCGCGCTCGCCATGGCTGACGGGAAGGGTGGAAATGTCCTCGATATTCTGGCGGGCGATCAGGGAATTCATGGGTGCTGCCTTTGCGTGCCGGATCCATCTGCAAGAAATTTCAAACCATCATCCCCGCGCAGGCGGGAATGACGAGAAGGCCACCGGCATTTGAGGTCCGCCCCGTCTCACCCGCTGAGACCCATCAATGAAAATCCCGCGACTGCGTCACCAGCCCGCTCAACATCGGGGTGAAATCGCGCAGGCGACCGGCGATCAGATGCTGGACGCCATCGACCGATTCCAGCCGGCCTTCGACCGCGAGCAGTCGTGATTCCAGCAACACGCGCCGTTGCCGCTCGGCAAGGTCATGCCAGACCACGACGTTGACCATGCCGTCCTCGTCCTCGAGCGTGACGAAGGTGACGCCACTGGCGGTCTGCGGGCGCTGCCTGCCGATCACCAGGCCGGCAATGCAGACCGAAGTGCCATGCGCCAGCTTTTTTGCCGCCGCCGACCGACGACAACGCAGTGCGCTCAATTGCGTGCGGATCAACGTCAGCGGATGCCGGCCCAGGGTCAACCCGAGGCTGCGGTAATCGGCGAAAGAATCTTCCGCGGCTGTGGGCACGGGCAGAGACACCGGCGCATCGCGTACCGCCACGGCAGCGAACAACGGCAATTGCATTTCCACGCCCTGGATCGCCCAGCGCGCGCGATGACGATGACCTGCCAAGCCCTTGAGTGCGCCGGCATCGGCGAGCAGGGATTGTTGGCGCGAATCGATGCCGCTGCGCGCGCACAGGTCTTCGACATCGAGAAAACCCTGCGCTGTCCGCGCCTGTTCGATGCGCGCGGCGGCATCCGGCGTGAATCCGGTGACATGACGCAGCCCGAGACGAATCGCGTGCTTCGCTTCTGCAACGGGCGAGGCAGGGAAGTTCAATTCCAGCGCAGAATCCCAATCGCTGAAACGCACGTCTACCGGTCGCATCTCGACGCCGTGTCGGCGCACATCCTGCATCAACTGGTCATTGCTGTAGAAACCCAGCGGCTGCGAATTCATCAGCGCGCAGGTGAATGCGGCAGGGTAGTGTTGCTTGAGCCAGCAGCTGACATAGGTGATCAACGCGAAACTCGCGGCATGCGATTCCGGAAAACCGTAGCTGCCGAAACCTTTCACCTGCTCGAAGATGGCCTCGGCGAAATCGCTGCCGTAACCATTCCTGGCCATGCCGGAAAGAAGCTTTTCGCGATGATGTTCGAGGCCGCCACGACGTTTCCAGGCCGCCATCGAGCGACGCAATTCGTCGGCCTCGCCGGGCGTGTAATCGGCGGCGACGATCGCGATCTGCATCACCTGTTCCTGGAACAGCGGCACGCCCAGCGTGCGCTCGAGCACCGTCTGCAAGGCTCGCGAGGGATAGCGGACCGGGTCAATGCCCTGGCGCCGGCGCAGGTACGGATGCACCATGCCGCCCTGGATCGGACCGGGGCGGACGATTGCCACTTCGATCACCAGGTCGTAGAAATTTTTCGGTTTCAGCCGCGGCAGCATCGCCATCTGCGCCCGCGATTCGATCTGGAACACACCGACGGTATCGGCGCGCTGGATCATCGCGTAAGTCGGTGCATCATCGGCCGGAATCGCCGCAGGCGTCAGATCGACGCCATGATGGTGGCGCAGCAGCGCCAGGCATTTGCTCACGCAGGTGAGCATGCCCAACGCAAGGCAATCGACCTTGAGCAGGCCCAATGTTTCCAGATCGTCCTTGTCCCACTGGATGATCGTGCGCTCGGGCATGGCGGCGTTTTCGACCGGTACCAGATGGTGCAGCGGCTGTTCCGAAATCACGAAACCGCCGACATGCTGCGACAGGTGGCGCGGCGCATTGATCAGCTCGCGGGTGACCGCGAGCACGCGGCGCAGCACCGGGCTGTCGGGATCGAAACCTTCCTCGTGCAACAAGTCATCGATGCCGGCGGCGCTGTTGCCGCGCGAAAACACCTGACGCAGTCGTTCGACCTGATCGCCTGGCAGCCCCAGTGCCTTGGCGACATCGCCGATCGCACTCTTGCCGCGATAGCAGATCACGGTCGCGGCCAGCGCGGCGCGCTCGCGTCCGTACTTGCTGAAAATATATTGGATGACTTCCTCGCGGCGCTCGTGCTCGAAGTCGACATCGATGTCCGGTGGCTCGTTGCGTTCGCGCGAGATGAAGCGCTCGAACAGCATGTTCATCAGCGCCGGATTGACCTCGGTGATGCCAAGCGCATAACAGACCGCGGAATTCGCCGCCGAACCGCGACCCTGGCAAAGGATGCCGCGCGAACGCGCGAAGCGGACGACATCCTCGACGGTGAGGAAAAAGGCTTCGTATTTCAGCTCGGCGATCAGGGCGAGTTCGCGCTCGATCTGCATGGCGACCTCCGCAGGAACACCTTGCGGCCAGCGCTGCGCGCAACCTGCACGCGTGAGCCGCGCCAGCCAGGTCGTCGGTGTCTGATCGTCGGGGACCAGCTCACGCGGATACTGATATTTCAGTTCGCCAAGATCGAAACTGCACAGCGCGGCGATGCGCGCCGATTCCTGCAATAGTTCTTCCGGATAGATCGCCGTCAGCGCACGCCGGCTGCGCAGATGGCGCTCGCCATTCGGAAACAGATGCGCGCCAGCTTCGGCGACGGTGCAACGGTGCCGGATCGCCGTCAGCGTGTCCTGCACGCTGCGCCGCCGCCGCACATGCATGTGGACATCGCCAGCGGCGACCGCAGGCAGGCCAAGATCCTGCGCAAGCGCGAGCAATTTCTGCAACCGGCGCTGGTCGTCGCATTGCCGATGCAATTCCACCGCCAGCCACAGCCGCCCGGCAAACAATCCGCGCAGCCATTCGCCTTGTTCGCGATCAGGTGTGGCGGCAGGCAGCCACAGCACCAGCGTGTCGGGCAGCCCTTCGGAAAAATCACCGCGGTCGAGTCGATAGCTGCCCTTGTCGGCGGATCGCCGGCCCCGGGTGATCAGGCGGCTGATCGCGCTGTAGCCCTGCCGCGTCTGCGCGAGCAGCACCAGCTTGAGGCCATCGACCAGCGTGACTTCGGTGCCGACGATCAGCGGCAGACCAGTTTCTCGCGATGCTTCCAGCGCACGCACCACACCGGAGAAACTGCATTCGTCGGTGATCGCCAGCGCGCGGTAGCCCTGCTTGCTGGCCTGTTCGAACAATTCGCGCGCGCTTGAGGCACCACGACCAAAACTGAAATGGCTCAGGCAGTGCAGTTCGGCATAGGCAGTGCTATCGATATGCGCGTTCATGCGAACCAGCCATGCAGCATCCACGCGCCTTCATTCACTCCTGCGGGACGAAATGCCCAGGCGCGTTGCCCCAGCGAGGTTTGCACGACGTAATAATCGCGACGGATATCGCCGCCATCCCACCAACCCGATTCGATCCGCTCGGGGCCGGCGAGGATTTTCAATGCGTTATCGCGCAGGGGCATCGGTCGCGGCAGCAGCCACGTCGGGCGTGGCGGCAGCGATACCGGTGCGGGTTCCTTGAGTAGTTGCGGCAGCCGGCGCAATGCGAATTCCGGGCGCGGATCCGGATGTGCGGCGAGTTGGTACACGGCATCTTCGCCCAGACGCGCACGCAGGCGCTCGCGCAAGGCCGGCCAGGGCATCGCCTGCGCGGGACGATCGTCGAAGAGGTCGCGGCCGGCGGGGATAAACGGTGGCAGTTCACGCGCGATCAGGCGCAGGGCACGAATCGGTGCGGGAATCGTCGTGCGTTCCAGGCGCGTGCGGGCAAGATCGAACAGACGCGCAGGATCGCGCTCGGCGGCGAGCAGGCCGACGACGGCATCGGTATCGGCATGATCCTCATGTTCGAGTGCGATCACGAAACGCTGCACGCCGCCGTCGCGACCGGCGAGATAGGCCGCGAGGTCGTTGACCAGCCGGCGCAGCGGAAAAAGCAGGGCAGGGTGATGCGATATCTCGTAATTGAGCTCGATGCGCTGCTCGAACACATCCGGCGGGCGATAGCAGAGGCGCGGATCGGGACGATCGCCGCTGAGGCGATCGAGATGCGCGAGCAGGCCGGGACCGAAGCGCCGCGCCAGACCATCGCGTGGCAGCGCCATGACCTGACGCAATTTTTTCAACCCCATCGCGGCGAGCGCAGTGACGACAGGCGGATCGATCCGCGCCAGTGACAGGGGTATCTGCGCCAACGCCTGACGCATATTCGTTGATGCGGTCAATGCGTACCCATCGTGTGCGGCGGCGAAAACGCAGGCGGCCATCGGCGTGGGTGCCAACGCGATGCGATGCGTGATGCCGAGCATCTGCAGATCGTCGCGCAGCTTTCGTTCGAACTGTGGCCAAGGGCCGAATAATCCGAGGCTGGCCTCGACCTCGATCAGGATCGCATCCTCGCCTTCGAGGCTCACCATCGAGCTGTAGCGATACGCCCAAGCGGCCAGCAGGCTGCGCAGATTCTCGTCTTCGCGCGGCACATGATCGATCGCGAGCAGGCGCGGCGCGATCGCATGCGCGGCCAGCAGACCCATGCCGGGGACGAGTCCGAGTGCGTGCGCAGCGGTGTTGACGTCGAGCAGCACGCGCCGCTGCACCGGCCCGCTGATCAATGAGAGTGGTAATTCCGGTGTCGGATGCCGGCGCAGGACGGCATCGAGCGCGAGTTGCGGCAGCAATATGCAGGCCCAGAGCATGGCGGTCGCGATCGTTGCGTCGACGCTGGCATCAATGCTGCGCGTGTGCAGCGAAGGCGATCGCTGTTGCCGGTGGCAGCGCACCGCGACATTTGATCATGCGCAATTGCGGCGCATCGCCGCTGCTTTTCAGGACCAGGCGCAAAGGTGCCGGCGAGGAATTGCTCTGCGCCGCGATCGGCCGGAAAGCAAAGCCCGATGTCTGCCCGGTTTCGGCGGCGACCTGCAGGCGTCGCAGCGATTTGTCGTCGGCTTTCGTCGGCCAGGCGAGCACGGCGCCGCAGCAGCCCGAACGCAGGGCCTGCTCCATCGCCCACAAGGCGTCGCTGGCGTTGGCTTCGATCACCTGTAATTGCGCCAGGCGCAGGCCGGCGTTCTGCCAGGCGGGTGCGTAGGGAAGATACGGCGGCGCGACCAGCACGATGGGTTTCGCTTGCGACGATAGCGCGGCAAGCGTCGGCAACAGCAGCGACAATTCGCCCAGACCATCGCTGGCGAACAATATTTCCACCAGTGCGGCGGCTGGCCAGCCGCCACCGGGGAGGCTCGCATCGAGTGCGGCATGGCCGGTTGCACGGCTGTTGATTTCTGGCACGAGGACTGGCTGTCCGCGCCAGAGGCGGGCATCGCGCAGCAAGGTATCGATGGCGACGAGCTGGCCCATCTCAGGCCTTGCGCACCAGGCCGCAGTACAGACCCTCGATCGCGAAATCGGCATCGGGCGGCACCACGATGGGTGCGTAATCCGGATTGCGCGGCAGCAGCAGGATGCGATCCTTGCCGAGCTTGAGGCGCTTGACGGTGATCTCGCCATCGACGCGGGCGACGACGATCTGGCCGTTCTCCGCCACGTCGGTGCGATGTACGGCGATCAGGTCGCCGTCGTGGATGCCGTCGTCGCGCATCGAATCGCCTTTCACTTTCAGCAGGTAATCGGGCGTCGGGAAAAACATCGCGCGATCGAGCAGCAGGCTGCCTTCGAATTCCGCGGCGGCGCCGATCGGGCTGCCCGCTGCGACACGACCAAGGACGGGCAGGGACAGCGCATCGGGATGCAGAGATTTGTTGGCCACGGAGCGACCGCGATCACTGAGGCGAATACCGCGCGCCTTGCCCGGAATCAACGTCAGGTGGCCCTTGCTCTCGAGCGCGGCCAGATGTTTCTGTGCGCCGCGAACCTGGCTGAAGCCGAATTCCGTGGCGATTTCCGCGAGCGTCGGCGGCGCACCATGGTCGGCGATGACCCGCGTGACGAAGTCGAGGACAGCTTGCTGGCGGGTGGTCAGGTCGGACATGGGTATAAATATATGTACCTATGATGCTCAGCGCCAGCCGGGATTTTCTGGTCAATGGATTCAAGCACTTGCCAGTCTCACTGGATAAGACGCATCAACCTGGTTCAGGCCAGGGCTGACGCGGTCACGATTTTTCCCGGGAAGAACGAGCGGAAATCGCAGGCGAATCGGGCAGGGCGGCGGACAGACCGGGCGCGCATTGGCTGCTGCACTCCAAGGCAACCCACCACGGAGACAAGCCATGCTGCGAACGCCCGCATTCCCGATTTTCCCGGGCCCGATTTTCGTGGGCACGATTCTCTTCGGCATGGCCTTCGCGGCCCACGCCAACACGCTCTACAAATGTGCTGATGCAAAAGGCGCAATCGCATTTCAGTCCGAACCCTGTCCGGCCAATGCCAGGACCATGGCGACGCGCGACTACATTCCAGAGGCGGCAGCGCCAATTCCTGCACCGGAGCGGACGAAAGCATCATCGACACCGATTCGGATCGCTACCACCCATCGCGAAAGACGCGCTTCGAAACGCACGCCGCGCGATATCGCCAAGCAACGCTGCCAGTCCGCAAAACTCGCCGAGCAGGCGTATCGCGATCGTCGCGGCCTCGATATCAGCTTCGAACAGTTGCGCAAGATCTCCGATCGCACAGTCGAGGCCTGCTGGGGCCTGTAGCGTTGTTGCCCATTGCGCAGGCGGAAACGCACGCATCGTTGCGCAGGCGAGGGCGGTGTCGATGGCTGGGCGATGCGGACATGCACTACCATGGCGACCATGTCGAAATCAGAAACCCCGTTGCCGGATCGCCTGGATTACGTCGATTCCTGTGCTCTGCCGATGCCCTGGGCAACCTTCACACTGCATGCCTTCGTAACGCCAGGCTCCAGCCAGGAATATCTGGCGATGACCCTGGGCGAGTTCGGCGACAACGAACCCGTGCTGGCTCGCGTGCATTCCGAATGCCTCACCGGCGACGCTTTCTTCAGCCAGCGCTGCGACTGCGGCGCGCAACTGGAAGAGGCACTCAAGCGAATCGCCAACGAGGGCCGCGGCATCCTTCTGTATCTTCGCCAGGAAGGTCGCGGCATCGGTCTGGTCAACAAGATCCGCGCCTACAAATTGCAGGACGTCGGCGCCGATACCGTCGAAGCGAATGAAGCCCTGGGTTTCCCGGCCGATTCTCGCCGTTACCATCTATGCCGGCCGATGCTCGACCACTTCGGCATCAGCAAACTCAGGTTGATGACCAACAATCCGAAAAAAGTTGAAGCGCTGACGGCCGCTGGCGTGACGATCACCGAGCGCGTCGCATTGATCGCCGGGCAGAACCCTGCCAATCACCGCTACCTGGCGACCAAGGCCGAAAAGCTTGGGCATGTTTTTCCGAAGTGATGCCGCGAACGTGGCAGGAAACCTGATGTCGACGACCGATGCGCGAGCAGATCGCCGCCATCGTGCCCGGACTTGTTCAATCGACTGCAGCAACGACCGCATCGAAACTGGAGTGATTCGTTGAGTCCTGATTCCTCCACGGCGGTCGAGCCGCTCGACATCGCGATCATCGGCGGTGGTGCCGCTGGGGTTCTGGTGGCCATCCATTTGCTCGAAGCCAGCCAGGGCAAGATTCGCCTGACCCTGATCGAACCCCGCGCCATGATCGGACAGGGCGCGGCCTACAGCACGCAATATCCCGAGCACCTGCTCAATGTCGTCGCCGGACGCATGAGCGCATTCGATGCCGAGCCGATGCATTTCACGCGCTATCTCGACGCGCTGGTGCCGGAACATCCTGTTGTGGAAGAGGCTCTGCCGACGGCAAGGCGTTTCGCGCAGCGCAGGGAATTCGGTCGCTATCTGCAGGCGACGCTGGCGGCACGCATCGACCCGACGGCGCTGCATTGCCAGGACGAGGCGATCGATATCGCCGGCACCGGGCCCTATGCCATCGCACTGCGGTCGGGGCGCAGGATATCGGCGCGCGCTGTGGTTCTCGCGCTGGGAAACTTTCCGCGATCATTGCCGGTGCCGACAGCGGCAATTCACGGCTCGCCACGAATCGAGAATGCCTGGGATTACGCGGCTGTTCGCCGTTTGGATCCGGACGCCGATCTGTGCATCGTCGGCTCGGGCCTGAGCATGGTGGATGCCGTGATCAGCCTGGCCGAGGTCGGTCATCGCGGAAAAATCACCGTCCTTTCGCGACACGGATTGATGCCGCTTGCGCACGCTACTGCCGGTTCGCAGGATGGCCACATCGATGAATTGCTGGCATTGAATGTTCGCGAACGCATGCGGACATTGCGCGATCATGCGGCCACTCGTTCGCTCGCCGGCGAACCATGGCAATGGACGATGGATCGCCTGCGTCATCATGGCCAGGCACTCTGGCAAAGCCTGGACGAAGCCGAGCAACGCCGCTTCCTCCGGCATGCGGTTCGCATATGGGACATCCATCGCCATCGCATCGCGCCGCAGATCGCCGCGCGCATCGAAGGCATGCAGCGGACAGGGCAGTTGCAAAGTCGTGCCGGCCACGTGCTTTCGATCGGTGGCGACAAGGCAGCGGCCGGAGTGCGGTTCCGGGCACGGGGCAAGGTGGGGGATATAGGTGAAATCCAGGCGCAATGCGTACTCAATTGCACCGGCGTGGAAACTCGCCTGCCACGGATGCACAGCCCCTTGCTGCAGGCGTTGGCGTCGCGCGGGATGATTCGCCCCGGCCCGCACGAAATTGGTTATGGCTGCGACGATGCCGGCGCCCTGCTTTCCGTCGAAGGAAGCGTGCAGTCCGATCTGCTGACGCTGGGCGCCGCCCGCATCGGGCAGTGCTGGGAGAGCATCGCGATTCCGGAGCTGCGTCGGCAGGCCGAGGACATCAGCCGGCACCTGCTGGCCCGCCTGCGAACACCCTGTCGTCACGGATGACGTGGCGTATGCTTCCTCTGCGCTCTCCGGACTGATCTGCCCATCGACCCCATGCAGGAACCCATCGACCAATCCGGAAAATCGGGGCCGCCTCTGGTCGATGATGCATTGTTCCCCGGCATTCCCGGCTATCGGTTCCAGAGACGGCTCGGCTCCGGCGGCATGGCGACGGTGTATCTGGCGATCCAGGAATCGCTCGATCGCCCAGTCGCGATCAAAGTCACGGAACCGGACGCGCTCAAGGACGAGATCAGCAAGCAACGCTTCGAGAACGAAGCGCGCACGATCGCCAGGCTCAGCCATTCCGGCATCGTCGGCATCCACGAAGTAGGGCGCACGTCCGATGGGCGGATGTACTACATCATGCCGTACCTCGCCAATGGCGATCTTGCGCAGCGCGATCTGCGCAACGACGAGGCGCAGATCAGGGAGGTGCTGCGTACGCTGTTGATGGCGCTGGGCTATGCACACGGTCATGGCATCGTGCATCGCGACGTCAAGGAAGAGAATGTTCTTTTCGACGTTCACGACCGGCCGCAGCTGACCGACTTCGGCATCGCGATCTCGAAAAAACGCGACACGAGCCGCCTCACCTCGGCAGGACTTTCCGTTGGCAGCTCTGGTTACATGGCACCGGAACAGGCACGCGGCGAAGAAGTGGATGGCCGCGCCGATCTCTACAGCGTTGGCGTGCTGGCGTTCTCGTTGTTGACTGGCGAATTGCCTTACCGCGCGCCTGACGCACTCGCGCTCGCGCTGATGCATGCGAACGATGCCATCCCGAGACTGCCGCAGGACAAACGCCATTGGCAGGATTTCATCGACCGCGCCATGGCGAAATCGCCTTTGCAGCGTTTCAACAACGCGCCGCAGATGCTGCTGGCACTGGACCGGATCGGTCGCAGCGGCGCCGCAGGAAAACCGGTCGGGGCAGGGCAACTTGGCAAGTTGTTGTTCGCCGGCGCACTGCTGGTCGCCGCCGGGGGTTATGCGCTGCACACCTGGTTTGCGGAACCCGCCATGCCCGAAACGCCAACTGTGCCGACAGCAAAGGGCGCGGACACGCCGAAGGAGAATCCAAAAGAAAAGCCGGCGACTCCGCCACCGGCAGCACCGCCGGCCACGCCACCCGAAGCAGCGAAACCCGCTACCAAGCCAGTGCCAGCGCCAGCCGAACAACCTGCCAAACCCGCACCCGAAAAACCCGCCGACGAAATACGCAAAGTGCCGAGAAAAATAAAGAACTGGGCTTCACGGTTGTTTCGCCGGCACTAATTGAAAGTTGAAATTGAAAGTGCGTCGCGGGATCGTCGAAAACCGCGCATTCATTCTCGCTGCGAATCGGTGGGGATTTTCATCATCGGGGATGGCGTTCTTTTTGCAATGCGTTTGCGCATTGCTTCGACAAACAGGATGCGGCGCAATCGTTGCGCATTGATCCTGTCGCCATCCGGACTGACCAGCCAGGCGCCACGGAGCTTCCAGCCAGCCCAAGGGCCACGCAGATCTGCATGGCAGTAGATTTCAAACATGAAGTGGTCTCGGGCTGACTCGTTTTTCTTTTTCTTTTTCTTCCCACCGTCTGCGGCTCTGGCCATGTCGGGGAATCCATGAGTCGGTGGTGAGGATGCGATGGGCAGGCCGGTCAACCCGGTCGTGCATAGCGAATAGGGCGTCGTGGACGAGGATTTGCCTCGGTTTAAGGGGGTTTAGTTCATTCAATAATTTCGCATAATGTATATTATGTCAATACCAAAAACCCGACCGCCACCCCGCCAGTCCTGCCTGAGCGCCTGACGTGACCCGCAAAATCAGAAAGACCTGCGGACTTCTGCCGCCGCCACCCCCGAGCGACGTGGATCTGGCGGGCGCTTGGCATGGTTGGCGGATCCGCAACGGAATCCTGCGGTCGCCAGACGGCGATCAAATCACCCCCGAAAGATTGCGCGGCATCCTGTTTGTCGAATCGCTGCACAAGCGCCGACGAAAGCCGCACACACTTTCGCAGTTGAGCCTGTTGGCAGCAGTGCGTCTGCCGTTGAAGAAACCATGAGCTCCGTAGACAGTTGGGCTTGCCGCCGCCGCAACTACTGCCAGGCGCGGGCGGGCGAAGGTCCGAATGGCTACGTCCGCCTTCAACAGACCTCGCCAGCCCTGCCCCAATCCCAGCCCACTGGCCAACACCCGATCCACGAATGGCGTAAGCAATGCCTCTGAAAAGCCGGCTTGACATACTGTGTATTGCACAGTACTGTGCGCCCCATGGTCGACACAGACGCTTTCGGCAAATTGGAACTGGAACTGCGCCGCGGCGTGGTGGTGGTGGCCACGCTTTCGCAACTGCGCACTCAGCGCTACGGGTATGAGTTGCGACAAGCCTTGGCGGACAAGGGAATGCCTATCGAAGAAGGCACGCTGTATCCGCTGCTGCGCCGCCTGGAAACGCAGGGCCTGCTTAAAAGCGAGTGGAAACTCGAGGCTGGCTCGCAGCGGCGCTACTACTCGCTCAACGCCGATGGCCGGAAATTGCTCAAGAAGCTCACCGAGTCATGGCAGGGCATGAACAACGCAATGGATCGACTCCTGAAAGAGGACTGACAATGAACGCGAATGACGTGATCGAATCCTACGTAAACGATGTCGCCGTGCAGCTACCACGCAAGCAACGCAACGATGTCGCGTTTGAATTGCGGCTGCTGCTCAAGGAAGGGCTGCAGGACAGGGCCGAAGCTGCTGGTCGCAGCGTCGATGCCGCGATGGCAATCGAATTCCTGCAGGCCTTTGGTCGGCCAGAAGAGGTGGCCGCACGCTATCGACCGGCGTTGACCATCATCGATCCCGCGGACGGATATGGTTTCCTGCGGATGACGGGCATCGGCCTGGCGATCATCTGGTGCCTGGGGCTGTTGTTGCGCCTGCGGCAACCGATCGATTCCGCAGGCGACCTTCTCGGGATGCTAGGCCAGTGGTGGGGAGGCACCGTGATTCCTTCCCTGTGGTGGCCGGGCGTGTTGGTCACAGGCTTCGCCGCTGCCGCATGGGCGCGTCGCCGATGGCCGCAAACCTACGCGTGGAAGCCGCGCGCGGGCGACCGCATCATCGGCGGCCGCACTGCCATGGTGATGGGACTCATCGGCATCCTTTGCGGGGTGTTCCTGATCGCCGATCCCCGCTGGATACTGGATTTCTTCTGGAACGGTCGAGCGGCGCCCGCGGCATACGCAGCGCTTACTTATGCCGATGGCTTTGTGCATCGTCAGGCTTTCTGTTTGCTTGCGCTCATCACGCTAAACATTCCCCTGCTGATTGTTGTGATCGTGCAGGGTCGCTGGTCGCCGGCGATGCGACGCGTCGAAACCGGGCTGAGTCTCGCCACTTGCGCCGCGATGACGTGGACTGTCCTGGACGGCCCAGTGTTCATGGCCTCGAGCAGCGACCGGACGGTCAAGTTCTTCATGGTGCTCATCGTCGCTGTCACGCTGATCAATCTCGGTATCAAACTGTACCGAAACGTCAGGCCAACGCCGGAGCAACCGGCGCCAGTCAATTCGATCTAGTGGGCATGGCCATGGTGCGCGTCCGCTTCGGCCGCACCACTGCCCTCGCCGCTTGCCTCGCCGCAGTTCGGCCCCGCGCACGATGTCGTTTCCATCTGCAGCGTCACGTGATCGATGGCGAATTTTTTCTCGAGGATTTCGGCGAGTGCAATCCGCACGCTGGCAGAGTCGACAACATCGGCATCGACAACCACGTGCGCAGCCATCGCCGGTTTGCTGCTGCTAAGCGACCACACATGCAGATCGTGGATCGACGAAACGCCCGCCACGGCCTGCATCGCCTCCCTGACCTCAGCCAGATCCATACCGTTGGGAACGCCTTCAAGCAGGACATGCATCGCTTCGCGCACGAGTGACCAGGTGCGTGGCAATACCCACAGGCCAATCAGCACGGCGAGGATTGGATCGATCACCGACCAACCGGTTGCCCAGATCAAGCCGGCGCCGATGATCACCGCGATCGAGCCGAGCATGTCGCTCCAGACTTCGAGATAGGCGCCTTTCATGTTCAGGCTCTCACCGCTGCCGGCCTTGAGCAGCCGCATCGCGATCAGGTTTACCGCCAATCCGATCGCGGCGATGACCAGCATGCCGGTGGTCGCTACCTGCGGCGGTTGCCGGAAGCGGCCGACGGCTTCCCAGAAAATGTAGGCACCGACGAGAAACAACAGGCCGCCGTTGATCAACGCGCCGATCGCTTCGAGCCGCGCGTAACCGAAGGTGCGCTTGGCATCGGGTGGCCGTCGACTCAGCCGCACGGCCGTCACTGCGATCGCCAGCGCCAGCGTATCGGTAGCCATGTGCGCGGCATCGGACAGCAGCGCCAGACTATTGGTGAGCCAGGCGCCGATCAGTTCCGCAATCAAAAAACCGCCGGTGAGCGCCAGTGCCCACCAAAGCGGCTGCTCGTGCTGGACATTGCCCAGGCCATGGTCGTGGTCGTGTCCCACCAATCACCTCGATCCGTAATGCGGAATTTCTGCGCTGCGCCGACGCGAGATCGGCGAGCATCGACTGCCACGCATGACGAGATATCGACTGCCGGCTACTGGGAAATGGTATCGGCCGATCGTGCTGTAACACAATTTCATCGGCGTTTCGGCAGGGTTGCCGCGATGACACTCGTCACTGTGCCGCCCGCCCCGATATCGATATGCTCCACCCTCGCCTTCCCCCGTCATCACCTACCCGCGGCCAAGCCATGATCGAAGTCAGTCATCTCAGCAAACGTTACGGCGAGTTCACCGCCGTGCACGATCTTTCGTTCTCCGTGCGTCCCGGCGAAGTGATGGGGCTGGTTGGTCCGAACGGCGCGGGCAAGACGACGACGCTGCGTTGTGCGACCGGCATCATTCCGGCGACAACGGGGACCGTGAAGCTGTGCGGCATCGATATCGTCGAAGATCCGATCGGCGCGAAAGGCCAGATGGCATTCGTGCCCGACGAGCCGCGGCTGTTCGACTATCTCACCGTCTGGCAGCACCTCAATTTCATGGCGCGCCTGTACGGTGTGAGCGATTGGGCCGAACGCGGCGAGCGCATCCTCGCCAACCTGGAAATGTCCGACAAGAAACAACTGCTGCCTGGCG
Organism: Arenimonas sp.; assembly: GCF_035312645.1. GTDB lineage: Bacteria > Pseudomonadota > Gammaproteobacteria > Xanthomonadales > Xanthomonadaceae > Arenimonas. The sequence continues at coordinate 73,138 of NZ_DATGBO010000103.1, forward strand.
AACTTTCGCGCGGCATGAAACAGAAACTGGCGATCGCCTGCGGCCTGCTGCACCAGCCCAAGGTCGTGATCTTCGACGAACCTCTGACCGGCCTCGATCCCGGCGGCATCCGGCGCATGAAGGAAGTGATGCGCGGCCTGGCACGCGATGGCGTCGCACTCATCCTGAGCTCGCATCTGCTCAGCCTGCTTGAGGAAGTCTGCACACACCTGCTGATCCTCAAGAATGGCGAAAAGGTGGCCGATGGCAGCGTGGCCGAAGTGCATTCGCGCTTCTCCGATGGTTCCGAACTGAGCCTCGAGGACGTGTTCTTCCGCGCCACCGGCGATACGGAAAGCGCGACGCAGCGATGAGCCGATCCACGGAAATTGCCCACGCCTATCTTTATCTGAAGGCGACGAGCCTGCGCGGCTTCTTCGCGCAGCGGATCAAGCGCCTGCGCCAGCCGAAATACCTGTTCGGCGCACTCGCCGGCGCAGCGTATTTCTACTTCTTCTTTCTCCGGCACGTTTTCGGCGACCACGGCAACAATGCGATACCTGCCCTGCCCGCGGAACTGACGCCGTATCTGACGCCGTATCTGACGTCGATCGGCGCGCTGATTCTCGCCATCATCGTGTTGCTGACCTGGATCGTCCCCAGCGCCCGCGCGGCATTGCAATTCAGCGAACCGGAAGTCGCCTTCCTGTTTCCAGCGCCTGTCACGCGACGGATGCTGGTGCATCTGAAGCTGCTGGGCTCGCAATTCGGCATCCTCCTCACCTCGTTCTTCTTTACCCTGATTTCGCGGCGCGCTAGTTTTCTCGGCGGCAATCCGCTGCTGCACGCGGCTGGCTGGTGGCTGCTTTTCTCGACACTCAGCCTGCACATGATCGCCGCCTCGTTCACGCGCGAACGCCTGCTGGAATTCGGCGTCAATGTGCTGCGTCGACGCATCGCGGTCCTCGGCATCACCGCTGTACTCGCCGGTCTGTGCTGGTGGTCACTGCGACGCACGGTGCCCTTGCCCACCGAAAACGACTTCGCCAACTTCAAGACCATACTCAACTACGCCGGTGGCGTTCTCGCGAGCGTGCCGCTGGCCTGGATCCTCGCCCCGTTCAAGCTGGTCGCGGCGCCGTTGTTCGCGAACGATGCCCGGGAATTTCTCCGGGCCGCCCTGCCCGCGTTGTTGATCCTGGTCGCGCATTATTTCTGGGTCGTGCATTCGGATGTTTCGTTCGAGGAGGCATCGATCGACGTCGCCCGCCGCCGTGCCGAGCACGTCAGCGCGCGGCGTTCGGGGAAATTGCGCAGCAGCACGCCACTCAAGCCTAGGACAGAACCGTTTCCACTCGCCGCACGCGGTTTCATACCGCTGGCTTTTCTATGGAAGGGCCTGATCGCCTCGGGCCCTTGGTATCGCCTTCGCACCTGGTTGATCGCCTGTGCGGTGGTGGTTGCCGGCAGTTTCTGGATCGCTGCGGATCCGGAACGGTTGCCCGTACTGCGCATCATCGGCGGCGTTTCGCTGGGTCTCGGCGGCTGGCTGATTTTTGCCGGACCGATGTTCATGCAGCGCGGTTTGCGTCAGGTGCTGCCGCAGCTCGACATCATCAAGGCCTGCCCCTTGCGCGGCTGGCAGATCGTCATCGGCGAATTGCTGTCGCCGATGACACTGATGATTTTCGGGCAATGGCTGTTGCTGCTGATCGTCGCGCTGGGCTTTGGCATCGGCAGTAGCGACCCTCTGCTTACCGGAATCAATGTCGGAGTCGGCGCGATCGGCATCGCTTTCATCGCGCCGCCGCTGTGCGGGTTGATGCTCTGCCTGCCGTTCGCGGGCATGTTGTATTTCCCAGCCTGGAGCGAGGCGCCGAGCTCCGGCGGTGGCGGAATCGAGATCATGGGGCAGCGATTGCTCGCCCTCGGCGCCTACATGCTGATCCTCGCGCTGGTTCTGGTCCCGGCCGCGCTGCTGGGCATTCTCGCGTTCCTGCTCGGGCACTGGCTGGCCAACCTGACCGTCACGCTGCTGCTCACGGCGCTGGTCGCAGGCCTCGTACTGGTGATCGAACTGCTGGCCGCGGTCTGGTGGCTGGGCGAGAAGATCGAGAGCATCGATCTTTCGCAGGACGTGTCGCGTTGAGAGGCAGCCTTCCCCGCTGAAGCGGCTCGGCGATTGATTCGCAAACCGGGCCGGCAGCGTTTCGTTGCCACGAAAATTTGCTGAATGAGTTTCGTGTTTTTTATGCAATAGTTTTAATAACTATTTGATTTAACTAATTTTAAGCCTGGTTCTTTCACTCATTCTCGTGGTAATGATGGGCCTCGGCGTCGGCCAGCACACGTGATCTGCGAATCACTTTCCCAGCCAGCTCCATTGCAGTTAGCTGCCTATGCAGCTAATCTCCGCCGGTGCCTCGCCCGCCCTCACCCTCGCCTGCTCCGGAACCCGTCGTCCCCAACGAAGGCTTCTATCGCGGCGACCGTTATGCGATCCAGGAGTCGGTCGGCTACCTGATCCGCAAAGTGCTTATTTCCTTCGATCGCCGGATCGATGCGCGCATGCAGGCCTACGACCTGACTGCAATGCAGTGGAAACCGCTGCTGATGATCAAGCACGGCATCGCCGACACCGCCGCGAGCATCGCGCGCGAATCCGATACCGATACCGGCGCAGTCACGCGCATGGTCGACCGCCTTGAGGCCAAAGGCCTGCTTGAACGCCGACGCAGCGACGAAGACCGCCGCGTGATGCATCTGGACCTCACCGAAGCCGGCGAGCAGATCACCGAACGCATCCCTTACTGCCTGTCGCAGGTGCTCAACGAGCATCTCAGCGACTTCAGCCCAGAAGAATTCGCGCAACTCAAAAGCCTGCTGCGCCGCATGCTCGTCAATGGCTGCAACGCCAGCGCCGAGACGAAGAAATCCTGCCCAGGAAACGAAACATGAGCGTTCCCGCAACTGCGACCAACCCGAAACGCCAGCGCGCACTGACCATCATCGCGGTGATCGTGATCGTCGTGGCGATCGTCTACGCGATCTACTGGTTCCTTTACCTGAGCCACTACGAAAGCACCGACGACGCCTACGTACAGGGCAATATCGTGCAGATCACGCCGCAACTCGCCGGCACAGTCGTGCAGGTGAAAGTGCAGGATACCGATCAGGTGAAGGCCGGACAGACGCTGGTCGAACTCGATCCCGCCGATGCCCGCGTAGCGCTCGAGGAAGCCGAAGCTGCACTCGCCCAGACCGTGCGTGAAGTCCGGCAGATCTACGGCAACGACGCCGCGATGCAGGCCGATCTCGCGTTTCGCCAAGCCGATGCCGCGCGCAGCGCTGCCGATCTGCTGCGCGTGCAACAGGACCTGCGGCGGCGCCAGGACCTGGCGATGAAAGGCGTGATTTCGAAGGAAGACCTCGCGCATTCGCTCGCCACCGTCACCGCCGCGCAAAGTGCGCAACATGCGGCTCTCGCCGCCGTCGATGGTTCGCGCGAACAACTGCAGGCGACACGTTCGATCACCCGCGGCGTGGCGATCAATGAGCATCCGAAGATCAAGGCCGCGGCGGCGAAAGTGCACGAGGCGATGCTTGCCCTGCAGCGCACGCAATTGCTCGCGCCTGTCGGCGGCTACGTCGCCAAACGCAGCGTGCAGCTCGGCCAGCGCGTGCAGCCGGGCGCAAACATGATGGCGATCGTGCCGTTGGACCAAGTGTGGGTCGACGCCAATTTCAAGGAAGTGCAACTACGCAAGATGCGCATCGGTCAGCCGGTCGCGTTGACTGCGGATGTCTATGGCAAGGACGTGGCCTATCGCGGCCGCATCGCCGGTCTCGGCGCCGGCACCGGTGCGGCGTTCGCGCTGATTCCCGCGCAGAACGCCACCGGCAACTGGATCAAGGTCGTGCAGCGCGTGCCTGTGCGCATCGCGCTCGATCCAGCGCAGTTGCGTGAGCACCCGCTGCGCGTCGGCCTGTCGATGCAGGTCGAGGTCGACGTCGGCGATCAGGCCGGCAAGCCCGTCACCGAAACCACAGCTGCAGCGTCGGACGCGCCGGTGTTGATTTCCGCGGTCGATGCCCAGGCCGATGCGATCGTCCAGCGCATCATCGCCGACAATCTCGGCGCGGCAGTCGTCGCGAAAGCTTCCTCGCACTGACGCGAGCCGATCATGGCCAACCAGACCATGGAAGCGGCCGGGGCGGCACCGGCTCCACCACCGGCAGCGACAGCCGAACTGCCGCCACTCAAGGGCACCGCCCTCGTGCTCGGCACGCTGGTGCTGTCGCTCGCCACCTTCATGAACGTGCTCGACACTTCCAT
>NZ_DATGBO010000104.1:0-14547 GCF_035312645.1 Arenimonas sp.
AGGCAAGCCTGATCGACCCCTGCCGCGGCATGCGCTGTTGGCAGCTAAAATGCCCGCCTCAGGTTTGTCCGCCGCGCTCGCCCGCGGCCGGCCACACCCAGCCCCTGCATCCGGCCGGGCGGTCATTCGGACCTGCCGCGCGCTCGCCTGCGCCCTTGCGATTTCCAGGAGTTTTGCGCCGTGATCAAACCCCGCACCCCGCCCGGCGTCATGGAATTGCTGCCGCGCGACCAGATCGCCTTCCAGCGCATGCTCGATGTGATCCGCCGCAACTACGAACGCTTCGGTTTTCTCCCGGTGGAAACGCCGGTGTTCGAATTGTCGGAAGTGTTGCTGACCAAGACCGGTGGCGAGACCGAGCGCCAGGTTTATTTCGTGCAGTCGACCGGCGCGTTGAACAATGCCGAGGAAAACAAGGGCGGCATGCCGGAGCTGGCGCTGCGTTTCGATCTCACGGTGCCGCTGGCGCGCTACGTCGCCGAACACGAACACGACCTCGCGTTTCCGTTCCGTCGCTACCAGATCCAGCGCGTATATCGCGGCGAACGCGCCCAGCGCGGCCGCTTCCGCGAGTTCTATCAATGCGACATCGATGTGATCGGCAAGGACGCGCTGTCGGTGCGCTACGACGCCGAGATGCCGGCGGTAATCCACGCGGTGTTTTCCGAGCTCGGCATTGGCCCGTTCACCGTCCAGCTCAACAACCGCAAGCTGCTGCGTGGTTTCTTTGAAGGCCTGGGCATCGCCGATGGCGAACGGCAGATGCTGGTGCTGCGCGAAGTCGACAAGATCGACAAGCGCGGGCCGGAGGCGGTGCGCGAGACGCTGATGGGTGAGGCGTTCGCGTTGTCGGCGGAGGTCGCCGGCAAGATCCTCGACTTCGTGCAGGTGCGCTCGACCTCGCACGCCGATGCGCTGGCCAAACTGGCGGCGCTGGGGCAGGGGACCGACATGCTCAACCAGGGCATCGGCGAATTGCGCGACGTCATCGAACTGCTGCGCAGTTACGGCGTACCGGAGAAAAATTACGCGATCAATTTCTCGATTGCCCGCGGTCTCGACTATTACACCGGCACCGTCTACGAGACCATCCTCGATGATTTCCCGCAGATCGGCTCGATCTGTTCCGGTGGCCGCTACGAAAACCTCGCCAGCAGCTATACCAGATCGAAACTGCCCGGCGTCGGCATTTCCATCGGCGCCACGCGCCTGTTCTGGCAGTTGCGCGAGGCCGGCATCCTGTCGGCCGCCGACAGCTCGGTGGAAGTGCTGGTCGGTCTGATGGACGATGCCCGCCTGCCGGAATCGCTGGAAATCGCCCGCCTGCTGCGCGCCGGCGGCATCCACACTGAAGTGCAGTTGGAGGCGAAGAAGATCGCCAAGCAATTCCAGTACGCCGATCGCGCCGGCATCCGTTTCATGGTGTTGTTCGGCGAAGACGAGGCCGCGCGTGGTGTGGTCACGGTCAAGGATCTGCGCCGGCAGGAACAATTCGAAGTGGCCCGCCCGGAACTGGTGGCGGCGTTGAAGGTTGAAATCGAACAGCAGCGTGCGCTGCAGGGACGCTGACATGAAAGCGATACGCCTGGACGGAAATTCGTTGACCCGCGAACAAGTGGTTGCGGTGGCTTACGGGGCTTCGGTCGAACTCGATGCCGCGCAGTTGAAGAAAGTGCAGCGTGCTGCCGATTTCCTCGCCGAACAAGTGCGCCTGCAGGAACCGATCTACGGTGTTTCCACCGGTTTCGGCAGCAATGCCGACAAGCTGCTCGGCGCGCGTCGCATGCGCGACAGCCTGCCAGGCGGGAAAAAGAACGAGGAAACCCTGCTCGACGAATTGCAGCGCAACCTGATCATCACCCACGCGGTCTGCGTCGGCGAACCGTTCGCGGCGGACGTGGTGCGCGCGATGCTGGTGATCCGCATCAACACGCTGATGCGCGGGCACTCCGGCATTCGCGTCAGCACGCTGCAGGCGCAGGCGGCGATGCTCAACGCCGGCGTCGTGCCGGTGGTGCCGCAGAAAGGTTCGGTCGGCGCCAGCGGCGATCTCGCACCGTTGTCGCATCTGGCGATCGTGCTGCTCGGTGGCGGTGAAGCGTTCTACAAGGGCGAGCGCATGCCGGGCGCGGAAGCGCTCAAGCGCGCCGGCCTCGCGCCGATCACGCTGTCGCACAAGGAGGGCCTGGCGCTCAACAACGGCACCGCGCAGATGCTCGCGACCGGCGTGCTGGCGGTGAACAAGCTCGAGGAATTGTGCGACACCGCCGACCTCGCCGCAGCGATGACCATCGATGCCTTCGCCGGCCGCCTGCGCGCATTCGACGAACACGTGCACGCGCTGCGTCCGCATCCGGGCCAGGTGGCCGCAGCCGCGCATCTGCGGCAGTTGCTCGCGGGTTCGACGCTCGCCGACATTCCCTATCACCTCGTGCCACGTTTCCGTTCCTGGCAGCCCGACAGCTGGGTTGCGCCAGAGCAGCAGGCGCTCGCCTTCGATATCGGATGGGACTGGGTGCCGTTGTCGCAGCGCCATGGCCGCGAGCGTTTCTATCAGCGCTTCAAGCCGTTCCGCGGCGGCAAGAAGCACCAGCCGCAGGACAGCTATTCGCTGCGCTGCGTGCCGCAGGTGCACGGTGCCGTGCGCGACGCGCTGGCACAGGCGCAGCGCGTGCTCGATGTCGAACTGAATTCGGTCACCGACAATCCACTGCTGTTCCCGGACATGACGGATGCACGCTTCATCGAGGACCAGGTCGTCTCCGCCGGTCATTTCCACGGCATGCCGCTGGCGTTGGCGATGAGCTATCTGAAAGCCGCGATTCCGGTGTTGGCCTCGATTTCGGAACGTCGCCTCAACAAGCTCGTCGATCCGGCGACCAACGACGGCCTGCCGCCGTTCCTGATCGGCAACGAGGACGGCACCGAAAGCGGATTCATGATCGTGCAGTACACCGCGGCGGCGATCGTCAATGATTTGTGCAGCCGCGCGCACCCGGCCTCGGTTTATTCGATCCCGACCAGCGCCAATGCCGAGGACCACGTCTCGATGGGCGCCAACGAAGCGCGGCATGTGCTCGACATGGTCAGCGACCTGTCGCGTGTGCTGGCGCTGGAAATCTACACCGCAGCGCAGGCTTTGGATTACCGCCGCGACATGATCAACGCCGCGCGTGAACTCGCCCGCGTCGGCGATGCCGAAATGCTGGCGGCGAAAGTGCAGGGCGCGGCGCTGCCCGGCAGTGCCGATCGCAGCGTGTTGCTGGCAGAAGTGGAAAGCCTGCGCCGGGAATTGGCCGAGGCGACGGAATACCATCCGGCGACTGCGGTGGCGGCAGCATTGGTCCGCCTGCGCAAGGACATCCCGTTCATGGCCAGCGATCGTGCAATGGATGGCGATGTGCAGCGCGCGGTGGAATTGGTCGAACAAGGCGAATTGCTGAGCGCCGCCCGCGCTGCTGAATAACCGATTTCCAATACGCGCATTCGTAGGAGCCAGCTTGCTGGCGACCATGCGCCAGAAGATATCGAGGTGTTGTCGCCAGCAAGCTGGCTCCTACGGATCAACCCTTCGCTGCAGCTGCGTGCACGCGGTTGCGGCCGTTGTTCTTGGCGACATACAGGGCGTCGTCGGCCTGGTGCAGGGCGTCGTCGGGATTGAAGCTGAAACCCAGCGGGATGCTGAAGGTGCCGATGCTGGCGGTGATGTAGATGTCCTTGCCGTCGTAGCGTACCGGCTCGGAGCTGATGCGCCGGCGCACGCGCTCGGCGATTTCCTGCACGCGGTTCGCGGGTGCCGCCGGCAGCACCATCACGAATTCCTCGCCGCCGAAACGCGCCAGCACGGCATGGTCGCTGGCGACTTCTTCGTTGAGCTTGCTGGCGAGCACGCGCAGGCATTCGTCGCCGGCGAGATGGCCGTGGGTATCGTTGACCTTCTTGAAATGATCCAGGTCGATCAGCAGCACGCCCAGCGGCTGCCGGGTTTCGGCAGCCTGGTGCAGCATGTGTTCGAACACTTCGCGGAAATGCCGGCGGTTGAACACGCCGGTCAGCACGTCGCGGCGATTGGATTCGCGCAGGCGTGAATTGGCATCGGCGAGTTGTTCCAGCGCCGAGCTCAGCTCCGCCGTGCGCCGCGAGACATTGCGTTCGAGCTGCTCGTTGGCGTCGCGGACGATGCGTTCGTTTTCGCTGCGCAGATTCGCGTAGCGATACGCGAGGGCGAACGAGAGCAGGATCATCTCCATCGCCGAACCGATCTGGATGCCGTATTCGGTGATGAAATTCTTGCTCATCAATCCAAACGATACCGACGCGTACATCGCCGTGCCCAGCAGCAGCATCGCCCAGGCGATCAGGAACAGGCGTGCCGGGCGATAGCCGTTGCGGATCGCGTGGAAGGCCTGATAAAGCACGGCGATGACACCGGGGAAGACGCCGTAGGTGCCCAGCTTCACCGAGATACGGTAGTCGACCCAGGGTGCGGCAAAGCCGACCAGCGCGTAAAAAATTATGAAGCCCAGCGATATCCGGTCACCCAGCGGCCAGCGCGATTTCAGATCCAGAAACACGCGGGCGAACTGGTGCATCGCCATCTGCGAAAAACACATCGACAGCGGGATGGCGAGGTTGGCGAGCTTGGGCGAATTCGGCCACAGGTATTCGAAGGCCAGGCCGTTGAGACAGAACAGCACCAGGCCGAAACCGGCGAGGTGGCACATGTACCAGAAATGGCTGCTGTCGCGCAGTGAGATCCACAGGATCAGGTTGTAGAAAAACAGCGCGAACAGGATGCCGTCGTACAGGCCGATGCCCATCTGCGCGTCGCGTTCCATCTCGGCGAAGGCGCTGAACGTGTAGACCGCCAGCGGCGCCTGCATCGAACTTTTGCTCTGCGCGCGCACCAACAATTCCACTTCGGTACGTTGCGGCAGGTCGACCCAGAAATTCGGTTGCCGGTAGCGGATCGCGCGCGCCGAGAAAGGCAGCATGTCGCCGGAAGCGAAGTGGTCGACATGGCCGTCGGGATAGCGCAGGTAGACATCGACGTTGTCGAGCAGCGGGTATTGCAGCACCAGCAACCAGCGTTGTTCGACATTGCTGGCATTGAACAGCCGCGAATGAAACCAGTACGCGCCCTGGCTGAAACCGAAGGTGGCGTTTCCGCTGGGCAGAGGCTTGAAGCTGCCCTGGTCGGCGAGCTGGAACATGCTGGTGGCATCGGCGCGGGCATCGGCATCGACGCGGTAGCCGACGTAAGGCGAGAGCTGCATCTCGCTGAGGCCGGCCTTGAGTTCAGCGCGGGGCACTTCCGCGCGCACGGCTCCAATCAGGCCGAGGAGCCCGAGCAAGGCGATGCAGGCAAATCTGACGATCCCGACTCCAGGCACGCGTTGGTTCCCCCGGATCACACCTTAGCGAGGAGAACCGTCATTGGCTATCGATGCCTCGGGCCGGATTTTTCCCAGTCAACGGGATTTGGGGTTGCCAATGTATTAATGCGCTGTTACATTGGAACGATGAAGAAGAAAGATACCCGCCCCCGCGTTGCCAAAACCGCCGCTGCCGAGGGCGGTGAGGTGGCCCTGCACAAGCTGCTCGAGGCCATGCTCAGCCTGCGCACCGCTGGCGAATTGCATGCTTTTCTCGAAGACCTGTGCACGCCAGCCGAGCTCGAGGCGATCGCCGATCGCTGGCGGGTCGTGCCGCTGTTGATCGAGCAGGTGCCGTATCGCGACATCCACGACCGCACTGGCGTCAGCGTCACCACCATCGGTCGCATCGCCCGCTGCCTCGGTCACGGCGCCGGCGGCTATCGCATCGCCGCCGCGCGCGTGCTCGGCGGCCCCGACTCTTCTTCGCACTGATCCACGCACCGACAAGGACACCGCGTCATGCGGACGCACGACCGACTGCGCATCGCCATCCAGAAATCCGGACGCTTATCCGACCCCGCCCGCGATCTGCTGGCGCGGGCCGGATTGAGTTTCCGGGAAAGCCGCGACCGGCTTTTTTGCTACGGCGATTCCCTGCCCATCGATCTGTTGCTGGTGCGCGACGACGACATCCCCGGCCTGATTGCCGAGGGCGTCTGCGATCTCGGCGTGGTTGGCCAGAACGTGCTGGAAGAGCAGGCCGCCGAACGCGAAGCATCCGGACTCGTGGAGGCCTTCACCGTGATCCGGCCGCTGGGTTTCGGTCGTTGCCGTCTTTCAGTGGCCGTGCCCAACGAATGGGAATGGAGCGGCAACGCGCGCCTCGCGGGCACACGCATCGCCACGAGTTATCCCAGCCTGCTCACGCGCTGGTTGCGCGCGCAGGACATCGCCGCGGAGGCGGTGGTGTTGTCGGGTTCGGTGGAAATCGCACCGCGCCTGGGCAAGGCCGAATCGATCTGCGATCTGGTGTCGTCAGGCGCGACGCTGGTCGCGAACCAGCTCAAGGAAGTGGCGGTGATCCTGGAGAGCGAGGCGGTGCTCGCCGGCCCGGCAATACCTTTCACCGACGAGCGCGCCGATCTTGCCGCGATGCTGCTGCGCCGTCTCGACGGCGTGCTCAGCGTCAAGGCGAGCAAGCTGTTGCTGTTCCAGGCCAAGCGCAGCGCGCTGCCGGAAATCATGAAACTGCTGCCCGACGCCGAGCCGCCGACGATGATGCCGATCGAAGGTCGCAGCGAGGACGTGTCCATGCAGGCCTTGTGCCGCAGCGCGATGACCTGGCAGCGGCTCGAGGACATGAAACGCGCCGGCGCCTCGGGATTGCTGGTGCTGCCGGTGGAGCAGATGCTGGCATGAAGACGGCGAACTGGTCGGAACTCGACGATGCAGCGCGGGCCGCGATCCTGCGGCGACCGCTGCAGGCGGTGCAGGTGGAAATCGACGAAGCGGTCGCGCGCATCATTGCGCAGGTGCGTGCCGACGGCGACAGCGCGCTGCGGGCATTGACGCGTCGCTACGACGGCGTGGAGCTTGCCGCGTTTCTGGTGGAGGAAGAGGAATTTTCCGCTGCCGAAGCCCGCGTGCCGGAGACCTTGAAGGCAGCGATGATCGAAGCGCGCGATCGCCTGCAGGCCTGGCATCGCGCCGGCATGGCCAGTGATTTCGAAATCGATACCGCGACGGGCGTGCGCTGCGGTCGTGTCCTGCGCGGCATTGGTCGCGTCGGTCTATACGTGCCAGCCGGTTCCGCGCCGCTGCCTTCCACCGCGTTGATGCTCGGTGTCCCCGCGCGACTCGCCGGATGCGCGGATGTGGTGTTGTGCACGCCGCCGCGCAGCGATGGCGGTGCCGATCCGGTCGTGCTGGTCGCCGCGCGTCTTTGCGGGATTCGCCGCGTCTACAAATGCGGTGGCGCGCAGGCGATCGCGGCTATGGCCTTCGGTAGCGAAAGCATTCCGGCCTGCGACAAGATATTCGGGCCGGGAAATGCCTTCGTCACGCTCGCCAAACAGCAGGTGTCGACGATGTCGGGCGGCCCGGCGATCGACATGCCGGCAGGGCCTTCGGAAGTGCTGGTGATCGCCGATGCCGGCGCACCGCCCGCGCATGTCGCGGCGGATCTGCTGTCGCAGGCCGAGCACGGCCCGGATTCGCAGGTCATGCTGCTTACCGATGCGCCCGCGCTGATCGCCTCAGTGCAGGGCGAATTGGCGACGCAGCTGGCGACACTGCCGCGCGCGGAAATCGCCAGGCAGGCGCTGGAACACGCGCGCTTGATCGTCGTCGATGCGCTGGCGACGGCGTTCGACATCAGCAACCGCTATGCACCGGAACACCTGATCCTCGCCTTGCGCACGCCGCGTGATTGGCTGCCGCAGGTGCTCGCGGCAGGTTCGGTATTCCTCGGCGACTACGCGCCGGAATCGCTGGGCGATTACTGCTCGGGCACCAATCACGTGCTGCCGACCAACGGTGCCGCGCGCGCGTACTCAGGCGTGAGCGTGGCCAGTTTCCAGACCAGCATCAGCTTTCAGGAAGTCAGCCGCCTCGGGCTTGCAACGATCGGGCCGTGTGCGATCACGCTGGCGCGCGCGGAAGGGCTGGAAGCGCACGCGCAGGCGGTGTTGCGCCGGCTCGGAGAGCAGGCATGAGTGGCGTGCTCGCTCTTGTGCGCGAGGACCTGCGCGATTTTGCCGGCTACGCCTCCGCGCGCCGCGCGCAGTTGATCGGAAACGTCTGGCTCAACGCCAACGAATCGCCGTGGTCCTCGCCTGCCGATAGCGGACTGTCCTTGAATCGCTATCCCGAACCACAGCCGCCGGCATTGCGCGCGCGTCTGGCGGAACTCTATGGCGTTGCCGAAGATCGCCTGATGATCACCCGCGGCAGCGACGAGGGTATTGATCTGCTGGTGCGCGCGTTCTGTCGTGCCGGCCGCGATGGTGTGCTGATCGCACCGCCGAGTTTCGGCATGTATGCGGTCTGCGCGCGCGTGCAGGGCGCGCTGTTGTTCGAAGTGCCGCTGCGCGATGGCGACCGCGCTTGGTCGCTGGATGTCGCGGCGATGCTCGTGCTGCTCGCGCAGCAGCCGGTCAAGCTGGTTTTTCTTTGTTCGCCGGCCAATCCCACCGGACAGGCCCTGTCAATCGCGGAAATTCGCGAGCTCGCCACAGCGATGCGCGGCCGCGCGGTGCTGGTGATCGACGAGGCCTACGGCGAATTTTCGTCGGTTGACAGTGCATCGTCGCTGCTCGATGAATTCGACAACCTGGTGGTTCTGCGCACCTTGTCGAAAGCCTATGCGTTGGCGGGAGCGCGCGTTGGCAGCGTCATCGCGGCACCGGCGCTGATCGCAGTACTGCGCAATATCGCAGCACCGTATCCGGTGCCTGCGCCTTCAGCGGCGCTGGCCTTGGCGGCGCTGGCGCCGGAAGCGGTCGCAATCGCAGGAAAGCGATTGCGGACCTCGCTGGTGGAGCGCGACCGCGTTGCCGCAGCGATCAGATCGATGCCTGGCCTTATCCGCTGCTACGACTCGGTGGGAAATTACCTGCTCGTGCGTTTTTCCGATGCCGACGCCATCTTCGCGCGCCTGCTCGCGGCCGGTGTCGTGGTTCGCGACATGCGCGCCAATCCCGCGCTCGCGGATGCGCTGCGCATATCAATCGGCAGCCCGGAAGAGAACGATGCCTTGATCAATGCTCTGGGTGCGGAAGCGATGGGAAAAGTGGCATGAAGAAAATCCTGTTCATTGATCGCGATGGCGTATTGATCGAGGAGCCCGCGGATTTCCAGATCGACAGCTTCGAGAAGTTCCGCCTCGTCGAAGGCGTCATCCCGGCCCTGTTGAAATTGCGCGATGCGGGTTTCGAGTTTGTGATGGTCAGCAATCAGGACGGTCTGGGTACCGCGAGCTTTCCGCGCGAGCAGTTCATCGGCCCGCACGAGCTGTTGCTGCAAGTGCTGGCTTCGCAGGGAGTCGCCTTTCGCGAGGTCTGCATCGACGAACACTTTCCCGCCGACAACTCGCCCAACCGCAAACCCGGCATCGGCATGGTCATGCGCTATCTGCGTGACCGCGATATCGATCTCGATGCGAGCGCGATGGTCGGCGATCGCGAAACCGATATGCAGTTCGCGGCAAACCTCGGTGTGCGCGGATTCCGTTTCGGCAGCGGGGCCTACGGCTGGGCTGAAATTGCGCATCAGCTCGCGGATGCGCCGCGGACAGCGCGGGTCGAGCGGAATACCAAGGAGACCCGCATCGAAGTCGCGATCGATCTCGATCGCAGCGCGGACCCGGTGATCGCCAGCGGCCTGGATTTCTTCGATCACATGCTGGAACAACTCGGCAAGCATGGCGGTTTTTCCCTACAGCTGCGTTGCGCCGGCGATCTGCACATCGACGAGCATCACACGGTCGAGGATTGCGGGCTGGCGGTTGGTTCGGCACTCAAGCAGGCATTGGGGAACAAGCGTGGGATCGGACGGTACGGGTTTTCGCCAGCCGAAGCTGCATCGCAAGAACCGGGGCAGCAGTGCAAGTCTGGATTCACTCTTCCGATGGACGAAACCCAGGCCAGCGCCACACTCGATTTTTCCGGGCGGCCATATTTCGTGTTCGACGGGAAGTTTCCGCGCGAAAGCGTCGGCGATCTGCCCACGGAGCTGGTGCCGCATTTCTTCCGCTCGCTCTGCGAGAACGCGGGCCTGAATCTGCATCTGACCGTGCGCGGCGAAAACGCGCACCACATGGTCGAGGCCTGCTTCAAAGTGGTTGCGCGTGCGCTGCGCCAGGCGATCCGGCGCGAAGGTAGCGAGTTGCCCAGCACCAAGGGCGTGCTGTGAAGCCGCGATTGGTCCTGCTCGATTCCGGCGGCGCCAATCTCGGCAGCGTGCAGGCGGCATTTGCGCGCCTGGGCGTCGATGCTCCGGTGAGTGCCGACGAAAAGGAAATTCGCGCGGCCAGCCACGTGATCCTTCCCGGCGTCGGTGCCGCTGCTGCGGCGATGGCGACGCTGCGCGGCAATGGCCTGGATCGATTGATTCCGACCTTGACGCAACCCTTGCTGGGCATTTGTGTCGGCATGCAACTGCTGTTCGAGAGTTCGGAAGAGGGCGACTGCGAATGCCTGGGTTTGTTGCCTGGCCGTCTGCGTCGTCTGCAGGACAAACCTGGTATCCGCGTGCCGCATATGGGCTGGAATCGCTTGCGATCCCTGCGCGCTCATCCGCTCGTCGATGGTCTGGAGGAGGAATGGGTTTATTTCGTTCACAGCTACGCGGTGCCGATATCGACGCACACGATCGTGGCGACAAATCATGGCGCGGACTTCAGTGCCGTTATCGCTGATGGCCGGGTGATGGGCGCGCAATTCCATCCAGAGCGCTCCGGTACCGCTGGCGCGCGCCTGTTGCAGAATTTTCTTTCGCTATGAGCAAGGACTTCACTGCCATTCCGGCGATCGATGTGCGGCAGTCGCGCGTCGTGCGGCTGCGTCAGGGCGACTATGCGCAGGAAACGCGCTACGACGATTCGCCCGCCGATCTTGCGCGGAAATACGCCGCTGCCGGATCACGCTGGTTGCACCTGGTCGATCTCGATGCCGCGAAAGCAGGCGGTTATACCTTGCTGCCTTTGCTGGCGCAGTTGTGCGGCTGCCTGCAGATACAGACTGGCGGCGGCATTCGCAGCGCCGCTGATATCGAGGCCGTGCTCGCGGGCGGCGCGACGCGCGTGGTGATCGGGACGCTCGCCGTGCGCGAACCCGAACGTGTCATTGCATGGCTGCATGACTACGGCAGCGAGCGCGTCGTCATCGCACTCGATGCGCGTCAGGATGCCGATGGCGAGTGGCAGTTGCCCGTCGCCGGCTGGACTGAGAAATCGGATCAGACATTGATCGGCCTGCTCGGCCGCTACGCCGACGCCGGTCTGCGGCATGTGTTGTGCACCGATATCGAACGCGACGGCATGCTCGGCGGCTTCAATCTCGATCTGTATCGCCTGATCTCGCAGCGCTGGCCGCATTTGCAACTGCAGGCCTCGGGCGGCGTCCGCAGTCTCGACGACATCCGCGCAGCGAAAGTGGCCGGTGCGAGCGTGGCGATTCTCGGGCGTGCCCTGCTGGAAGGAAAATTCGACTTGCCGGAGGCATTGGCATGCTGAGCCGGCGCATCATTCCCTGTCTTGATGTGCGCGACGGACGGGTCGTCAAAGGCGTGCGCTTCCGCGATCACGTGGTAGTGGGCGCGATCGAAGAGCTGGCACTGCGCTATCGCGATGAAGGCGCCGACGAGCTGGTGTTCTACGACATCGCCGCGAGCCCGGAAGGACGCTCGCTTGATCGGCGCTGGATCGAACGCGTCGCCAGGCTCATCGACATTCCGTTCTGCGTCGCCGGCGGTATCGACAGCGTCGAAACAGCACGTGCCGTGCTCGGTGCCGGTGCCGACAAAATTTCGATCAACTCGCCGGCGCTGGCGCGGCCGGCCTTGATCAGTGAACTGGCGCAGGCGTTCGGCGTGCAATGCGTGGTGGTCGGCGTCGACAGTCTGCGTGATGCCGACGGCGAATGGCGGGTGCGGCAGTACACCGGCGATCCGGCGAAGATGCGCGACCTGCCGATATCGACGCTGACGTGGGTGCAGGAAGCGGTGGCGCTGGGCGCGGGCGAGATCGTGCTCAACTGCATGGGCTCCGACGGCGCGCGCGCTGGTTTCGATATCGAACAATTGCGCGCCGTGCGCGCGGCCTGCGCCGTGCCCTTGGTCGCCTCTGGCGGCGCCGGCGCGAAAGAGGATTTCGCCGCTGTATTCGCCCAGGCGGATGTCGATGCTGCGCTCGCGGCCAGCGTATTCCACAGCGGAACGTTGCCGATTCCCATGCTGAAGAAATACCTGCGCGAACAACAGATCGAGGTGCGCGATGTCGCCTGAACAAATTTCCGATCTTGATTGGGAAAAGCAGCAGGGTCTGTTGCCGGCCATCGTGCAGGACGCCGGCAATGGCCGCGTGCTGATGCTCGGCTACATGAACGCCGATGCCCTGGCGCGCACGCTGGAAACGCGGCAAGTGACTTTCTTCAGTCGCAGCCGACAGCGTCTGTGGGCCAAAGGCGAGACCAGCGGACACACGCTGCAGCTGATCTCGATCGAGGCCGACTGCGACAGCGACAGCTTGCTTGTGCAGGCCATGCCGAAAGGCGATACCTGCCATCTCGAACGTGCGAGTTGCTTCGCCGACGCACCGGCTGCGTTTCTTGGTGAACTTGATGCCGTGATCGCCCAGCGCGAAAGGGAGCGGCCGGAAGGCAGTTACACGACGCGCCTGTTCGACGCCGGCGTGCGCCGCATCGCCCAGAAAGTGGGCGAGGAGGGCGTGGAAACCGCGCTCGCCGGTGTGATCGAGGACGATGCCGCCTTGCTTGGCGAATCCGCCGACCTGATCTATCACCTCGCGGTGCTGCTGCGCGCGCGCGGGCTGTCACTGGCCGAGGCGATCAAGGTGCTGGCCAGCCGGCAGCGTTGAAGCAAGGTTTCCGTGAACCGGCTTCGCGGTGATAATCGCAGCCTGTGCCGGAGGACCCATGCGCCTATTCCTGTTCGTCGTTTTCGTTGGTCTTGCTTCGCCGGTTTTCGCGCAGGCACCACCCTGCAACGGCGGGCGTGTGTTCGAGGATCGCAATGGCGATCATCGCTTCGATGCCGGCGATATCGGCTTGCCCGGCATGCGTGTTTCCAACGGTCGCGACATCGTGCGCAGCGACGCGCAGGGCAATTATTCCTTGCCGGCGGAATCGGGTCGCAGCACGTTCGTGATCAAGCCCGCAGGTTTCAAGGCGGCGTTGCGCAGCGATGGCCTACCCGACACCTGGCGGAATATCCAGATCGACGACATGGCGAAACTTCGCTACGGCGGCGTGAGGGCAGCGGTACCGGCCTGCCAGGATTTTGCGCTGCAGCGTGAGGGCAAATCGGCGAAAACGCTGGACGTGCTGCTGTTCGGCGATCCGCAGCCGAAGTCGTTGCGTGATATCGATTTCTACTCCCGCGACATCGTCGCGCCACTGGTCGGCAAGACACCGGCGCGACTTGGATTGAGCCTGGGCGATATCGTCAATGATGACTTGTCGTTGTATCCGGCGCTCAAGGCCGTCGATGCGCGTCTCGGGTTGCCGTGGCTGCATGTGCCCGGAAATCACGATATCGATTTCGATGCGGCGGGTGATGAAGATTCGACGTCTAGCTTTCGTGCCGCTTTCGGCCCGGACACCTATGCGTGGGAAGAACCACTGGCGAATTTCGTCGTGTTCGACGACGTGGTCTATATGCCGGGACAGAAGCCGGCCTACATCGGCGGCCTGCGCGCGGAGCAGTTCACCTTCCTGGAAAATTACCTGGCGACGATAGCGACGGATAGACTGTTGGTGATCTCGGTGCACATCCCGTTCTTCGATGCCGCGCCCGGGCAGGAGACCTTCCGTCATGCCGATCGCGATCGATTGTTTGCGCTGCTGCAGCGTTTTCCTAAAGTGCTGTTGCTGAGCGCGCATTCGCACAAGCAGAAGCGCTTCTATCACGATGCGACGACGGGCTGGCACGGCGCGCAGCCATTGCAGGAATTCAATGTGGGCGCGGCCTGCGGCGCGTATTGGTCGGGAGTGGCCGACGCTGATGGCATTCCCGCAGCGACCATGGCCGATGGCACGCCGAACGGTTACGCGATGCTGTCTGTCGATAAAAAAGATTATGCGTTGCGCTGGTATCCGGCGCGTGCGCCGGAGACGCGGCAGATCGGCCTGCATGCGCCGCGCACGCTGCGCCGCGGTGCCTATCCGGCTTATGGGGTTTACGCGAACTACTACATGGGCGATGCGCAGTCGCGAGTCGAATTCCGCATCGATGGCGGTGCTTGGCAGGCGATGAAACGCGTGCTGCAGCCGGATCCGAATCTTGTCGCAGAAAACGTCGCTGACGACAGCTCGCCATCCCTGCGCAGCTTCGATCGCTCGCCCGAGGCAGAGCCATCCGAGCATCTGTGGCGCGGTGTCCTCGCCACCGATCTCGCCGCCGGTACGCATCGCATCGACGTGCGCGCATTCGA
>NZ_DATGBO010000105.1:0-3827 GCF_035312645.1 Arenimonas sp.
CGCATCTGTCGCCCATTCGCGCGACGCCATGCGCTTTTCCAGCCAGTCATAGGCGGTGTCGAGCATATCGCGCGCCCGCTGCACACCGAACGGGTCATGATCTTCCGCGGTTCGCATCGCGTCGAAGACGATCTTCTGCTGCGGCGTCGAGATGTAATTGTCGAAGAAGCGATCGAGCATGCGCACATCGAGCGCAGCATCGGCGTCCGCGGGAATCAGCCGCACCGGGCCGGGCCTGTGCACGCCCAGGTATTCGATGATGCAGGTCGCTTCAAATATCGTGCGCTCGCCATCGACAAGCACGGGGAAGCGCTTTATCGGCCAAAGTTCGCCGAGCTCGCGCATCGCCGGGCTGTCCGGGCCATCCAGCGAACGCGGCTCGAACTCGATCGCATTCTCGTACAACGCGATGAGCACCTTCTGGCAGTACGAGGAGAACGGGTGGAAGTAGAGTTGCAAAGGCATGACCGGCACTCCAGGCGAGACCCGGTTTCAGAGTACATTCTTGCCCGGAAGAAATTCCACCCTGACTCCTGTTTCGCGCCCTCGAAGAAAATCCGCCCAGGCTTTGGAGAGTCCACATGATCAGCAAGAACACGATTTGCCTCTGGTACGACGGCACCGCGTTGGACGCGGCAACTTTCTACGCCAAGACCTTCCCCGATAGCGCGGTGAAAGCCATCCATCACGCGCCCGGCGACTACCCCGATGGCAAGCAAGGCAGTGTCTTGACGGTCGAGTTCACCGTGATGGGCATTCCCTGCCTGGGCTTGAACGGCGGGCCTGTGTTCAAGCACAGCGAGGCGTTCTCGTTCCAGGTGATGACCGACGATCAGGCAGAAACCGATCGCTTGTGGAATGCGATTGTCGGCAACGGCGGCCAGGAAAGTCAGTGCGGTTGGTGCAAGGACAAATGGGGGCTGTCGTGGCAGATCACGCCACGCGCCTTGATGGCGGCGATCACCGATCCTGATCCGGCCGCCGCCAAACGCGCATTCAACGCCATGATGGAAATGGGGAAGATCGATATCGCTGCGGTCGAGGCGGCGCGGCGCGGCTGAAGCTCGCCGACGCGCGCCTGATCGCCGCGGCGACGCGGGCGCGCGTCACCTCATCACGACGATTCCTTCTCGAAGACGAGCATCGTCGGCGCGATGCCGAACACGCGCCGGCAGGTGCGGGTGAAGTGCGCTGCATCGGCAAAGCCGGCGGCATGGGATGCCTCCGTCCACGACATGCCGCACGTCGCGGCCGCGATCGCATGTTCGGCGCGCGCCCAGAGCAGCCAGGCGCGAAATGAGGTGCCGGTCTGGGCCACGAATAGATGCCGGAACCTTCCCGGCGACAGATGCACCGCCGCGGCGACGTCCTGCAATCGCATGGCCGTAGCGAGGTGTTGGCGCATCCACTCCAGCGCCGCCGTGATTCGCGGGTCCGGGCGCGGCGCGGTGAGCGGATCGCCGGCGATGCGGCAGATCGCTGCACGTGCGAATTGGACCAAGCGCGCATCGGTCGCGCCAGACAGGTATTCGCTTCGCAGACCGGCCGCGCAAGCCTCCGCTTCTTCGTCCGACAGCAAGGCTACATCCCATCCGGCGAATCGCTGTCGCAGCGCCGCGCCGGGGATGGAGTTGGGTTCGATGAAGAGCGTGGCGACCGCGGTGTCGCAGCCATCAAGGCAATGCGCCTGGTCGGGCATCACGATCAGGCCAGCACACGCGCGCGATTCGGGCCAGGATTGCGCCCGCGCGCGGAATCGGCCTTCGAGTGCCAGCGACACTTGTATCGCGTGGTGGGCGTGCTCAGGCACCTGTCCGACGTGGCGCCCGACCCAAATACTGCCACCAGACCAGACAATGACCCGCCCGACGCCGGCCAGCGCCCGCTTTCGGGTCTCGGCGACAACATCGGTACTCGTCATGGTCCGTCCTCTGATCAGCCCCTACGTTCAAGACCGTTGCTCGCACAGTGCCCAAACTTTGCCCCACAGGCCACTTCCGGTCTGCACCAAGCCAAGGACCACTGCCATGAACACCGACTCCAAATCTTGCACCTGCAATCCCTGCATTGGCGCCGCCTGCACCTGCGGCTGCCAGACGCCCGCAGCCACGCCATCCACCTGCAGCTGCGGCTGCCAGCAGGGCGCGCCCTGCAACTGCGGAACACACTGACCGCCATGGCCAACTCCCCACTGCCGACCTGCTTTCTTCGTGGCGCAGGAATCACCCTCCTGTTCGCATTGATGTTTCCCGCATTTGCACACGCCGACGAGGTGCCGGTGACCCGTCCCGGCTACAAGCTGCAAGTGCAGCAGCAGGGCCAGGGGCCGGTGGTGGTCGTGTTCGAGTCAGGCTTCGGACAGGGCGCCGGTGTGTGGAAGGCCGTCATCGCCGACCTCGGCGCCGAGTGCCGGTGCATCGCGTATGCGCGCACCGGTCTCGGAACATCCGGCACGGACGGGACGCCGAACACCATCGAAAAGCACCTGCAGGATCTAGGCGCTGTCATCGATGCGCTCGCGCCGAACGAAAGAATCGTGTTGGTGGGGCACTCCTACGGCGGCCTGCTGGCCACCGAGTACGCACGCCGCCATCCCGATCGCCTCAAGGGCCTCGTGCTCGTGGACCCGGCGACGATGGGCCAGCGCCGCGATTCCGAGCACGCCGATCACGATCGCGTGCTGGCCGACGACAAGGCGATGCTGGCAATGCTGCCGCCTGCGCTGGCGAAGGACTACCAGCTGTTGATCACGGAGTTGGACAGTGAGGCGGCCGTATCGCCGCGCGCCGAACCCGACGTGCCGGTCGCCTTGCTCACCTCGACACTGGTGGCCGCCGAGCCTTTCGTGTTCGAGGAAACAGCGCAGGGCAAGGCGCTGTGGAAAAGCGAGCATGCGGATCTGTTCGCCGGTTTCTCGCGCGGCACCCATCAGTACTTCGCCACCGGCCACAACATCCACCGCGAGAATCCGAAGGCCGTCGCAGATGCAGTTCGGAATATCGTGGCGGCGCCTGGTCCTTCCGTCGCGACTCGATGAATCGATCCGGTAAAGGAGACGGAGAAAATCAATTTTCCCTGTCTCCGTTACTCAGATGCTCATGGCCGTCTCTCCTTGTCAGCTACCTGGACTGCACCAGTTCAACAAGCTCCTCCCTCCCAGCACCTGTCAATGCAATAGCAGCCTCAGGAACTGCTCCTCTTGAGCCTTGCTTTCAAACAGAATGCTGATGTCCTCCGCCTCTGATCCGGCAATTGTTGAATGGTGCAGTACCACATCGTTTCGCGTGAGCACGGCAAAATGCCGCTGATGATCACCATAGAATTGCGACATGCGTGCACGATCCGGGCCGGTCAGCATCAGTTTTACGCCGATCAACTGGCCTGAACGAATCGGCGCGATTCCGCCAGGCGAAAACTCAATGCTGGAGCCGCACCGTGTAATTGCGCGCCCCATTTCAAGCGTTGAAAAGTCCTTGAAATTGCTTTCCGGGACGCACCATTTCAACGGCGGTATCTCGATCTGCGCAATCGCTTTCTTTGCATCCTTGAGTTGACTCTCGTTTTCGGTCGCAGAGCAAGCACACAGCGAGACGGTCAGAGCCAACATCAGAGCCCGTTGCAACTTCATCATCAGTGATCCCTCAAAATCATTCCGCCATTTTTAATGAGAAGAACAGGGGGCTGTCCAGAGCGAAATTTCGCTCAAACGAAACCCCACCCTGCCCCGCGCTTCTCCTGCTTCGCGCCTAACCCCGCCGCGCTGGCAAAAACCGCGGGTTGCGCAGCAGCCCCGCTGAGACCAGCGACACCAGCACGCCGACCGGGAA
>NZ_DATGBO010000106.1:0-14132 GCF_035312645.1 Arenimonas sp.
TACGCTTTCGACAATTATCGCCGCGTCGATGACCGGCCGTTCGGCGGTGGTCCCGGCATGGTGATGCTGCCCGAGCCGCTGACCGCCTGTCTCAACGCCGCGCGCGCTGCCGCGCCGGAGCCGGCGCGAGTGATTTATCTCAGCCCGCAGGGCGCGCCACTGACGCAGGCGAAAGCACGCGAGCTGGCGGCGATGCCGCGCTTCATCCTCGTCTGCGGACGTTACGAGGGCTTGGACGAACGCTTCATCGCGCGCGAAATCGACGAGGAATTGTCGATCGGTGATTACGTGCTGTCCGGCGGCGAACTCGCAGCGGCGGTGGTGATCGATGCGGTCGGGCGCCTGCAGGAAGGCGCGCTCAATGATGCCGAGTCGGCGGCGCAGGACAGTTTCGAGGACGGCCTGCTCGATTGCCCGCATTACACCCGCTCCGACAGCCTGGGCACCGAGGGCGTGCCGGCGGTGCTGCTGTCCGGTGACCACGCCAAAATCGCCCGTTGGCGCCGTCAGCAAAGTCTGGGACGGACCTGGCTGCGCCGCCCGGACCTGCTGCAGGGGCGGGTGCTGGACAAGCGCGACGCCGAGTTGCTGGCCGAATTCCAGGCGGAATGGCAGGCCCAGGCAAGAAAAGCCGAAAACCCCTAGCCAATCAGCAGCTTCGCTGTTTATAATGCGCGGCTTACCGTCGTGACCACCATCGGCGACGGTCCCAAGAACTACAGATCAAACGATCAGAACCGGTGCAACCATGAACAAGCTCCTCCAGCAATTCGAAGCCGAACAGATCACCCGCCAGTTTCCGGATTTCGGCCCGGGCGACACGGTCGTCGTCAACGTCAAGGTCAAGGAAGGCAATCGCGAGCGCGTCCAGGCCTATGAAGGCGTGGTCATCGCGATCAAGAACGCCGGCCTGAACTCGGCCTTCACCGTTCGCAAGATCTCGCACGGCTTCGGCGTCGAGCGCGTTTTCCAGACCCACAGCACGATCATCGACTCCGTGTCGGTGAAGCGTCGCGGCAAGGTTCGCGCCGGCAAGCTGTACTACCTGCGTGATCTGGAAGGCAAGAAAGCCCGCATCAAGGAAGACCTGGCGGCCCGCTCGGCCAGCTGAGTCGCCCCAGGGATCGAACAAAACGGCCACCCGCAATCGGGTGGCCGTTTTGCTTTCCGGCCATGAAACATACCGAGCCCAATCTCGAACCTGTCCGCCTCGACCTCTGGCTGTGGGCGGCGCGCTTTTACAAGACGCGCTCGCTGGCCAAGCAGGCGATCGAAGCCTCGCGCGTCGAGATCGATGGCCAGGCCGTCAAGGCTTCGCGCGGCGTGCGTATCGGCGAACGATTGCACGTGCGACGCGGTGACGAGCTGTTTGAAATCGACATCCTGGCGCTGAGCAGCAAGCGCGGTTCCGCCAAAGTGGCGCAGACGCTTTACAGCGAATCGGAAGAATCCATCGCCCGGCGCAACGCCGAGCGGGAAAAACGCCGCCTGGAAACCGCGGGCTATCGCGCGCCTGCATCGAAGCCCGACAAACGCGCGCGCCGCTTGATCCAGGCGCTGGGTGATCTCGACGCGTTGTGATGGTAGGTGCGTGTGTAGGAGCGATGGCAATCGCGACATCGCGACAACCATGTCGCGATTTCCATCGCTCCTACGGAAAGTTGCCGAGCTCAGCTCTTGCCGAAGATCGATCCGAGCAGGCCGCCGATACCGCCACCTTGCTGCTGCGGTTGCGAAGATGAACCCTGCGCTGCAGCGAGGATGTCGGAGAAGTCCACGTTGCCGTCGCCGTTCTTGTCGAGTACGGCGTTGAGGATGGTGCTGCCAATGCCGCCGCCGCTGGTCATCTGCTGATGCTGTTGGCCGAGCAGGCCACCGAGGCCTTGCGCGCTGAGTCCGCCCTGCTGTGTGCGATTGCCCAGGTAGGCCATCACCAGTGGCGCGAGCATCGCCATCAGCTGCATCGCCTGGCCCTGGCCAAGGCCGGAAGCCTGGCTGACGCCCGAAGCCGCAGTGTCCTGGCGCGCGCCGAGCACATGGCCGAGGATCGCGGCGCCATTGCCGCCACCGCCAAGCACGCTGCTGAGCACGCTGCCGATATCGAGGCCGCTATGATCGTTCTGCACTGCTGTGTGAATCGCTTCCGCGCCACCCGGTTCACCGGCGTTCTTGCCCAGTGCGCCAAGGATCATCGGCAGCGCCATCTGCACTGCATTCGCTGTCTGATCCGGCGACGCGCCGATCTGGCCGGCTATCGATTGCACTGCATTCGGGCCGATCGCACCCAGCACCTGACTGATCAAATCGTCGCCGCTCATGACTCGCTCCCGGGTTGGTTGGGGAGGTCACGGTAGCATGGCCGTCGCGGCCTGCGAATGACTGCCGATGGGCGCCGGGACAGGCGCTCAGAGCTGGGATTTGAGCCGGTAAAGAGCTTCCAGCGCCTGCTTCGGCGTGAGCTCGTCGGGCTCGATCGCCGCGAGCGCTTCCAGGGCCGGCGAAGGCGTGGCGAACAGGCCGAATTGCTGCGGCTGATCCAGCGCCGCGGGTGTCATCGCTGGTGCATGCGCCTCGCCGCGACGCTCGAGTTCGATCAACGTCTTGCGCGCCTGCGCGACCACGCGCTTGGGCAGGCCGGCGAGCGCGGCCACCTGCAAGCCGAAGCTGCGATTGGCCGGGCCATCTTTCACCGCGTGCATGAACACGAGTTTGTCGCCGTGCTCGATCGCATCCAGGTGCACGTTGGCGATGCCGCTGCCCGGTTCGGCGAGCGCGGTGAGCTCGAAATAATGCGTCGCGAACAAGGTGTAGGCGCGATTTTGATCGGCGAGATGGCGGGCGCAGGCTTCGGCGAGTGCGAGGCCGTCGTAGGTCGAGGTGCCGCGGCCGATTTCGTCCATCAGCACCAGCGAATGTTCGCTGGCGTGATGCAGGATGTAGCTGGTCTCAGCCATTTCGACCATGAAGGTCGATTGGCCGCGTGCGAGATCGTCGCCGGCGCCGATGCGCGTGAGGATGCGATCGATCGGGCCGATCTGCGCACTCGCGGCCGGCACGAAACTGCCGATATGCGCGAGCAGCACGATCAGTGCGTTCTGGCGCATGTAGGTCGACTTGCCGCCCATGTTCGGGCCGGTGATCACCAGCATGCGGCGATCGGGATCGAGCATGAGGTCGTTGGGCTCGAACGGCTCGTTGCGCACTGCTTCCACTACCGGATGCCGACCGCGTTCGATGCGGATGCCGGGTGCATCGCCCAAAATCGGACAGGCCCAGTCCAGCGCCTGCGCGCGTTCGGCGAAACCCGCCAGAACGTCGAGTTCGGACAGCGCCAGCGCGCATTGCTTGAGCGATTCCAGACGCATGTTCAATGCATCGAGCAATTGTTCGTAGAGCAGCCGCTCGCGTGTCAACGAGCGTTCGCGCGCCGACAGCACCTTGTCCTCGAACGATTTTAGTTCTTCGGTGATGTAACGCTCGGCGCCGGTCAGCGTCTGCCGGCGCGTGTAATGCGTCGGCGCACGTTCGGCCTGGCCCTTGCTGATTTCTATGTAGTAGCCATGCACGCGGTTGTAGCCGACCTTGAGCGTGGCGATGCCGGTGCTGGCTTTCTCGCGTGCTTCCAGGTCGATCAGGAACTGGTCGGCGTTGGTGGAAAGCTCGCGCAATTCATCGAGTTCGGCATCGAAACCGCCGGCAATGACGCCGCCATCGCGCAGCAGCACGGGTGGATGTTCGTTGATCGCTTGCGCCAGCAATGTCGCTGTGTCGCCGTGCTCGCCCAGCGAACGCGACAAGCCGATCAGTCGCGGCGAATCGAGCGGCGACAATTGTTCGCGCAGTGCCGGCAGTGCGCGCAGACCGTCGCGAAGCGTTGACAAGTCGCGCGGTCGCGCCGAACGCAGCGCGACGCGCGTGAGGATGCGCTCGAGATCGCCGATGCCGCGGAAACTTTCCCGCAGCGAATGCTCGCCGCGGCTGTCGATCAAAGCCTGCACGGCATGATGACGTTCGCCAAGAACATGGCGATCGCGCAGAGGACGATTCAACCAGCGTCGCAGCAGGCGTCCACCCATCGGGCTGATGGTGCTGTCGAGCACGCCGAGCAGGGTGTGTTCGCTGCGTCCGTCGACGCGGGCATCGAGTTCGAGATGACGGCGCGTCGCCGCGTTCAAGGCGATGGCGTCGTCGGCCGATTCCAGCGTGATCGCGGTCAGGTGCGGCAGGCGTTGTTTCTGCGTCTCCTCGACATAGCCGAGCAGCGCGCCGGCGGCGGCGACGGCCAGCGGTTTGTCTTCGAGACCGAAACCGGTGAGGTCGTGCAGTGCGAAGAATTTCAGCAATTGCCGGCGGCAGGTTTCCGCATCGAAATACCAGCTCGCGCGTCGGCGCAAACCAGTTGCCGCGAGCACGGCGGCGGGCCAACCGTCCTCATCGGCGACGAGAACTTCTGCCGGCGCGAGACGCGCCAGTTCCGCGGTGAGCGCGTCTTCGCTGGCGACTTCGCTGACCAGGAAACGCCCGGCCGACAGATCCGCCCAGGCCAAACCAAAACCCTGCCGGCCACGTGCGATCGAAAGCAGCAAGGTATCGCGACGCTCATCGAGCAGGGCTTCATCGGTCACCGTACCCGGCGTGACGATGCGCACCACCTTGCGCTCGACCAGACCTTTGGCGAGTGCTGGATCGCCGATCTGTTCGCAGATCGCCACCGATTCGCCCAATGCCACGAGCCGCGCGAGATAGCCTTCGATCGAATGCACCGGCACGCCGGCCATCGCGATCGGCTGGCCAGCGGAATTACCACGCTGGGTCAGCGTGATGTCGAGCAGTCGCGCCGCTTTGCGCGCATCGTCGTAGAACAATTCGTAGAAGTCGCCCATGCGGAACAACAGCAGGATGTCTGGATGTTCCGCCTTGGCTGCGAAAAATTGCCGCATCAAGGGTGTGTGCTGGAGCGTCGGGTCGCTGCTCATGAATTGTCGTGGGTGCGTTCGGAGGCGCGGCGGGGGAGGCCGCGTTCGGGACGCAAGTGTAGGGGAATGGGCGGAGGCGCGGGTTATCGGCCGCGGATTGGCTGCTACTTTCCCTTCGCGGGAACGCTCGTGGCGTCCGCATTCTTGGCCCCTTCCTGGGGCATGGCGACGGCATCGCTGGAATCGCGATGACCGGCGCCCATATCCATGCTCATGCCCGGCCCCGTGTCCATATCCATGTCCATGTCCTCGTCCGGCGGCGCCTTCGCGACGATGTCGCGATACTGCGCCGGGCTGAGCATCGGCAGCTTCTGCAGGAAGGCGACCATGCTCCAGATCGTCGGGTCGTCGTGGCTCAATCCCCAGGCGGGCATGGCGCTCATCTTGATGCCGTGCTTGATCACCCAGAAGGCTTTCCTGGCATCGACTTTCTCCCTGGCGAGATTGGGTGGCTGCGGATAGAGACCGGGACGGATTTCCGAATCGGCCATGCCCGGTGCGAGGTGGCAGCCGGTACACATCGCCGCGTATTGGCCGGCGCCTTTCAGGATCAGATCCGGATCGTCGAGGTTTGGCACGGCGAGATTTTGTGATCGGACCCGGATCGAGTTTTCGCGCAGGGTCTGCATCAACGCCAGCACCGGACGCGAATGCGGGTCATCGGCCCCGACGTTGTAGATGCCCGACCAGAGGAAGCCGGCGATGAGGAGTACCGCAACGACGGCGAGCGTCGTCATGAGATAGAAGGATTTTCTGCTGATGAAGGGCATGGCGATTTTCCTTGATCAAAACCAGAAGCGCAGGCCCACGACGAAGCGGGTGTCGTTGCTGTCGTTTCCTGCCGCGCGCCGAAAGTCTGCCGTGCCTGCGAACGCGCGCTCGCGGACGATGCCGATATAGGGTGCGAACTGCCGGGTGATTTCGTAGCGCAGGCGCAGACCGAATTCCGCAGTACTCAAACCCGAGCCGATGCCGCGGCGTGCATCCTGCCTGCCGGCGAAATTCAATTCGATCATCGGTTGCAGGATCAGGCGATTGCTCAACAGCAATTCGTATTCCGTTTCGATCCGCGCCGCCGTTCGCCCGGACGACCCGAGATATGCGGTGGCACGGACCTCGATCTTGTAGGGCGCGACGCCCTGCACGCCGAACGCCAGCCAATCCTGCGAAGTGCCGGGCCGGAAATCGTGACGAAGGCCGGCGAGTACATCCCACCAACGCGATTTGCTGCGGCCGTACAACACTTCCAGATCCGCGACGTCAGTGATGCCGTCGCTGCGTTCGCCTTCGCTGCGCAGCCAGAGCTTGTCGAGATCGGTGCCGATCCAGGCTTGGCCCTCCCACGTCAATCCACTGCCGTGGTCAGCATTCCATGCTTCGAAACGATTGAACAAGGTATAGCTGTGGATGCCGTCGTCGTTCATCGCGTGATGGACAATTTGCGGAAACGCAGCGGCGCGGTCGGCGTCGGTGGGTGCGGGGATCGATGGCGGTTTTTCAGCCGCTTTCGAGGGAGTCGCTTCCGCTGGAGTCTGTGAGTGATTCATGCCCGGCATCGCGTCGTGATCCATCGGCATGGGCATCGTCATGTCATCGTGATCCATCACGGCATGATCCATCGTCGAGTGATCCATGCCTGGCATGGAGCCGTCGTCGATCGGCGTCGTCGCTGTCTCCGTCCTTTTCACGGCATGTGCTGGCGCGCTGCGCTTCGGCGTGGTCGCGGCCGCAGCTGTTCTTGGCGGTTTTGCCGCAGGTTTCTTTGCCGGAGCTGGCTTGGCCGGCATCGGCATGGTCATCGGCATGTGCATTTTCGAGTGATCCATTTCCTGCGCCGACGCCATCGCACAGAAAGCCAGCGACATCGCGGCAGCGAGCATGGCCGCGTGTTTTTTCAGATAGGCGGACAAGACGTTCATTCCTCCACCCGCACTTCCCGCATCATTCCGGCTTCCATGTGATACAGCAGGTGGCAGTGATAGGCCCAGCGGCCGAGCGCATCCGCACGCACGCGATAGCTGCGCATGGTGCCCGGCGGCATGTCGATAGTGTGCTTGCGCACCTGGAAATCGCCGTTCGCGTCCTCCAGATCGCTCCACATGCCGTGCAGGTGGATCGGGTGCGTCATCATCGTGTCGTTGACCAGAATGATGCGCAGCCGCTCGCCGTAGTTGAAGCGAAGCGGTTCGGCATCGGAGAACTTTTCCCCGTTGAACGACCACGCGAAGCGCTCCATGTGGCCAGTGAGGTGCAGTTCGACATCGCGGCCGGGATCGCGGCCGTCGGGATCGTCGAACAGGCTTTTCAGCATGGAATAGCTGAGCACGCGGCGGCCGTTGTCGCGCAGGCCGATGCCGGGATCATCAAGCCTCGGCATGGGCGCCATCGCCTGCATGTCGACCAGCGGATTTGAGGCTTCGCCCGGCGGATGCGCCTGCGTCGCGCCGTCGGGCTGCATCTTGGACATGTCCATGCCGGACATATCCATGCCCGGCATCGCTGTCATGTCGTGGCTGCCGCGATCCATGTTCGCCATGTCGTGGCCGCTGCTCATCCCCGCCATGCCCATGTCGGCCATGGTGAGAATCGGACGCGGATCGAGTGCCGGAATCGGTGCGCGCAATCCTTCGCGCGTCGCCAGCGTGGCGCTGACGTAGCCGGTGCGGCCCATATCCTGCGCGAAGATGGTGAAGGCATCCTGCCCGGATGGCTCGACGATCACATCGAACACCTCCGCCACGGCCATGCGGAATTCGTCGACCGATACCGGATGCACGTATTGCCCGTCGACCGCGACCACAGTCATTTTCAGGCCGGGAATGCGCACGTCGAAATAAGTCATCGACGCGCCGTTGATGAAGCGCAGGCGGATTTTTTCGCCGGAATGGAACAACCCGGTCCAGTTGCCCAGCGATGTCGTGCCGTTGATGAGATAGGTGTAGGTGCTGGCATCGACGTCGGACAGATCCGTGGGCGTCATGCGCATCGCGCCCCACATTTTCCGGTCGGCGAGCGTGGCGGTGAGACCATTGCGCCGTGTGTCGCGGACGAGATCGGCCACGGTGCGCTGGTGGATGTTGTCGTAGCCCGGCATTTTTTTCAGGCGTGCGAACAATGCGGCTGGGTCGAGATCGGTCCAGTCGGAAAGCAGCACGACGTAATCGCGGTCGTAGCGGAAGGGTTCCGGCTCGATCGGATCGATGATCAGCGCGCCGTAAAGCCCGGCCTGTTCCTGGAAACCGGAGTGGCTGTGATACCAGTAGGTGCCGGCCTGGCGGACGTCGAAGCGGTACTGGTAGGTATCGCCATGATGGATGCCGTTGAAGCTCATGCCGGGCACGCCGTCCATGTTCGCCGGCAGCACGATGCCGTGCCAATGGATCGAGGTTTCGTGGCCGTGGATCGACCCTGGTGGCAGTGCGTTGCTGACGCGCAATTGCACGCGGTCGCCCTGCCGCCAGCGCAGCGTCGGCGCCGGCAGCGAACCGTTGACGGTGATCGCCGAGCGCGCGCGGCCGGTGAAGTTGACGGCGGTTTCGCCGATGCGCAGATCGAAGTCCCGACCTGCGATCAGCGTCGGTTGATTTGGCGATTTGAGCGCCCACACGGCGCGCGGCCACAGGCCGAGGCTGGCGATGGCGCCGCCGGCAGCGAGGCCCTGGACGAAACGACGACGGGATGGCCTGGACAGGCCGTCCGGCGGGAAGCCGGAAAATTCGGATGACATGGAATGCTCCCGGGAGCTTTTTTGCGACTCGGCGAATTCGCCGAATCGAACGTGCTGCCATCGCGGATGCCCGCAGCGAATGCGGGCTAAAAACACGGGCAACGGAGACGGCGCCGCAGACGCGGCGCGGCGGTGTCGCTAGCCGATGGGAGGTCGGGTCAGGTGCGGCAGCGGCGGCGCGGGATGTCCGCTGGTCATCGCGGTCGCCGCCCTGTCGTGTCCGGGAATGGCATCCATCATCATCAATGCCAGCGCGGTTTGGATCTGATGCGCGCAGGCACAGCTGCAATGCCCGGCTTTGCAGCAGTCGGGCAAGGGATGTTTCGACGGAGAGGAATGATCAAGGCCGGCCATCGCGACGGGTGCTGCGTGTTCGGACATCATCGCCATCTGCGCGTGGCAGGGCGGCGTTGCTTTCGACAGAGTCGATCCCGATGACGCCGAATCCATCTCGATCGCCTGCGCCTGCGCGATCGGCGCGAGTTGCATCTGCGTGGCCGCGACGGCGCTGGCTGTCCCGTCGAGGATCAGGCTCAGGCACAACAGAACGCGCAGCAGGGTGGACCAGGCAGGCATGGCGGTCACTATACACAGGCGAGTTTGCCGTCGGTTTTGCGCCGGACGCATCTGATCGCATCGTGACAGGCAGCGGGGCGGCCCGTAGTCTACCCGCCATGGAAACCTCGACCGCGGAACCGATCAGCGCCTACGACGATGCCGCACTGCATGGCCTGGCTGAACGCGTGGGCGGTGTGCTGCGCGCCAATCGGCAGATGCTGTGCACAGCGGAAAGCTGCACCGGCGGCTGGATCGCCAAGATGATCACCGACATTCCCGGTTGCTCGGACTGGTTCGATTGCGGCATGGCCTGTTACAGCTACGAGGCCAAGCAGGCGTTGCTCGGCGTGCGCCCGGAAACGTTGACGCAGTTCGGCGCGGTCAGCCGCGAGACGGTGCTGGAAATGGTCTCGGGGGCGCTGGTTACGTCCGGTGCCAGCGTTGCGGTCGCCGTGACCGGCATCGCCGGCCCCAGCGGCGGGACGATAGACAAGCCGGTCGGCACGGTCTGGATTGGCTGGAAACGCCGCGGTGGTTATCCGTTGGCAGAAGTGTTTCATTTCCACGGCGACCGCGAGGCGGTGCGTCGACAGACCGTGCTCAAGGCGCTCGAAGGCCTGCTCGTCCTTTCGGACAAGTCCTGAAAACCGGCGCCTCCGAACTCAACAGATTCCAGGAACCAGCAATCTTGCTCAGGAATATCAAACTCGCCTTTCGACGCCTTCGGCAGCGGCTTTTCAACAGGTCGCCGATCGGGCGCGAGTTGTTCGCGCTCAAGGCCGAAGTCGAACGCATTCGCGAAAGCAATGCGCAGTTGCTCGCGCTGGGCAACGCGCAGTACAACAATTTCGCTTTCCACAGTTACTACAGCCTGCTCGCCGCGAGTCCGCGCCTGAGCGACGAGCGCCGGCTCACGCGCTACGGGCAGAGTGTGAATTCGCAGAACGGCGAGGACGGCATCCTCAACGAGATCTTTCGGCGTATCGGCCGCACCGATCGCGTCTTCGTCGAAATCGGCGTCGGCGATGGCCTCGAAAACAACAGTGCCTTCCTGCTCGCCCAGGGTTGGCGCGGCTATTGGGTGGACGGCAACGACAGTTTCGTCGAGCGCATCGCGCCGGCGCTGGTCGGCCGCGGTGATCGCCTGCAATGGCGAGTGCGTTTCGTCGATCGCGAAAACATCGCGGCCACGCTCGATGAAATGAACGTGCCGCAGGAATTCGATCTGCTGTCGCTGGATGTCGACCAGAACACCTACTACCTGTGGGAAGGTCTGGCGGCGCGGCGTCCGCGCGTTGTGGTGGTCGAATACAACGCCGCAATTCCGCCGGATGTCGACTGGAAAGTCGAATACGCCAAAGATCGCGTCTGGGACGGCAGCCAGAATTACGGCGCGAGTTTGAAGGCGTTCGAAAATCTCGCTGCAGGCTATGGCTACAGTCTGGTCGGCTGCGACTTCAACGGCGTCAACGCCTTCTTCGTCCGCGACGATCTGATTGGCGGGCATTTCGCCGCACCGTATTCGTCGGAAAACCACCACGAGCCGCCGCGCTACACGATCATCCACCGCGAGATGCACCGGCGCGGGATGCTGGACTTGCCGCGGTAGTCGGGGCCGTCGCCGGACCGGTCGGAGGAAAAGGCTGAAAAGACTTGCCAGTCGATTTCGTTAGTAGTATTACTACTAACCATGGACCTCAGCGAAACCCAGCAAACCATCCTCGCGCTGATCACCCGGCGTATCCAGAACGACGGCGTGCCGCCGTCGCAGACCGAAATCGCCAAAGCGCTGGGCTTTCGCGGCGTCCGCGCCGCGCAATATCACCTGGAAATCCTCGAGCGGGCCGGAGCGATCGCCCGTATTCCGGGCCAGGCGCGCGGCATTCGATTGCCGCAGGTGGATGTCGAGGAAGGCGAGGGTGAAGACTTTTCGCCGCCATCGCGATCGCGACGCAACGACGATGATGCGCTGCGCCTGCCGGTACTGGGGCGCGTGGCGGCAGGCATGCCGATCGGCGCGGATATCGGTTCGGATGAGGTCGTGCTGCTTGATCGCAGCCTGTTTTTCCCGTCGCCGGATTACCTGCTCAAGGTCAAGGGCGACTCCATGCGCGACGACGGCATCCTCGACGGCGACCTGATCGGCGTGCATCGCACCAGCCAGGCGCAGTCGGGTCAGATCGTGATCGCGCGCATCGATGACGAAATCACCGTCAAGCTGCTGAAGATCACCAGGACCGGCATTCGTCTGTTGCCGCGCAATCCCGATTTCGCACCGATCGATGTCTCGCCTGATCAGGATTTTGCGATCGAAGGCCTGTATTGCGGCCTGGTGAGGCCGAGCCGGTGACGGTCGCGGTCGATCATTGCGACGCGCGCCCGGCGTGGCTTCGCCGGACAGCCATGGCGGTGAATTTCCGCTTGGCCGATTCGACCGGCATCCGCCAACTTATGCCCTCGCCGGACTCGTCTCAGTCCGTGCGACCGGCGCGATTTACAGTTGCTCATCACTTCAATTAGCGACCCAAGGAATTCGACAATGGACGAGAACAAGAAACGTGCCCTCACCGCCGCCCTGGCCCAGATCGACAAACAGTTCGGCAAGGGCACAGTGATGCTGATGGGCGACAAGTCGGTCGAGGCGCACGAGGTCATCGGCACCGGCTCGCTGATGCTCGATCTCGCACTGGGTATCGGCGGTCTGCCCAAGGGTCGCGTCATCGAGATCTACGGCCCGGAATCCTCGGGCAAGACCACACTGACTCTGCAGGTGATCGCGCAATGCCAGAAAGCCGGCGGCACCGCCGCTTTCGTCGATGCCGAGCACGCACTCGATCCGGGCTATGCGCAGAAGCTGGGCGTGAGCCTTGATGACCTGCTGATCTCGCAGCCCGATACCGGCGAGCAGGCCCTGGAAATTGTCGACATGCTGGTGCGCTCGAACGCAGTGGATGTGGTGGTGGTCGACTCCGTCGCCGCACTGACTCCTCGCGCCGAAATCGAAGGCGAGATGGGTGAGATGCAGGTCGGCCTGCAGGCGCGACTGATGAGCCAGGCGCTGCGCAAGCTGACCGGCAACATCAAGCGCTCCAATTGCATGGTCATCTTCATCAATCAGTTGCGCATGAAGATCGGCAACATGATGCCCGGTCAGAATCCGGAAACCACCACTGGCGGCAATGCGCTCAAGTTCTATGCCTCGGTGCGCCTGGATATCCGCCGCATCGGCTCGGTCAAGAAAGGTGACGAGATCATCGGCAACGAGACCAAGATCAAGGTCGTCAAGAACAAGATGGCGCCACCGTTCAAGGTGGTCATCACGGAAATTCTCTACGGCGAGGGCATGTCCCGCGAAGGCGAGTTGATCGATCTGGGCGTGGACAACAAGCTGGTCGAGAAATCCGGCGCTTGGTACAGCTGCATGGGCGAGCGTATCGGCCAGGGCAAGGAAAACGCCCGCCAATACCTCAAGGAAAATCCCAGCATGGCGATCGAACTTGAAGCCAAGCTGCGCGACAAGCTGGCTCCGAAAGTGGTGGCGGTCAGTTCGACGGCGGCAGCGGAAGACGTCGAGGCCTGATGGCAGGGCGGCGCGGGAAAGACGCCGTCGAGCCCACCGCCTATCAGCGGGCGCTAGGCCTGCTGGTACGGCGTGAGCACTCGCGCAAGGAGCTGGGCCGCAAACTGCGCGCCAAGGGTGTCGCCGCGGAAGAAATGGATGTCGCCCTGGACAAATTGTCCAGGCAGGACTTCCAGAACGATGAGAGGTTTGCTGAAGCGCTGGCCCGTACCCGGTCCTCGTCCGGGTACGGGCCCATGCGTATCCGTGCCGAACTCGGCACCCATGGTCTGCCGCGCGAAGCCATCGATGCTGCGCTCGAGGCCTGCGCGCGGGACTGGCTGGCTAGCGCCCGGGACATCATCATCCGGCGCTACGGCAACAAGGATCTGTCCGATCAAGCGGTACGGCGCAAGGCCGTGGATTTCCTGTTGCGACGGGGGTTCGATCAGAAATCGGCGTTTGCCGCGGTCCGGACCGGACACGGCGGCGACGATTTCGACGGCTGAAGCATCCGTCGCGTCCGGACTGCGGGTCGGGCCTGATAATCTAGGACTCTGCGGATTCGATTGAGAACTCCAGCGCCGGCCGGCACCTTTGGGTCGGGCGGTGTGGTTCAGTCGCCGCTTCCCTCTCCACGACCGATGCCCGAGCTTATGACCACCAGTGCCCCGCGTTCGAGTGCGCAGATCCGCAAGGATTTCCTCGACTTCTTCCAGTCCAAGGGTCACACCATCGTACCCTCCAGCCCACTCGTGCCGGGCAACGATCCGACCCTGCTATTCACCAATGCTGGCATGGTGCAATTCAAGGACGTTTTCCTCGGCGCGGAAAAACGCAGCTACACGCGCGCGGCGAGTTCGCAGCGCTGTGTACGCGCCGGCGGCAAGCACAACGATCTTGATCAGGTCGGTTACACCGCCCGCCACCACACCTTCTTCGAGATGCTCGGCAACTTCAGTTTCGGCGATTACTTCAAGAAAGACGCGATCGCCTATGCCTGGGAATTGCTCACCGGCGTCTGGCAGCTGCCGAAAGACAAGCTGCTCGTCACGATCTATCACACCGACGACGAGGCTTTCGATATCTGGCACACGCAGATTGGCCTGCCCGCCGACCGCATCATCCGCATCGGCGACAACAAGGGTGCGCCGTACGCCTCCGACAATTTCTGGCAGATGGCTGATACCGGCCCCTGCGGCCCGTGCACGGAAATCTTCTACGACCACGGCGCGCATATTCCGGGTGGTCCGCCGGGCTCGCCGGACGAAGACGGCGATCGCTTCATCGAAATCTGGAACAACGTCTTCAT
>NZ_DATGBO010000107.1:0-28172 GCF_035312645.1 Arenimonas sp.
CCGGTCGCGCTTGGCTTCCAGTTCGTACGTGCCGACAAGGACGGTGTGCGCAAGCTCGTTGTGCGCGACGGCCAACACGAGTACGTGTTCGACGAAGTGAAGTAGGGCGGATCGCTATCGCCTGACAAATGGGCTGACAAATGGGGCGGAGGGAATTGAGCGCGCTTAATTTCCTCCGTCCCATTTCTTTTGGCGACGACCTCAGCGCCAATCCAACTCGTTGTGGATCACCACCACGCACTGCGACGCGAACAGCATCGTTGATCCGAGCGAGATTTTCTTCGTGCCCAGGCGATCCAGCGTGTGGAAGGTGTTCTTCGGCATTGGGATATGGTCGGTGAGCAGGAAGCAGGGGTTGCCTGCGAAGGCCTGCTCGCGGATCGAAGCACCCTTGCGGTCCATGACGAACAGCTGGTGATCGTCGGCCAATTCCTGCACCAGCTTTTCGAAACTCTGTGTGCGCACGGTCACGCCCGATTCCACTGGCCGCGTTTCTTCCTTGCCCATGCCGCGCGACGCGTCCAGCGCTTTCGCGACCTTGCTGAGCAATGCGCGTTCGTCGAAACCGCCGATCTCATGCATCGCATTGGCTTCGAAGCGAATCGTGCGCGAATAATCCTGCGTGCTTTCCAACACGAGGTAGACGGTCACGTCGGGGCGATGCGACTGCGCGACGAAGATCGCGTTCATCAGCGTATGCGCGAGGATTTCGCTATGGGCTTCCTGGCCGACGGACGCCAGCAGTTTCTGGCTGTCCGTGGGCGCTGCCCGGGCTCTCAATACAAAGGTTCGCATGGGTGTCGTGATCAATTTGTCCGTGTGATCGGTGGCGT
Source organism: Arenimonas sp. (assembly GCF_035312645.1). Taxonomy (GTDB): domain Bacteria; phylum Pseudomonadota; class Gammaproteobacteria; order Xanthomonadales; family Xanthomonadaceae; genus Arenimonas. The sequence continues at coordinate 834 of NZ_DATGBO010000107.1, forward strand.
ACTACCGCTTCGGTAGTTGCGAGAATCTATCTCAAATTTGTTCGCACGGAATTTTTTCATCGTCATCCCCGCCTTCGCGGGAATGACGGATTGTTAATTGATCGCATAGTGCTATTTCGATTTCCAGACAGGTTCTACTTCGCCAACTCGTAAAAGTATTCGACGTAAGACATCGCCGCGCCATCGAAGCCGTCGAGGTTCTTGTTGCTCGACTCGATCACGAAAAACTCGTCGGGCGCATGCGCGCCGGTGCCGTAGCCCATGCCGTAATGGCCGGAGGCCAGGCTCAGCGGCGGGTCGGTGAACACGAAGCCGGGATACGAGCCGGCACTGCGCGGCCATAGCAGCGGCGTGATGCCGCGGGCGCGCAGCACGGCGAGTTGCGCCTGGATCAGCGGCGCATCGGCGCGCGACTGCGTGGGGTTGTAGCCGCCGGTGACGTTCACTTCGATGTCGCCATAGCCGCGCTTGGCCAGATGCGCTTTGAGTGCGGCGACAGCGTCGTCGAAGTGCATGCCGGGCACCAGTCGCAGATCGAGTTTGGCGACGGCGCGATGCGGCAGCACGGTCTTGCCACCAGCGCCGGTGTAGCCGCCGACCAGGCCTTCGATATTCACGGTCGGCTGCGAAGTCAGGCGCTCCTGCGCCTGCGCGTAGGGCAGGTCGTCGATCCAGTGCTGCACGCCGTACGCATTTTTCATCATCGCTTCGCTGGATGCGGGCGAGGCCGCGTCGATCATCGCCTTGAACTCCGGGCTCAGCGGCGGCGCTTTCGGATAATTGTCGATGGTGATGGTGTTGCCGTCGTCGGACACCAGCGTGCCCAGCGCCTTCACCAGTCGCCAGGCCGGGCTGTCGACCATCGCCTTCAGCGACGAATGCACGTCCTTGCTCGGTCCGCGGCCCCACTTCTCGCCGCTGGCTACCAGCTCCAGTTCAACGATGCCTTTCGCGCCCAGGGTGACGGTGACGACACCATCGAGATCCTGCATCGCCGAAGGCATGAACACGCCCACGCTCTTCGCGAACGCCGCCTGCACTTTCGGCGCACGCACGATCTGCGCGATGTGCGGCGAACCGATTTCTTCTTCACCTTCGGCGATCAGCACCAGGTTCACCGGCAGCTTGCGGCCAGACGCTTTCATCGCATGCAGCGCGGCGAGGAAAGCCGCTTCCGGGCCTTTCTGGTTGACCGCGCCGCGGCCCATCATCACCTTGCCGATGCCGGGCTTGTCGACGATGCGGCCTTCCAGCGGCGGCGAACTCCATTCACTCGCATCGTATTGCTTGACGTCGTACATGAAGTACACGCCCAACGTTTTCTTCGCGCCGGCATCGAGCGTGGCGAACACGCCGGGCTTGCCGGCGGTGGCCATCACTTCGGTGTGCTGGAAGCCGGCGTCGCGCAGCAGCTGCGCCATGTAGTCGGCGCCTTGCGGATAGTTGCGATTTTCCGCGGCGATCGAGGGCAGGGCGATCCAGTCCTTGAGCCGCTGCACGTTGGCATCGTGCTGCGCGGCGACTTGCGCCTTGACCGCGGCGAGGTCGGGATCGGCCGCGAAGGCGGCAGGCGCCAGCGTGGCGAGGCTGAGTGCGCAGGCCAGCGCGAGTGCGCGGCCAGAAATCAGGCGATGCGGCTTCATCCGAAACTCCCCAGTGCGGACCAGCGCCGAGTCTAGCCCAAGGCGCGCGGCCCGGCAGCGTGGGCTGTTGAAGCGGTAGCGTCGCCGTACCATTCCGCAACATCGAGATCTGTAGCACCATCGGCACTGCTCAATACGCCAACCTGCGGGGATGCATGCAAGCACTGGTGCGACACGGATCGGATGGTCCGCACAATGAATCGACCACCCAGGCGCAAGGTCCGCGCCCGCACCGCTGGCTGATCGCCGGCCTGCTCATCGTGCTGATGTCGGCACTCACCGGCTGCGGCGATCAATATCCCAGCGACTGGCCCGGCACGAAAGGCATGTTCATCGCACGCAAGGGTTGGTCCTGCCCGAATCTCGAGGGCGATTACACCGACGTGAACTCGCAGATCCTGGTGATGTTTGGCGTGGGCTCAGAGCGTGATCGCTGGCGCGACCACCATGCCCGCATCACGCAGGCCGACGACGGTTCCTGGCTGCGCCTGGATCTCGGTCTCAACGCCAAGGGCATGCGCGCCGCGCGTGGCGAACAATTGAAAGGCGAACCGCCGTTCGGCGGACTCGGTCGCAGCATCACGCTTAAGGAAAACGCGCAGTACTTCTGTCGCAGCGGCTGGCTCTACAGCATCGCGCGGCAGGACACCGGTGGCGACGACTTCCGTTATGAAGAACTCCGCATGGGCCAGGACCACAGCGGTGCGCTGATCGTTGGTGAGACCGTGAGTTCCAAACAGAGCATCGGCTGGGGCGACAGTCCCGGCATTCCATTGGGGCGAGGCACGCGCACACGCTGGTATCGCTGGCCGCTGCGCGACCCCGGCGACGAAGCCGCCGTCGCCCGTCTCGAAGGTGTGCGCCTGCGGCGCGCGAGTTGGATCAACCACGGCAGCGAAGTGCCAACCTATTTCAGCAACCTGCACACGCGCCCGATCTGCGCGCGCCTTGTGCAGCCATGGCGCACGATCAAGGAAAAACCCGTGATCACCCGCGCCAATACCACGACCGATACCGACGACAACGGCAAACCCTGGGGCTGCCCCGAAGACAGCGGCACGATGGGCGCGATCACCACGACGATCTGGCAGATCGACACCCCCAACACCGGCAGCGCCCTCGGCGACTACCACGTCGAATGGCAATCCGTGGATCACCTCGACCAGCCCTGGCAGCAAATCCCCATCCCCGACGTCCGCAATCTGCCGACCAATCCCGACTGACGCAGCCCGCTCGTAGGAGCGGCTTCAGCCGCGACCGCGTTCCCATAGGAGCGACTGTAGGAGCGACGCAAGTCGCGACTCGCACAACGCGTCCAACTCTAGAAAGATCGCTCCCGCTGCACTTCTTCCTCGTGCAGTTGCCGCGATGGTTTCAGCAAATCGCTGCGGCTGACGATGCCGACCAGGCGTCGTGAATCGGCGGCATCGACGACGGCGAGTCGTTCGATGCCGTGCGCGGCCATGCGTGAAGCAACGGCGCGGCAGGTTTCGCCGGGCAAGGCGTAATCGGCGGGAGGTTGGGAAAACAAGTCTGCGACTGCCGCCGCCAGCGACGCCGGCGAAAGGGTGGACAAGCCATCCCGATCAAGCAGGCCGAGCAGTTGCTGTCCGGCAACCACCGGGTAGGCGCGCTGTTTTTGTCCGGCGCCGAAATATTCGACAAGCGCGGTGGACGCGGCAAGCTCGGCGGGAATGGCGATCACTTCCCGCGTCATCACTTCGTCGACGAACTGTCGTTCCATTGGATCGACGCCGTATTCGCGATAGACATGGTGGCCGCGGCGGGCGATTTTTTCGGTGAGGATCGAACGCGGCATGACGATCACGGAAAAACCGTAGGCCACGGCGCAACCGAGCAGCGTCGGCAGGAACGCGTTGGCATCGTGGGTGAGCCCGAACGCGAACACGACCGCTGTCAGCGGTGCGCGCATGGTGCCGCCCAGTGTCGCGGCCATGCACACGAGCGCCCAGAGCCGCGGGTCGCCACCGGGAAGCCAGGGGCCGAGCACGCAGCCCAGGCCGGCGCCGATTATCAACAGCGGCGCCAGCACGCCGCCCGACGTACCCGAGCCCAGCGCGATCGCCCAGATGATCGCCTTGACCAGCAGCAACGCGATCACCGTCGACAACAGCAGGTGGTTGGCAAGCAGATCGCCGATCACGTCGTAGCCGACGCCTAGCGCGCGCGGCTCGATGAAACCGCCGAGGCCGACCGCCAGCCCACCCAGCGCCGGCCACCACATCCAGTGCAGCGGCAACTTGCCAAAGCCATCTTCGATCTTGTAAAGCGCCAGCGTCATCGCCGAAGAAAGCAGGCCCGATGCCAGGCCGGCAATCACACAGGAAAGCAGCGCGATCGTCGTCGGCGCCGGTGTCGTCATCGGGAAAATCGCTCCGGCATCCGACCAGACTGGACGAAGAAAACCGGCGACCGCACAGGCCAGCGCCACCGGCAGCAGGCTGCGTGGACGCAATTCGAACAACAGCAACTCCACGGCCAGCAACACCGCCGCCAGCGGCGTGCCGAACACTGCGGTCATGCCGGCGCAGGCGCCTGCAACAAGCAAGGCCTTGCGCTCGGCCGAGCTCAGATGGAAAGCCTGCGCAAGCAACGATGCCGCCGCGCCGCCAGTCATGATGATCGGGCCTTCAGCGCCGAACGGTCCGCCGCTGCCGATGACGATGCCGGACGACAGCGGCTTGAGCAGTGCGACCTTCATCGACATCTTGCTCTTGCCGAACAGGATCGCCTCCAGCGCTTCGGGAATGCCGTGGCCGCGGATTTTTTCGCTGCCATAACGCGCCATGAGGCCGACGATCAGTCCGCCGATCGCCGGTACGACGATCACCCAGGCGCCAAGATGATGGGTCGCGGGCGAACGCGACGCCAGCGACAGCGTCTGGAAGAAAAACAGGTTGGTGAAAAATCGGATCGCCGCGAGCAGTGCCCAGGCGCCGACGCTGCTGATCACGCCGATGCCGAGCGCGAACAGCGAAAGCAGCAGCAGGCGGTTGTTGCCGGAAAAATCGCGCTTATGCATGACGGGGAGATTTTTTCTTCGTGGGCAGGGAGCTGACTTTCGATGCGCGGGCGGTGGCCAGCACTTCGCCCAGATGATCGAGTTCGTCGCGGTGCAAGGCGGCGATCCGTTCGACTTTCGCCCTCGCCGCTGCCGTCAGGCTGACTCGAATGCAACGGGCATCGTCCGGGCTGCGCTTCTTGGTTACCCAACCGTTGCGTTCGCAGCGCTGCACCAGCGCCACCGTGCCCTGGTGAGTGGTGTGCAGCCGCGCGGCCAGCTCGCCGACGGTCGCCCAATCGCGCCCGGCGTAACCGCGCAGATGCAGCAGCAGAAGATATTGCGCGGGCGTGATTCCGGACTGGCGCGCGACGTCCTCGCTGAAGTGCAGGAACCGGGTCAGGCGATGGCGAAATTCCGACAGCGCGGCGAATTGTTCTTTGGCGATCATCGCTTGTGTGGTCGAGCGGCGGGTGGCGAATATACAACGATGCGATATATTCGGCAAATCCGAAAATGCGACGGGCTCCTGCCTGTTTGCGGGATCGACGCCGCTCGCGATCTCCTGGCCGACTTGCGCCGCGCCGCGAATTTGGCGATGGTTCGGCCATGAAGATCGCTCTGCTGACCCTCGCCCTGCTTGGCTCCACTTCGGTGGCGATTACGGGTGATGAAGTCGCCCGCTCGAAAGACGGCACGCTGACGCTGAGCTTGCTGCCGCGAGCCCTGGTCAGAGAAGAAGTCCAGGGCTGCAGCTGCGATTTCTACGTCCCCAAGCGCAGTGCCGGTGCCAGCAGCAGCGTCATCGCCTGGGAGTTCGGTGCAGAGAAACACGTCCCGATCCAGATCAACGGCGCGACTCGCCGCCTGAAGCTCATCAGCGAAATCGCGCCAGGAAAACCCGGCCCCGACAAGGAATTGAGGAAGGGCGACCGCGACGTCTTCACGCTCGCCGGCGATCGGACCAAGGCCGTCATTGACTGCAAGGCCACGGCGACTTGCGCGGAAAATCCCAGCGAGAGCTGCGAGGCTACGTTCTACCAATGCAAGGTGACGGTGGACGCGGATGGAAAGCGGGTTGCGGTCGGGGTTGAGGGGGCGTGTGGGTGTTAGCGATCGAAACAAGGATGCAGGCGATCCGTTGACAGCTTGCCGGTGAATGTTTTTTATCCCCGACTTTTGGCCTGTGTATGCTCGCGTGGAAAGTGCTATCAGTCGGATTCGATTCGGCGCCCAGTTGCAGGGGAGGGCGTCGCCGGAATCATCCTCAGCAGGAGAGCCCGCATGTCACTGACCCGTCGTGAACTGATCAAGCTCAGTGCGCTCGCCACTGTTGCCAGCGCGCTCCCGAAAATTTCGTCGGCCGCCACAGCTGCGCCGGTCGCCCGTGCGGCGAAACCGTTGCGCATCCTCATCCTCGGCGGCACGGGGTTCACCGGGCCATTCCAGGTCAACTACGCGCTGGCGCGCGGACACAAGATCACCTTGTTCAATCGCGGCAAGCGGCCATCGCCGGAATGGCCGGGCGAGGTCGAGCAGTTGCATGGCGATCGCGATACCGGCGATCTGGCCTCGCTCAAGGGTCGCACCTGGGATGTGTGCATCGACAACCCAACCAGCCTGCCGCGCTGGGTGCGCGATGCCGGCGCGGTGCTGAAAGGGAATGTCGGGCGCTATCTCTTCATCTCGACGATCTCGGTGTACGACGACGGCACGAAACACGGCATGACTGAAGACGCGCCGCTGGCGAAATACGCCGGCAAGGACGCGATGGCGGAAACGCAGGTGAGTCTGCGCGCCGATATCGAACATCTGTACGGCCCGCTGAAGGCTTTGAGCGAAGCGGAAGCGCACAAGCAGTTCGGCAAGAACGTGACCATCGTGCGCCCGGGTTTCATCGTCGGGCCGCGCGACGAGACCGACCGCTTCACCTATTGGCCGCATCGCGTGGCGCAGGGCGGCGAGATGCTGGTGCCCGGCGACGGTTCCGATCCGATCCAGATCATCGACGGTCGCGATCTCGCCGAGTGGATGGTGCGCATGGCCGAGGCCGGCACGACCGGTACTTTCAACGCCGTCGGTCCTGGCTACACGATGAGTACCGATGCGATGCTGCATGGTTGTCAGGCCGTCACCGGCGGCGGCGTGACCTACACGCACGTGCCAGCATCCTTCCTGGATGCGCAGAAAGTCGAATTGCCGATCTGGGTGCCGGCGAAAGGCAATGCCTACGAAGGATATGGCGACGTCAGCAATGCCCGCGCGATCGCGGCGGGCCTGACGTTCCGACCACTCGCGACAACAGTCAGCGATTTACTCGCATGGTTCGCCACGTTGCCAGCAGAACGCCAGGCAAAATTGCGCGACGGCCTGACGCGTGAGCGCGAAGCGGAGTTGCTGGAAGCCTGGCATGCGCGCACGTGATCGTGGCTGGTTCGCGGGAGCGGGTATGACCCAGGAAAAACGAGGCGGCCGCTTCAGAAGCGTGCGACGCGCAATTCTTCTGTTGTTGATTTTGGCGGGCATCTGGCTGTGTTTCCTGCGCCCGATGTCGCCGCGCACGGGGCCGACGCCTGCCGACATCGGCGATGGCTGGGCACTGAGCAATCCTGCCGCGCAAGGCATCGATGACGCGGCGCTGCGCAAATCGATAACGTCATTGCTGGATGCGCCATTGAATGTGCATGGCGTGGTGATCGAACGCCACGGCGCTCTGGTCGCCGAGTATTACCAGGGCGGCAAGGATCGCTCGGTGTATGCGCTGCTGTCGACGCGGCAGAGTTTCGCGCCCGACGTCAAACAGGACATCCGCTCGATCGGCAAGAGCGTCACCAGCCTGCTGTATGGCATCGCCTTGCAGGAAGGCAAAGTGCCGGCGCCGTCGACCACGGTGCTGGCGGCGTATCCGGACCTGGCCGATATCGCGACGCCGGAAAAAAAGCGCATCCGCATCGAAGACCTGCTCAACATGGCCAACGGCCTGCGCTGGCAGGAAGGCGGCGCTGGCTTGAACGACGAGCTGCGCCTGTTCTGGCGGCGTGACATCCCGCGCTACGTTTTCAGCCACGACGTCGCGGCCGCGCCGAACACGATCTTCAACTACAACGGCGGCGGCACCGCGATCCTCGCCGATCTCATCACGCGCGGCAGCGGGCAATCGCTGGACGCGTATGCGCGCAGCCATTTGTTCGCGCCGCTGGGCATCCACGATTGGGAATGGGTGACGGATGTGCACGGGCGACCGATGGCCTTCAACGGCCTGCGCATGCGGCCGCGCGACTTGTTGAAGATCGGCCAGCTGGTGCTGGCTCAGGGCCGCTGGCAGGGCAAACAAATCGTTCCGGCGGAATGGATCGCGCAATCGCTGCAGCCAAAATTCAGCACTGAGGTCCGCGACTATCGCTACGGCCATCAATGGTGGGCGGGCAGCGCACACTGGCACGGCCGGAGCATCGAATGGCACGCCGGTTTCGGCAACGGTGGCCAGCGGTTGTATATCGTGCCCGATCTCGATCTGGCGATCGTGACCAGCGCCGGCGCCTACGACGAAGATCCGACCGCAATCCGGGTCAATGAACTGGTGCAGCAGGTCATCGATTGCGTGCAGCGCTGATTTTTTCCGGGAAAGGAATTGAGCGATCTGCGCCGTGATCGTGCCCGTTCCCGTGATGAAGCGTCAGTCGTTGGGCCGGTGGCCATAGCTGAGCACGCGTGTGATCTGCCACTGCCCGTCTTTCTCGCGCCAGACGATCGCGAAATCGGCGATACCTTCGCAGGCGCCGGTATCGAAATGGCAGAAGCGATGCGTGCCCTGGACGATGGCGCCAAAATCCTTGATCGGATAGACCCTCAGGCTGCCCGGCACGAGCTCGCGGCGGAAATGGCCGCAGACATATTTTTTGGTGTTGGCAATCATCGCGTCGCGCGTCCAGGTGACGCCGCCGGTGTCGTGGTAGAACTCGACATCGGGCGAGAAATAACTTGCATGCCTGTCCAGCTGGCCGGCGACATCGCAATGATTGAAAGCATCGAACACTTCGCTGTCCAGCGCCGATAGACGGTCGTAAAGCGCGTCGGTTTTCACTGCGGCGGGCGCGGGCGTCGAGGCAGTTGTCGCCAGCGCGGGCGAGGCGAGCGCATTCGCAGACAGGGCGATCAGGAAAAGCAGCGGCAGGGTTTTCATTGGCGAGTCCGATTGAATGTGAAAGGCAGCGCGGCGTTTCCCCGATACTACGGCAGGAACGAATTCGCTTCGACCAGCTGCAGCCCCGGCGTTTGGCTGACGCATTGACGCAACAGGAAGGAATGGCCGGCGCCGTAGAACACGACGGCGCGAGCGCCGGGATGCAGGCTCTGCACCAGACGCGCGCAGATTTCGAGGTTGCGCGTTTGCCAGGCGGCGAGCAATTTCACACCGGGTTGTTCGCTGCCGCTGCCGTAATGCAGCAGACTGGCGTAGGAGGCGTAATCCTGCGCGATGTTTTCTGGCAGGTTCATCTCGTGCAACGCCGCGGCGATGGTGCTGCTGTGTTGCAAGGCGGAAAGTTTGTTCGCGGTGGCTTCGATTTTTTCCTGGGTCGCGTTCAATCGATTCATGGCGCCGTTCTTCTCGGCCCAGGCCTGCACGGCTTCGTAGGGGAAATCACCGTCGGCGTCGATGCCGTGCACCGCGCTGATGCCCGCGCCTTTGGCGAGACGGAAGCCCAGTTGCACCACCTCATTGCGTGAGGTCGGCAGCTTGCCGGCGCGGAATTCTGCGTAGCGTTGGTCCACGACATCGGCCGGCCATTCCACCGCGACCAGCGTCGGTTGGAAGCGCAGCAAGCCCTTGGCGATCGCATCGAGTTGCTGTTGGCGCTCGGGCGTGAGCACATCATCGGACTTGACGTTGTGCTGATCCCGGCCCGGATTGGAAAAATGATAGGTGCCAACGATCATCACCTGCGCCGGTGCATCGATGGGCTGATCCGCAGCAGTGGCGGGTTGCAAGGGCAGCAGCAGGCAGAGCAGGGCGATCGGGGAGACGCGCATCGTGCGGTTTTCCTTGCGTGGGATCGGCCTGTGTTGTCGCAAGCGGCGCGAGGGTTTAAGCGGGCACGCGACATCGCCATCGGAAAGGGGAGATTTCGCGGGCCGGGGTGTGATAAAAAAGCTGCGGGGAAACAGTCGAGCGCATCGCAGATCGCGCCTCGCCTTGAATTTCACGACATCATCTATCGCCTTGCCCCTGGCAATGGCTTTCAACAGGGGAGAGGTCATGACGGAATGGTTTTATGTCCGCGGCGGTCAGCAATTCGGACCCATAAGCTTCGAGCAACTGGTGGCGCTCGCGCGCAGCGGCGATCTGGCGCCCACCGACGGCGTGTGGACCGACAAGATGTCGGGCTGGACGCCGGCCAACCAGGTGCCCGGAATTTTCGATGCGGCCCCTGCCAACACACCCGCTGACGCCATGCCGCCAAGCATGCCGCCGAGCATGGCAGCGGCCAATCCCTATGCCGCGCCGCAGAGCAACTGGCGGCAACCGGTCGCGGATCTGCCCGAAGGCGGAGTGCTGTCCGAAATTGCGCCGGGAAGCGAACCGCTCGATCCGGTCGAATGCATCAAACGCGGTTTCGATCTGACCAAGCGCCAGTTCGGTCCCATTCTGCTGGTGGGCATCGTGTATTTCGCCTGCATCATGGTGCCGTCCTTCATCTTCAGTTTCATCGACGCGATGGCCAAGGGTACGAGCCCCGCCCATCCGGAGCTGGCGCATAGCCCCGGCGGCGCCGCGCTGTTTCTGTTGGCGATCTTCCAGATCCTGCTGCAGATTTTTTCCCTGTTCCTGAAGTTGGGTATGGTCCGCGTCGGGCTGGAATTCGTGTCCGGCAATGCCGTCCATATCGGTCTGCTGTTCGGTGAGGGGGCCAAGTTGCTGCGAGCCGTCCTTGCCACGATCCTGTTCAGCATCGCGGTGGTGATCGGCCTCGTCCTGTTGATCGTCCCGGGCATCTATATCGCGTTGCGCTACGGCCAGTACCTCAATGCCATCGTTGATCGCGACCTTGGCATCATGGAGTCGTTCAGCTACAGCGAATCGATCACCACCAACAACCGCGTCAACCTGTTGTTGCTGGGCTTTTTGGGATTCCTGGTCGCCCTGGCCGGCATGCTGGCCTGCTTCATCGGCCTGATCTTCGCCGGTCCGGTGGTGTGGCTGGCATCGATGGTGGCGTATCGCTGGATGCAATACGGCCGCGAGGCATCGCTGGATCATCCGGGAACGGAAGAACCGATGCTGCGTGGTATCTGATCAAGGCATAGGCGGGCGGCAGCGATGAAAACGTGGCTGATGATCTTGTTGCTGCTGTCCGCGGCCTGTGTGCAGGCCGCGCAACCGTCGACGCCAACGCCGGCCGTGCGCACCATCGTATTGGTGCGTCACGGGCAGTACGTGGAGGATGCCTCGGCGGACGAGAAACTGGGGCCGGGCTTGTCGCCGCTCGGAGTCGCGCAGGCGCATCTGGCCGGCGCGCGATTGGCGGGGCTGCCGACGCATTTCGATGCGCTTTATGCCAGCCCGATGCAACGCGCGCGCGATACCGCGGCGGCGATCGGTGAGGATTTTCCGGGGCGCCACTTCACCATCGTCGATGATCTTGCCGAGTGCACGCCGCCGACGCGACGCGTGGCGATCATGGCGAAAGAAAAACCCGAAGACCTGGCCGCGTGCAAGGCGCAGCTGGATCGAATTTTCGCCAAGTATTTTCGTCCTGCCGAGGGCAAGGACAGCAGCGATCTGTTCGTCTGCCACGGCAACGTGATCCGCTATCTGGTCACGCGCGCGCTCGGCGTCGACAGCACCGCCTGGCTGGAAATGTCGATCGGCCATGCCAGCATCACCACGATCCGCATCAAGGCCGATGGCAGCATGCAGGTGATCGCCGTCGGTGATGTCGGGCACCTGCCGGCGAACATGCATACAGGTGCCAGCGCCGATCCGGAGCGCAGCCTGGCGGTGCCGGTGTTGCGGTAGGTGCGGTTTTCCGTAGGAGCGGTCATGACCGCGATTTTCTGATGTGCCGAAGCAGGACGCCTATCAACGCAAGCAGACGAGCTTGGGGGTAGTTCCTGCTGAGGCAACCTTGGTCATGCCCGCCCTACGGGGGATGATTTTCTTTCGCAATGCAGCGCTTGTAGCGTTGCTCCACGCGCGTGGCGAACCATTCGGTGGTGAGGCTGCGGGTGATCTTCGGGCTGTCGAGGCGGATGCGCGGCAGCATTTCGCGCGGCAGCGATTTATGTGTCTGTTTTTCGGCCAGTGCGAAAACATTCTTGAACAGGTCGCTGTCTTCGAAGCGCGCGGTTTCGCCCTGTTGCAGCGTGCGGTGGATTTGCGTGCTGCTCATCGCCAGTGCCGGCGCCAACGATTGCACCGCAAGTTCGGTCGGGCCGATATCGTTTTTCTTTCTGCCGTAACGGACGAGATCGCCATCGAGATCGAGTGGGATGCCCGAGGCGATGCTCACCGCCTGTTGGAAAGCGGCATTGCGACTGGCGTAGAAGCCGGCGTTGTAGTCGGCGAAGCGATAGCGCATCTGCGGGTACGAGGTCTTGTAGGCGAGCAGGTGCGCGACGCCGAAATACACGCCGCCGCGGCGGGTGAAGACTTCCTCGCGGATCGATTCATCGATCGGGTAGGGATACGGCCGTGCTTTCGCATATTGCTCGGCGAAGGCGATGCTGACTTGCATCGGGCCAGCGGTGTGCACCGGATTCGCACCGCCCAGCAGGCGCCGCCCCAGCGGCACCGAGCCGATGAAATCCTCGAAGATCCGGTCGAGATCGTGCTCGCTGCGCACCGCGGCGATGCGGTCTTCGTAGGTCTTGCCGTTGGGCGATTTGAACAGCAGCGCGGCGCTGACCAGCAGCAGCGGGATGTCATGCTGCTCGGCGCGACGATCGATTTCGGCGCGGGCGATTTTTGCCAAGCCAGGCACGACCGGGTCGGTGTTGAATCCCGACTCCTGCTCAATAACGGCGAGTGTCGCGCACAGGTTCGGTGTCGCCGGGCGAATGCCCTGGGCGGCGAAGGCGGCGTAGATATCGGTGGCCCAACCCTGGCGATCCGCCAGCGTCGTCGGTAACAAACGCACGATCCGCGCACGCACTTCGACCGGATCCGGCGGCGGTTCCGATGGTGTGCAGGCGGAGAGGGCTGCGATGAAGCCCAGCAACAGGCAGGCCGCGGTGCGGCGTAGGCGTGTCATGGGCGAAGCAGTGCGACGCATCGATGCGGGCCGGGGAGGATCGGGACCATGATCGCTTTTGGAATTTCCACTGCCCCGGAGTGTGCCGGTTTTCGTCCCTGGCCCCAAGGCGGCCCGCGGTTTCCGCCGGCGGGCCGTGCGCGGTTCCCCGGGGCTGGCGGACATGAAAAAGGCCGGAGTCGATCCGCGAAAATACGCGAATCCGCTCCGGCCTTTCCGTGCCGCGTGTCGCTTAGCGCAGGGCGCTGCGCAGACGGTTCGCGCGGCGGCGGTTGCGTGCCTTCTTCATGGGAGTGTCCTTGGTGGGGTTGCGGGGCGCGGATTGTCCCACAGTCGCCGCCCCGGCGCCGGCCGGCGTTGGTCCTTGGTGATCATTGGGGCAGTTCCGGCGTCCGGGCGGTTTGTTATGCTTCCTGCCCGATCCAAGGGGAGATCGCCATGTCGCCCAAGCGGCGGATCACGGGCTTCGCGGGTTCTCATCGGCCATGCCGCTTTGGCATGAGCGGGTGGTGATCGACATGCCCGTGTCGACTGGCTGAGTCTCATGCATCGTCGCAGCAGGATCGTGTTCGGATCCACGCTCGCCGCGCTGATCGGCGTCGCCCTGCTGTTCGGATCGGTGATCTGGTTTCTCTGGAACGAATCGGTCACCTCCGAAGAAGCTTATGCCGGTGGTCTGGCGGCGACCCTGGGCGAGCGCACCGGACACATCATTCTCGATACCCGCGACATGCTGGCCGGCTTCGATCGACTCACTGCCGAGCGCTGCTCGCCCGAACACCTGCAGACACTGCAGAACGCGGCGGTGTCGCGGCCATACATCCGTGCGATCGGTTACTGGCGTGCGGCTGACCGTTTGTGCGGCGTCGGCTTCGTGCCGCATGCGGGCATCAAGCCCACGCGTGCCGATCGCATCTACGACACCGGCGTAATTGCCTGGTGGCCGAGCGCGCAGACCGAAGTCGGCGGTGTGCAATTGTTCCTGATGCGCTTCGGCGATCACGATGTCGCCATCGATCCGCGATTGCTGCTCGACCTCGGTCCGATGCAGCATCGCCAGGCCGGCCTGTGGGTGGAAAACCTGCGCATGGCTGCCATTCCGTCGGATGCGGAGTTGCCCGCGCCCGCGACTCTGCCGATCGGCGTGACCGTGGATCGCGCGCATGGGCAGGTGATCTCGCATTTCGCCCGCAACGAAATCCTGCCCATCGACGTGGTGGCGATCGAGCCGATCGACAATTTCTGGAATCGCCACGCGCAGACGCTGGCGATCGGTGCTGGCGTGGGCCTTCTGCTGGTCGCTGCATGGATCTACCTGGTCCTGCGTTTTTCCCGGCATCAACTCAGCCTGGCCACCGAACTGCGCGAGGCGCTCGCCGCCGGCCGGATCAAGGTGCACTACCAGCCAGTGATCGACCTGGCCAGCGGTCGCTGCGTCGGTGCCGAAGCGCTGGCGCGCTGGGAGCGAGAAAACGGGGAGCCCGTCAGTCCGGACATTTTCATTCCCGTGGCCGAAGAGGTCGGCGTGGTGCAGGAGGTGACGATCGCCGTGTTGCGGGTGGCGACGCGCGAGATGCGCAAACTGCTGCTCGACTTCCCCGGAATGAGCGTGAACCTCAACCTCGCGCCGGACGATCTCAAGAACGATCGTATCGGCACCGAGATAGCGCGTTGTCTGGCGGAGGCGGGACTGCCGCCGGATGCGCTCAAGCTCGAGATCACCGAGCGCGCTCTGATCAACAGCGATATTTCGCGCGCCTTGATCCGCGAGTTCCGCAGCCGTGGCCACCAGGTGGCGGTGGACGATTTCGGTACCGGCTATTCCAGTCTTTCCTATCTGCAAAGTTTCGAATTGGACGTGCTGAAGATCGACAAGTCCTTCGTCGATGCGATCGGCACGGAGGCGGCGACCAGCCAGGTGATCGTTCACGTGATCGAGATGGCCAAGTCCCTAGGGTTGGCTACCGTGGCGGAAGGCGTGCAGACGCCCGAACAGGTAGTCTGGCTGCTGGCGCATGGCGTTTCGTTCGGCCAGGGTTTCATCTTCAGCACGCCGCTGCCCGCAGGAGATTTTCTTGAATTCTTCCGAGCCAATCGTCGCATTCATCCCTGACCGCGCTCGTGTCGTGCGCGCTGTCCGGCTGTTCATGCGCATGTTCACGGTGATCACGATCGCATTGGTGCTGACGGCCTGCGCGATGCACCCGACGCACAAGCCGCTTCCCGTTCCAGCCAAACCGGCGCCTGTCGTCGCAACGCCGGCGCCCGAGCCGGAACCGGCATTCGCCGTGCTCGATCCCGGCAGCTACGAACAGGACCGCAGCCGGATCAAGCAGACGCTGGCGAAGAACGAACGCGATGCCCTGCCGGCCGCGGATGTCGGTTACTACCTGGACGTGCTGCAGGGAAGATTGCGGCAGATCGTCGGCAAGGACGTCAGTGTGATGCGGCAAGGCAATCGCATCGCGCTGGATCTGTCGCGCCGCGTCGGCTTCGAGCCGGCCGGCCCGCAACTCGGCCCGGGCACGCCGGAATTCCTCGCGCCGTTGTGCAAGGTGCTGGTGGAATACCGGATGGTGCTGGTATCGATCCGGGTGAGTCCGCTCGACGATGCATCGATCGCCAATCCGCGTCTGGCCGATCAACGCGCGCTCGCGCTGGCACGGCAGCTCGCCGATGCCGGCGTGGCCAACAAACGCATCGTGATCGCCGGCACCGGAGGCCGTTCCAGCAGCACCGCGCGTTTCCGCGTCGAGCTGCAACTCGACCCGATCATCCGCGCCGCCGCCGAACATTGATCGGCCAGCAACGACGCGTTCCGACACCGGGTGATTTCCATGATCCAGTCCATTCTTCCGCCGCCAGACCCTGATCTGGATCTCGAGTTCGAACGTGTCGTCGACGTGCCGCGCGAACGCATCTGGGCCGCGTGGACGACACCGGCCTTGCTGACGGTCTGGTTCACGCCGGCGCCGTGGCGCACGATGGAAGCCGAGGTCGATCTTCGTCCCGGCGGAATTTTCCGCACGCTGATGCGCTCGCCGGAAGGACAGGATTTCCCGAATCTCGGCTGCTACCTGGAAGTGATCGAGAACGAAAAACTGGTCTGGACCAACGTCTTCACACCGGGCTTCCGTCCCTCCGCGGCGTTGTCGGCGGACGCAACTGCCGGCTTCGCTTTCACTGCAGTGATTTCGTTGCAGGCGCAGGGCAGCGGTACGCGCTACCGCGCCCGCGTGATCCACGGCAACCAGGCCGACCGCGCGAAGCACGCAGCCATGGGTTTCGAGCAGGGCTGGGGCAGGGCACTGGATCAGATGTTGGCGATGATCAAGGCGTAGACGTTGAGCGGGTTCGCCACGAATCTTTTTTGTAGGAGCGGCGCGAGCCGCGATTTTCCCGCGTGGCGACGGTCGCTCGTAAAATTTTGACCAACCGGACGTGGGAAATCGCGGCTTGCGCCGCTCCTGCGACCATACCTTCGGAATCAATTCTGCGATGTTCACCAACCGTCCGCGAGCGCCTTACATGTACGCCTATGTGGCCTTGCTGCCGGGTTGCGTGTTGGGTGCGTTGGGATTGCTGGCGTATGCGCTGATGGCAGGTCCGGGATCGGTGGACTTCAGCGCGGTGGTGGTCGCTGCGCTGCTGGTGCTGGTCTGGTTCGGTTATTCGCTGGTGGTCGGGGTCGCGCTGATTTCGATTTACGTCGTGCCGATGATCTGGTTGTTGCTGCGGCTGCGTCTGGCCGGTCCGGTGCCGATGATCGTCGTGAGCTTGTTGCCGGGGGCGGCACTGTGGCTGCTGGGCGCGACGCAATATCAGAAGTTCGCGCTGTTCCTGCTGGGATTTGGTGCCTGCGTCGGGCTTGCGTATTGCCTGCTGGCCTATCGGAAAGGGCAGGCCGGATGGACCGCCGGGCGCCCCTGACGCCGGGGGACGACACAGGCAATCCCGGCCGGGCTGTCGTATCCTCCACCCCCCCCCTGTGTCATTCGCGAGTGCCCCCCATGCGCCAGTTCCCGCGTCACGTCGTCCCGTCCCTGTTGCTTATTGCCCTGTGGTCCGTTGCCGCATCGAGCGTCGCCGCGCCATTGCAGACGAGAGTGTTCAAATGCGTGGTCGCCGGCAGGACCGCTTATCAGGACACTCCCTGCCCCGGAGCGGCCGCAGCCAAAGACATGACGGCTGCGATGACCAAAGCCGGCGCGCAGCCGGTTCTTCCCGCTACCAAGGCGATTGCTGCCGAAGCGCACGCGCCGGAAGAACAGGCCGCGGCGAGCACCATCGTTCAAAAATAATTCGCGGTATGCGGTTCGCGCTGATCGGCGCGCGGCAACGTCACGCGCCGGATTCAGCTGCCCGGCGGCCGGGTCTTCGGCCGCGTCAACTCGCGCATCAGGTCCGGACGCAGGTCGCGGAAGATGAACAGCGCGGTCACGATGACGGCGGCGATCAACAGCCCATGGCGACCGAAGTCGTTGATGTAGCCCGATAGCATGAAGATCAGGCCGGCGCAGAGAACGTGCACCAGCACGTTCGGCTGATCGCGTTGCTTGCGCTGCTCCTCGCTCATCCCGCTGCGCAGGTCCGAGCGATATTGCTGGAACAATCCCGGCGCCGCGAAGACGACGATGGCGAGCACCGACCAGGCCAGCGCGGCGGTGAACAAGCCTTCCGGCGTAGCGGCGACGAAGATCGCGATGACCCAGCCGAACATCGTCGTGAGCACCAGGCTGACGACGATGCCTATCGTCAATAGCAGAAGCCAGGCGACGATTTCGTCGGCGATGTTGGGGCTCGGGCCGTTTTCCTGGCGCGTCGACACGGCGATGCCCAGTGTGCCGATGCAGGCGATGGTGAAAGCGATGTTGAATACGCTGAGGATCAGGAACTGGCCGGCCGAGCCGTCATAGAAAAATAGACCGATCAGCGGAATCAGATGACGGATGACGATGGTCAGCGTTTGCGTCGGGGTGAAACGCTGCCGCGGCAGCGGCGCCCAGTAGGGTTCGTCGTTCGATGTTCGCTTGCGCATCGGAGGCCCCTTCCACACGGTGCTGCCTGCATGTTCCCATCTTGATGCCGCAAGCATCAAATCGCTGTCGACATCCCTGCAATGAGCGGAGTCTGCGGCCAGCGCCTATGCTGGGCTATGCTTGCTCATGGAGTTTGCGAGATTTTCGGAGGCAGCCATGGCAACCGGATGGGCAGGCGACGGCGCGGTGCAGGATCAGATCGACGCGACCGTCAAGGACGGCATCAAGCGCGTGCGCAGCAAGCTGCCGACGGGCCCGGGGCTGGCGCATTGCGAGGAATGCGCGACGAAAATTCCGCCAGCGCGGCGCAAGGCGGTGCCCGGCGTGCGGCTGTGCGTACCTTGTCAGGAAGCGCGCGACCTCGAGCAGAGCGCTGCTGCTGGTTTCAATCGGCGCGGCAGCAAGGACAGTCAGCTGCGCTGAGTAAAGCGCAAGAGCGGCTCGCAGGAGTGGCGTCAACCGCAACAAGAATTTGCTGCGGCCACGAATAGCGCGGGTTTATCGGAGATGTGTTCCCGGAAGCCGCGGCTGACGCCGCACCTGCGTCGGGAGGCGGGTTCTTTGATATCGATGGAGATCGGCACGCGACACCTTGGTCCGGACTAATCCATTCGTTCTGGAACCGTCTTCATCGACTTGATCGCCAATCGGGTGCCGATGAGGGTGAGTTCGATCAGAGCAGTACCACCGGTGGGGCAGCAGTTGGCGTCGTTGTGGTGATACAGCGCGGCGCGGGCGGTCATGTGGTGCAGGTCCGGCCAGATGCCTTTCCATATTTCCACGCCCGTGGGAATGCGCCTTTCGAGATCCTTGCCCCAACTCACGGCATCGATGGCTGCCCAGCGACTGCCTTGGCGAAGAAAATAATCGCTGTCGTTGAAATTGCCGCTGCCATCCACGCGCACTGACATTTCCAGGATGCTGCCGGTTGCCGATTTGTAGATTGTCGGCGTCGAGAAGATGTCGCCGGCATCGTTGCCGCGCATATGCCATCGCCTTGCCCGTGGCGCACCGGCATTGGTTGAAAACAGTGCGATGCCGTTTTCGATGCAGGGCGTGTTGTCTGCGGAGGTCTCGCGCAGGCAATAGATGGCGAAATGGAAGGTTTCCTTGCCGATGGATCCGAACGCGGCGGATTGGGTCACCCGACAGGTGTCGGGATTGCGGATGGCATCGGCGAACAAGTCGGTGCAGGTCGCGTTGATGGCGCTGGAAAGATCGGCGTAGTCGGCCGCGGCGAGTTCGTCGAGTCGATCCAGATAGGCTGCATTCGCGCATTCGGAAGTGCGGCAGGCATTGCGGCGGGCAGTCAGCCAGTGCGCCTGTTCGGCGGCGAGCGCTTCCGGTGCCGCGGATCGGGCGAGCAGGATCGAATACGTGCGGTTCAACTGGTCGTCAAGATTTGAAAGGCCCGGATCGGCGCAGATCATTTTCTCCATCGCCGTCGTCGCCCGTTCGCAATTGAAGCCGGCCGCGTGGCTGGATGCGGCGAAGCCAAGGGCGAGCAGGGTGGTCCAGGCAGAGCGCTTCATGGCAGGGATCCGTTGGCGGGCTTTGCCGGGAGGGTAGGCACTCGATCGTGCACGCGCAATCACCTACTGCGCGCAAACGCGCTGCGAAAACGCGATATCCGGGGCTGCCAGTGCAAGTACGTGATGCGGCCCATGACCCTTTCCCGCAGGCCAGTGCGTAAGCCCCCAGGGATACCTGGCAGCCGCCAGGTCGCAATCAGGAGAGCAGGGCATGGGCATCACTTCGGCAATCTGGATGAGTGGCAATGGCGCGCAGCCGGAATTCGCACCGCTGAATCAGCGGCGCATGGCCGGGTCGGGCGTCTTCGGTGGCGCCGATCTCACCAGCAACTTCTTTCATTTTCCGATCAGCACGCCGGTGATCCTCAACGACAAGCGCACCCTGCTGGCGCGCGCATTCGTGCTCTACCGAATGCAATTTTGCACGGTCGAGAAAGTGGAGCTGTGGAGTGCCGACAACCGCCTCGCCGTGTTCGCGGTGACCCAGGAAAGCGGCAACGTCGCCGATCACGCCTCGGTGCTGCGGCGTGCCTTCGAGGATGACAAGACTGCGTTCCAGCTGCAGCCGCACTTCGGCTCCATGATGGAGACGCCGTTGGGCCTGAGCATCGCGGTGAAGGTGAGATTCGATTCGCGGATCATCCCGACCGATACCAAACGCCATCTCGGGCAGATCGAGTTCTTCGCCGCGGGCGGCGACTGGGTCGTCACACCCTAGGTCCTGTGCGGATCCGACTCAGTGTCGCGTGCCACTCTTGCCGAGGCGTTTCTTCGCGGGCGTCACTTCCACTTCAAGGGTGAAGGTGCGCAGCTCGTTGGGATTGATCGCGCCGACGCCGATGAGCTTGCGGGCGATTTCCTCGCCGCGATCATTGCGGATCGAGACGACGACGTTGTATTCCCAAGGCTCGCCATCGGGCGGATGGCGGATGCTGCCTTCGATGCGCAACGGCGTCAGCGTCGCAGCCTCGGCCACGACGGCGCCAGCCTCGAAGCGCAGGTGATGCCGGCAACCCGGACACACCGTCGCGCTTTCGAGGATGGCTTCCTTGCAATGCGGGCACTCGCGGGTAGCCCCGGGCAGGCCGGGTCGGACCGTGCTCATGCGTTGCCGCCGCTCTCCGAATGACCGCCGTTGCTTTTGCCTGACTTCCCGGACTTGTTGTCGTCCCAACCGAAGTCGGCCTGGCCGCGCATGCGCGCACCCGCCGCGACGGTCATCGAGGCCGCCTTGACGTCGCCGATCACGGTGCCAGTGGTGAGCAGTTCGACGCGCGAGGCACTTTCGATATTGCCCTCGAGCTCGCCGGAGATCACGACCTTGTCGGCATGCACGCCGCCGGTGACCTTGGCGCCGGCTTCGATAGTGAGGTCGCCCTGGACGTTGACGTCACCCTTGAACTTGCCGTGGATGCGCACGCTGCCGGCACCATCGATCTTGCCCTCGATGGTGATGTCGGCGGCGATCGTGGATTCCTTGCGCATGACTTCAGGCTCGCTGCGCGTTGCTGGTGGTGGCGTGCGCGCGGGTTCGGCAGCGAACGACGGCGGCATGTCGAGCCGGGCCGGTTCTTTCATTTCCGGCATTGGTGCCGGCGAAGGCGAGGGCGACTGCTTGGCGGTGGGATCTTTCCAGATGGACATGATGGCGACCTCTGCACGACGGGGGACTTTCGAGGCTAACAGCCGAAGCGGCCAGATGTAACTGCCGCTTCAGCTGATGGTCAGAAAAATCGGTCGCTGCGAGTTGCCCAGGATGTGCCGAAGCGCTGGGTCCACCGGATTCATTTAGATGAATCACGCCGCCTCTTTCTTTCCGAACAACTGTGGAGAAGGCCGGGCATGGAATGTCGCTCGTTGCGATTTTCGCTGGCGAGCCGCGGCATGAAGCCCGCAACCGCGCGCCGACGAATTCGACAAATGGGAGAGGAAATTTTTCCTCCGCGCGACCGCCGCCGGAAAATTCCCTGAGCCGTTTCCGCGGAAAATTTTGCCGCAGCCATCGGCAATCAAATTGGCGGAGATGTCCTGATCGCGATCAATCCGGATATCCGGAGTGGAAAGACTTAACGTTCTTTTTGCATTTGCGATGGCCTCGATGTCCGGTACTGCTGCAACAGCTCGTTGGTTCGCAAGGTCCGATGAAGGGAATGAACATCGCGACGCCGCCTGCATCGCGCAGCTTCCTGCCTGCAGGTCCACGCCAACCAGAGGGGAAAGAAATGAATTTACGATTGATCGCCTGCGCCGTCGTCGGCGCGAGCCTGGCCACGATCGCTGTGGCAAAAAAGCCTGAGAATCCAGAATTCGTGCAGGCGAAGAAAGAGATGCGGCAGTTGCGCGCGGCCGATGCCGCGGTCGCGATCACCACCACCGGCGACGAGGATACCTTCGGCCGCAACGTCAAGTACCTCGGTCTGTTGAGCAGTGGCGTGATCAATCTCGCCGACGATTGCACGCCGGACCCGAGCGCACCGCCGGGGCCGGATGATCATTGCGTCGTCACCAATCCGGCACCGGCGACCACGGTGTTTTCCATTCCCGACGCCGGCCGGATCCTGATCCCGGGAAAATCCACCAACTCGATGTTCTGCCATTGGCAGACGCCCTCGGTGATCTACGAGTTCCGGAATCCGACCGGTGTGTATCAGCCCAATGCGCGCATGATCTTGACGCCCAGCTACACGTTCCAGAATTCGATACTCAATGATCCGGCGCTGATCGATCCGACCACGGGCCTGCCGTTCGGCGGCACGTTGACAGTGACCATACCGGGCGTCCGTGATGCCCAGGGCCTGCAGCCCGGCGACGCCCGCGTCGAGCGCCAAGCCGGCACCCGCACCTGCATCGCCGGAATGCTCACCAAGCGCTCGCTGATGGAAACCTTTGGCCTCACGCAGCAGCAGGCCAACAAGTTCTTCAAGAACGACACCATCATCACCATGAACCTGACCGGCAGCGCGCAGCTGGTCGATTTCGCCAGCATCATCTACGGCACGCGCTTCGTCGGCGATTGAAACATTCTTCGCGTCGTCATCCCGGGAGAGCCCGCGGATGACTCCCTCTTCCCGCACAGCGGGGAGAGGGTTGGGCGCAGGATGCCCGCCCGCCTGCGATTCCTGTTGCCTCTTTCCCCGTTGGGCGTAGGCTTGGATCCAGGCCACCCGAAGGGGACGGGATGCGGGCACTGTTGCAGCGGCTGCGCACGGATTTCCAACTGACGATCATTTCGTCGTTTGGCGGCGCGGCGCTGTTCGGGATACTGCCTTTCTCTTTCTACCGCTTCGCGACTGGCAATGTCGTCGCGGGCGTGCTCGACATGGCGATCGTGCTCAGCATCCTGCTGGCGGTCGCGCATGCCTGGCGCAACGAGGATCGGCGCGCCGCCAGTCTGTTTGTCGCGATCGTGAATACCGTCGGCTGCCTGGCCAGCGCGACGGTACTCGGTCCGCCGGGGCTGTACTGGATGTATCCGGCGCTGCTGGGGAATTTTCTCCTGCTCAGCCGCGGCCGCGCGGTGTTGGTGACGGCACTGGCCATGCTGTTTCTGACCATCCAGCACCGGGCCTATGACTCCAGCATGCAACTGGCGATGTTCCTGGTCACGGCCGCGGTGTCTGGAATGGTCGCTTTCGTTTTCGCCTATCGCACCGAGACGCAGCGCGAGCAACTCGAAGCGCTTGCGACTATCGACCCGCTCACCGGCATCCAGAATCGCCGGGCAATGGAGCGGGAATTGAAGCTCGCGGTGGAACTGGCAGGGCGCGAAGGCACGGCATTCGCCCTGGCCATGCTCGATCTCGATCACTTCAAGCGCATCAACGACCGCTACGGCCACGAAGCCGGCGATGACGTGCTGGTGGCGTTCGCCGACCTCCTTTGCGAATGCACGCGCAAGGTCGATCGCTGTTTCCGCTTCGGTGGCGAGGAGTTCGTGCTGCTGATGCCGGGCACGAAGGCCGATGCTTTGCCGGCGATCGACCAGCAGATCCGCGTACATATCGTCGAACGTCTGCGCAGCCACGGCGAAGTGATCACCGTTTCCATCGGTGCGGCGGCCTTGAAGCCGGATGAAGACTGGCAATCCTGGCTGGCGCGCGCGGATGCGGCGCTTTATCGCGCCAAGAGCGAAGGGCGTGATCGCACGGTGGTGGATGCGGCGGTCGCGACCTGATCGATCGCGTAGATCGCAGATCATTGTCTCCGTCTTTTTTTGCCCCATATTGAATTGTTCCTGCGTCCCCGGGCTTTCCGATGATTCCGCTGTCCATCCTCGATCTCGCTCCGGTCACCGAAGGCAGCAATGCCGCGCAGACTTTCGCCAATACCCTGGATTTGGCGCGCGCCGGCGAGCGCCTCGGCTATCGCCGTTACTGGCTTGCCGAGCACCACAACATGCCTGGCATCGCCAGTGCGGCGACGGCGGTGCTGATCGGCCATGTCGCTGGCGGGACCTCGACGATACGTGTCGGCGCCGGCGGCATCATGCTGCCCAACCATGCGCCGCTGCAGGTGGCCGAGCAGTTCGGCACGCTTGCCTCGCTGTATCCGGGCCGCATCGATCTCGGTCTCGGTCGCGCGCCAGGAACCGACCAGCCCGCGACGCATGCGTTGCGTCGCTACTACCAGGGCGCGGAAGAATTTCCCGCCGACGTGGCCGAACTGTTGCGCTACTTCGAGCCGGTGCAAGCTGGGCAGACGGTGCGCGCGGTGCCGGGCGCCGGCGTCGCCGTGGAGGCGTGGATACTGGGCTCGAGCTTGTTCGGCGCGCGCTTGGCTGCGGCCTTGGGATTGCCGTACGCGTTCGCGTCGCATTTCGCGCCGGACGCGCTCGACGAAGCGTTGGCCCTGTATCGGCGGGAATTCCAGGCGTCGGCGCGATTGGCGAAACCTCAGGTGATGCTGGCGCTGAATGTCGTCGCCGCGGACACCGATGCCGCAGCAGCGCGACTGTTCACCACGCAGCAGCAGGCTTTCATCAATCTTCGCCGCGGCCGCCCCGGGCTCGTGCCGCCGCCGCTGGCTTCGGCCGCCGCCATCCACGATTACTGCACGCCGGCGGAAAAAGCCGGTGTCGACCGCGCATTGGCCTGCGCTGTGATCGGCGCGCCGGGCAGCGTGCGCGACGGCATCGCCGCGTTCGTCGCCCGTCATCGACCCGATGAATTATTGCTCACCGCCAACATCTTCGATCACGCCGCGCGCGTGCGGTCATTTGAATTGGTGATGCAGGCCTGCCGTTGAGGCGCAACGCCAGATGCGAAATCACGGCGGCAACGTCTTCGCATCACACAACAAAGCCCCAGCGCTGCTGAGACGCCGGGGCTTGTCGGGATCAGTGCGAGGCAGACGCGATCAGACCAGGGTCAGGGTCACGTCGATGTTGTTGCGGGTGGCGTTCGAATACGGACAGACGCCATGCGCCTTCTGCACCAGGTCCTGCGCCACGGCGCGGTCGAGGCCGGGCAGGGCGATCCGGAGTTCGACTTCGATGCCGAAGCCCGCCGGGATCTGGCCGATGCCGACCACGCCTTCGATCGATGTGTCGGCGGGCAGTGCGACTTTTTCGCGGCCGGCGACGAATTTCAGCGCGCCGATGAAGCATGCCGAATAGCCGGCCGCGAACAGCTGTTCGGGATTGGTGCCATCGCCGCCGGCGCCGCCGAGTTCGCGCGGCGTGGTGAGCTTGGCATCGATGGCGCCATCGGACGAGACGGCGCGGCCATCACGGCCGCCGGTGGCGGTGGCGCTGGCGCGATACAGGACGTTTTCGATCGACATGGTGTTCTCCGTTGGGTTGAGGCTGGGTTGATTGCGCTATGAAATAGCGCGCTATTTATGTGGCGGTAAAAAAATCAAGCGGATTCGAGCAAGCTTGCGCGCAGTGTTTCCAGGCGCCGCTTGATCGTCATGAGCTCGTCCATCGAGCAATCGGTCGCGCAGAAAATGCCATGCTGAACTTTCTGCGCCTTGGCCTTCAGCGCGCGGCCGGCCGCACTGAGTGCGATCACGACCTGGCGTTCGTCGTGGCTGGCGCGGGTGCGGGAGACGAGGTCCGCAGCTTCGAGTCGTTTCAACAGTGGCGTCAGCGTTGCTGAATCGAGGAACAGGCGCTCGCCGATTTCCGACACCGTCAGCTCATCGCCGGCCCACAGCACCAGCATCACCAGGTATTGCGGATAGGTCAGCCCCAGGCTACCCAGCAGTTTGCGGTAGACCTTGCTCATCGCCAGGTTGGTCGAATACAGCGCGAAGCAGAGCTGGTCTTCGAGCAGGGCCAGGGAACGGCTCGGGGGTCTGGCGGAGGCGGGTTTGCGTGGCATGCCGGCAATATACATAGCGCGCTATTTAATAGCAAGCGTTTTATTGGCGGGCGGATGAAGTCGCTGGCTCGGCCGCAAGACCCCAGTCGCAGCGCTTCCTGCGCGGGCAGCCTTGACCGGTCGGGACGATCGGCGGAATGTATTTGCTCCCTCCCGCGATGCAGGTGGTGACATGAGCTACGTCGATGGTTTCGTGGTGCCGGTGCCGACCAGAAAACTGGCGGAATATCGCAAGATGGCGCGCAAGGCCGGCAAGGTATGGCGCGAATACGGCGCGCTTGATTACAAGGAGTGTGTTGCCGACGACGTCAAGCCGGGCAAGTTCACTTCCTTCCCGCAGAGCGTGAAGCTGAAGAAAGGCGAGACCGTGGTCTTTTCCTGGATCGTGTACAAATCGCGCGCCCAGCGCGACCGCATCAATGCCAAGGTCATGGCCGATCCGCGCCTCGCCGCGATGATGGATCCGAAAGCCATGCCCTTCGATGGCAAGCGCATGTTCTGGGGCGGCTTCAAAGTGTTCGTTAGCGCGTAGGCTGTGCTGCGCGCGAGTGGGTACGGATCGATTTTGGCGTTGCGTGCGCGGAGCGCGTGCATTCGCGATCTGCGACAACTGCGCTGCGGCCATCGCCATGCGGATTGGCTAGAATCCCGGCTACGATCCGTACCGGAAAAATCATGGCCAACACGCGGCACTCGCCCAGCCACGCCACACCGCAGATCGGACTGTTCGGAACGACGGCGCCGGCGCAGGTGCATCGTCTGTTCTTCGCGCTGTTTCCGGACGATGCCGCCTGTGCGCGCATCGCTGCGTTCGCCGACGAACTGCGGCCGACGCTGTCCTCGCGTTGTCGCTGGCTTGAGGCGTCCCGCTATCACCTGACCCTGCATTTTCTCGGCGACAACGATGAGTTGCGTCCTGATCTCGTCGCTGCCGCCGGAAAAGCCGCCGCACGCGTGGCGACGCCGGCGTTCGAGGTGACGCTCGATACCTTCGCGAGCTTCAAGGGCAGCAGGCCGCCTGGCGTGTTGCGGACCAGTCCCGACGAAATGCCGGTGCTCGATTTATGGAAGAACCTGCGCAGCGAGTTGGCGCGCGAAGGTTTCGGCGCCAGGCTGGACCCCGAATTCACGCCACATGTCACGCTTTTCTACGGCGACAGCGAATTGCCCGCCCGCGCGATCGCACCGATCCGCTGGCGCGCCCAGGAATTCCGCCTCATCCACAGCATCATCGGCCAGAGCCGGTATTCCGAATTGGGTCGCTGGTCGCTGCAGTAGCGCGTGCCGCGTGCACGAAACCCTGCACCTTGGTCGTGGGCGGAGCGCATGTTACGGATCGTCGATACAATAGCGCTCAGGCGTTGCGCTGGGGGCGGCATGTTCGAGTTGACCCGGGTTATGAAAACCTTTCCGTCCGCGCGGATTCCCTCGCGTTCTGGCGGCCTGCCGGTGGAGGTTTCGCTGATCGCGCAGCTCGGTCACGGCTCCGGCAACCATCTGTTCGAAAGCGTCGTCGCGCGGCAGAAAG
>NZ_DATGBO010000108.1:0-15870 GCF_035312645.1 Arenimonas sp.
CGCATCTGCTATTTACGTTCGGCGTCGGCAGCATCGTGTTACTGGCCTGTCTATGGCAGTTGCGGTCGGTGCAGCCGCTGGAATGGCTGACGGTGCCGCTGGCGCTGGCCTACGCCAATCTCGCCGAATACCTGGGCCATCGTTTTCCGATGCACCGACCGTTTCGCGGGCTGGGCCTGATCTACAAGCGTCATTCCGGCCAACATCATCGCTTCTTCACCGACGCGGCGATGCTGATCGACGATCGTCGCGACCTGCGTGCGGTGTTGTTTCCGCCGGTGCTGGTGATTTTCTTCTTCGGGCTGTTCGGCGTGCCGGTGTGGTTCGCGCTGGCCTGGCTGTTGTCGAACAACGTCGCCTGGCTGTTCATCGCCTCGGGCCTGGCGTATTTCCTCAACTACGAAGTGCTGCACCTGGCCTATCACTTGCCCGAAGAGCACTGGCTGGCGCGGCAGGCGCTGGTGCGGCGCCTGCGCTGGCTGCATCGCCTGCACCACGATCACGGCCTGATGGCGCACGCGAATTTCAACATCACCTATCCGGTCTGCGACTGGCTGTTCGGCAGTCTGCGCCGCGATGCGCGCGAAAGCTGAGCGCGCACCGATCATTCCACTTCAGTGCGGACGCAGCCGGTAGCGTTCGCGGTAATCGCCGGGCGTCATCGCGGTCGCGCGCTTGAACAACTTGCGGAAGCTCGCACTGTCGCTGTAGCCGCAGCGTTCGACGATCTCGTCGAAACTCAAGTGCGTGCTTTCCAGCAATGCCTTCGCTCGCTCCACACGCAGATGCTGGATGTGCTCGAGCGGCGTCACGCCGTGATGGGCGCGGAAGTGCCGCAGCAGGCTGCGTTCGCTGGTGCCGCAGTGTTCAGCCAAACCACTGACGCTGATTTCGTGGTGCAACTCGTGCTTGAGAAATTGTTCGGCCTTCTCCGACAGGGAATTGCGCGGCCGTTCCATCAACGCCTGCGTCACGTACGGCGATTGGCTCTGGCGCTCGGGATCGATCAACAGCATGCGCGCGGTCTGCTGCGCGAGTTCGTTGCCGCCAGCGCGGGCGATCAGCTTCAGCATGAAGGCCTGGATAGCGCTGGCGCCGCCAGCGGTCATCATGCCGCCGTCCTCGACCACCATCGCCTCGGCATCGAGGTTCACCGCCGGATAGCGCTGCCGGAACGCAGTCGCCAACCACCAGCTGCAGGTCGCGCGATGACCATCAAGCAGGCCCGATTCGGCGAGCAGGAAACTACCGCTGCAGGAGCCGGCGATGGTCACGCCGCGCAGATGTTGTGCGCGCAGCAGGTCGATCTCCGGCTGCAATTGCTTGATGCGTTCGATCAGCTCCTGCGGACTGCCGTGCATGATGCCGGGCAGCAGGATCACGTCGAGATCGTCGGGCGGCGCAGCCAGTCCGCTCAGCGTCAGGCCGGTCGATGTCGAAACCTCGTTCTGGCCGCGTGCGCCGAACACGACACTCTCCAATCGCAGCGTTCCGCCCGGATGGCGGATCTCGGCGAGCTTCTGCGCCACGCGCAGGGAATCGCTCGCCGAGGCGATACTCGACAACATGCAGCCGTCGATCGCCAGGATGCCGAGGCGGAAATGCTGTCCTGGCAATTTCGTCACGCTCATGTCGACCTCAGTTCTGGACGTAGACGGCGCCGGTGTTGGCGGCGAGCAGATCGAGCAGGGTTTGCGGCACGGCGAGGTCGTGGCCGCTGGCCTGGTCGCAGGTACGCAGCGCGATATGGTCGGCGGCGCCGGCAGGCAGGACGGTATCGGAAGGCGCCAGCAGTTCGAGTCGGCCGTGGCCGTCGTTCTTGAGCAGCCACAGGCCGCTGGGTACGGTGGCGCCAGTGGCGCAGCGGCCGATATCGATCTCGATGTCCTGGCCGTTGATCGGCAGCAGGCGCCAATGGCCGCTGGTCTGGTTGAGCGAGGCGGTGTACTGGCTGCCGGCGGTGTAGACGGGGCCGGTGCTGTCGTCGATCTGGGCCTGGGCGCTGCCGGCGAGCAGGGCGGCGGCGAAAGCGAGTTTGGTCAGAATGGTGTTCATGATGCGGACTCCGTGGTGGGTCGGTCGACCCGGGGTGGAGACAGCTTCCTCCCCGTCCGGATCCGCCATTAGTGGCGGAATAGACATCATACGGGTCAAATCAGCCAAATGAGGGTGTTGGAGGATCGGGGTCGCAGGTTCGTGAGTGCCATGCGGCATTCTGTACAGCCCGGCCCCGACCGCTCACCGCTCCCGGAACCCGCATGTGCCTCATCGCCCTGGCCTGGCGTTGCCATCCGCGCTTCGATCTCGTGCTCGTCGCCAATCGCGACGAATTCCATGCGCGCGCCAGCACGCCGGCACAGCGCAATGCCGAGGCGCCGCAGGTGTTCGGCGGTCGTGATCTGGACAAGGGCGGCAGCTGGCTGCTCGCTTCCGAAACCGGACGTTTCGCGGCGGTCACCAACGTGCGCGCCGGCCGCTCGCCGGAACAAGCGCCGCGTTCGCGCGGTGCACTGGTCGCGGATTTCGTCGACAGTGATATGACGCCGCAGTCGTATTTGCACCTGCTGGCGCCGGTCGCCGCGGAATTCGGCCGCTTCAATCTTCTGTTCGCCGCCGGTGACGAGTTGCATTACGCGAGCAATCATCCGGCGTTCCGCACACAGCGACTCCTGCCGGGTCTGCATGCGGTGTCCAATGGCGATATCGATGCCGCCTGGCCGAAGACCACGCGCGTGCGCGAAGCGCTGGCACAGTGGCTGCAGGCGGAGGCATCGCGTGATTCCGGATCCGATCTCGCGCCGCTGTTCGCTGCGCTCGCCGATCCGCGCAAGGCCGATGACGATCGCCTGCCCGACACCGGAGTCGGTATCGAACTCGAACGCCTGCTGTCCTCGCCGTTCATCGTCGGCGAAAATTACGGCACGCGTGCCAGCAGCATCTTGCTGGTGACAGGCGACAGCGCGCGCTTGAGCGAGCGCCGGTTTGGCCCGAACGGCAGTGCGCTGGGCGAAAGCGACCTGCACTTTCAGTGGAAGACTCCGGATCACGACCACGGCATGATTGGGTCATGAGAAGCAACAAGAATTTCCGCGGCATCGTCGCGATGCTGATCGCTGCGGCCTTGTTCTCGCTGATGGATACCGGGCTCAAGCTGCTGTCGCCGCATTATCCTGCGCTGGAAGTCACGGCCCTGCGCAGTCTGTCGTCGTTGCCGCTGGTCTGTCTTTACGTCGCCTGGAACGGCGGTTTCCGTACCATCTTTCGCATCCGCTGGCCGCTGCATCTGCTGCGCGGCGTGCTCGGCATCGGCATGCTGGCGATGTTCGCGTTCGCGTTGCGGCATCTGGCGCTGGCCGAGGCCTATTCGATCTTCTTCGTCGCGCCGATGCTGATCACCGCGCTGTCGGTGCCGGTGCTCAAGGAGCGAGTCGAGCCCGCGCGCTGGATCGCGATCGTGGTTGGCCTGATTGGTGTACTGGTGGTGTTGCGACCGACCGGCGACGGCGTGCTCACGATTGGCGGTCTGGCGGTGCTGATTGCCGCGGTCTGTTACGCGGTGTCGTCGGTGACGGTGCGGGTAATCGGCCGCACCGATTCCAGCGACAGCATGGTGTTCTGGCTGATGGTGATGATCTCGATCGGCGCCGGTGCCTTGGCGGCGCCGAACTGGCAGCCAGTGCGTTTGGAGCATGGCTGGATCATCGTGGGTATCGCAGTGACCGGATTCTTCGGCCAGATTGCGATCACCGAAGCGTTCCGCCGCGGTGAGGCCTCGGCGATCGCGCCGTTCGAATACAGCGCACTGGCCTGGGGCATCAGTCTGGATTTCGCGCTATGGCATACCTTGCCGGATCGCTACACCTTGCTCGGCGCGGCGATCATCATCGCCAGCGGCGTCTATCTGTTGCGCCGCGAGAAAGTGCACATCGAGAGCGAACATCCCTGACGTTCGCCTGCAGATGCGGCATGGCGCGTTTCGCCATCGCGGCAATCGGCTCAGGGAAAATCGCCCTTCAACGTATACACCACGCGCTCGCGGTCGCTATCGCCGGAAAGGTGCGCAAGCACGCCCAGCTTCACCGGCGTCACGCCGGCCCTGGCGGCGTCGTTGAGGAAATAGGTCTCCATGTCCGATTTCATGATGAAGACGCGGTGGCTGTCGCCGCGTTCGCGAAATTCCTCGATGACGGTGCTGTCGTAATCGGAATCGGAAATCGGATGCGGCATCGGCTTGAACGACAGGCGCTCGATATCGGCATCGAAATACAGGTTCAGGCCGTTGCGATTCATGTCTTCCACGAACAGGAATTCGCGCGGCTTGCCCGGCAGCATCGGCCGCAGCAACTCGGCGAACCGGCGCGAATCCTTGTCGGATGGCCACTGCGCGACGATGCCTTTCACGGCGATCAACAGGACCACCCAGGCAACGATCAGGATCTTGCCCAGCGTCGACCAGCGCAGATCACGCAGCGCGCCAGCCATCAGCAGGCTCACCGGTGCGAACAGCGGCAGCACGTACAGCGGCAGGCGCGAACGCGCGAGGCTGAAAATCAGCAGCGGCAGCAAGAACCAGAGCCAGAGGAAACGCTGGTCTTCAGGCAGTTGCTTCCAGCGCGTGAAGGGTTGTCCCCATCGTTTCCAAACGACGATCGCCAGCCAAGGCAACGTACCGAGCACCAGCGTCGGTAGGTACACGATCAGTGGCCCGTACCACTGCGGAAAGCGCCGCAACTTGTCGGTAGCGATGCGCGCGTACACCTCGTGACCAAGGAAATAGTCGAGCAGTCCCGGATGGCGATGGATCACTACGGCGAACCAGCCGAAACCGATCAACGCGAAGCCGAGCAATCCCAGCGGACGGAACAGCGACAGTCCAGGCTTGCGATGCGTGAAATGGAAAGCGACGAGCGCCAGCAGCGGCAGCAACGCCGGCGGCCCCTTGGTGAGGAAGGCCAGACCGAACGCCGCCCACATCGCATCGATCCACCAGCGCGGCTGTTCGCGAAAACGCGCCTGCACATAGCAGAACATCGCCAGCGTCTCGAGCGCCGCGAGCACGGAATCGGTGTTGACGGTATTGGTGGCAAGGAACGGTGCCGGGCTGCAGGCGTAGATCAGCGCGGGCAGCCAGGGCTTGTCGGGAACGAAGCGTCGGCCGAGGCCGTAAACCAGTCCGACGCTGAGCACGAAAGCCAGCGCCATCGGCAATCGCGCGCCCCATTCGTTGTAACCGAGCATCGCGACGCTGCCGGCGATTGCCCAATACGTCACCGGTGGCTTGGTGAAATGCAGGGCCTCGGCATTGCGGTGCAGCGAGATGTAGTCGCCGGTGTGCAGCATCTGCAAGGCGACGTTGGTGTAGCGGCCCTCGTCGGGCTCAAGCAGGCCGCGGCTGCCCTGGAAGGCCAGGCCGAGAAACAGCGCCAGCGCGAGCACGGCGGCGAACGGATGGCGTCGAATCAGCGGGGAAGGGAACAAGGCGGGTCTCGATTCCGATGATCAGGTCGACAGGATACTGGCTGTCCGTGTCCGCGACAAAAAAACATCACCGATGCATGCGGGCAACAAAAAAAGACGGGGAGCGCATCGCTGCACTCCCCGTCGCCGTCCACTGTCAGGAGGGTTTTTTAGAAGTTGAAGCCGGCGCTGACGCCGTAGACCAGCGGGTCGAGGTTGGCCTTGCCGGCGGCGATGCCATTGACCGCGACATCGGAACTGGCGTTGAGCTTGCGCACACTGCCGCGGACGAAGAAGCTGTCGTTGATCGCGACGTCCGCGCCCACCGTATAGGTCAGGCCGCTGCCATTGCCCATCTTGATCTGGTTGCCGGCAAGCGCACCGGTGGCTTTTTCGCCGGAGACGGAAACCCAGTCATAACCGATGCCGACGTAAGGGTTGAATTTTCCTTTCGGCAGAAAATGGTAGTTCGCGGTGAGAGCGGTCGGGCGTTGCTTGAAGCTGGCGACCGTGCCGGCACCCGTCACGTCGACGTCGTGTTTGAAGGGGGTAAGGCCGGTCCAGACTTCCGCCGACCAGTTGTCATCGAAGTTGTAGGCGAGGCTGCCGGTCGCGCCCCATTTGTCGTTGACGTCGGACGAGGCGCCGCCGAAGGTGCCGGTACTGGATTTCGGATTCGCATTTTCGTAACCGATCGTCGCCTTGAAGCCTTCGGCGTTGGCGGTTGTGGCTGCGAGCGTGGCAAGAAGGGCAAAGCAGAGCAGGGGCTTACGGGCCATGGGGGTCTCTCCGTATCGATGTTATTGGAGCCGGAACATCCCGGCGGAACGAAGGCTGGCAGCGACGCCATGAATCACCAATGAGCTTGAAAACGCTATTGCTGAACTTTCCTTTCGCGTTCACGAACCATGACCATAGTCACAGCGTCGAATAGCACGCTTGCGGGAACCAACGGCTGTGACAACCTGTCGGTCACTTCCGCGCCCGGAGATCCCGATGAAGCATTCCATCCTGTTCGCAGCCCTTCTGCTGGCTGCCGGCGTTGCGCAGGCGGGCGATCGCACGCACATCAGCACGCATAGCTGCAATGTCGATTCGCGCTATTCGCTGAGCACTTATCGCAGTGCCTTCGTGTTGAGCCGGGATAAGGGAGGCACGCCTGCGCGCATCACGATCGGCGGCGGCAAGTTGTT
The DNA here is from genome assembly GCF_035312645.1 of Arenimonas sp. Taxonomy (GTDB): domain Bacteria; phylum Pseudomonadota; class Gammaproteobacteria; order Xanthomonadales; family Xanthomonadaceae; genus Arenimonas. The sequence goes on from NZ_DATGBO010000108.1 coordinate 6,651, forward strand.
CATCGATGGCCGTGAAGCCGAGTTGTCGGCCGATGACCGTCAGCGCGTTGGACAGTTCGAGGGCGAGCTGCGACAGCTGATGCCGCAGGTGCAGAAGGTGACCTCGGAAGCGATCGACATCGCCTTCACTGCGCTGGTCGAAGTGGCGCGCGGCATGTCCGGCAGCCCCGATGCGACCGTCGCCAAGCTGGAGAAATCGCATATGCAGGCGCTGAAGGAAATCAATTCCCGGCCGTCGATCCTGTTCAGTCGCGACGATCACGCCGATGCCGTCGGCAAGATCATCCAGCCGATCCTCAGCGACTACGTACCCGAGATCACCGGCAGTGCCGTGACCCTGGCGATGAAGGCGGTATTCGCCAGCGACGCCGAACGCAAGGCGATCGAGGCGCGAATGGACAAAATGAGCAACGAGCTCGACACGCGCGTCAACGCCCGTGCCGAGGCGCTGGAGCCGCTGGCCGACGCGATGTGCGATCGCATGCGCCACATGGATCAGATCGACAACGCGATCACCTATCGCCTGCCGAGCGGTCAACCCTTGGAATTGCTGAGCGTTGACTCGAAAGAAACAAAAAAAGAAGCACCTTGATAAACACGGCTTCGATGCCGTTTCCCCAGCCCTCCTCTCCCCGGGAGGGCTTTTTTTTGCCCGAATGCCGCCCTGCACCCGCGGCAGCGCACGCACCATGCCCTGGCGAAGGTTGGCCGCGACCACGACTCGGGCCACAATAGCCGCCTTGTCTTGCAGGAAGCGGGGAATCCCATGGCGGAGCTCAAAGAAGCGCGCGTACCGGACATCGGCGGCAGCAAGGACGTGCCGGTGATCGAGTTGCTGGTCAAGGTCGGCGACGCCGTCAAGAAAGATCAGGGCCTGGTCACGCTGGAATCGGACAAGGCGACGATGGAAGTGCCGGCGCCGTTCGCTGGCATCGTGCGCGAACTCAAGCTCAAGGTTGGCGATGAAGTCGCCGAGGGCGCACTGGTGGCGATGATCGAGGCGATCGATGCGACGACGACCGCAGCGGTGGCGGCGCCTGTCGCTGAAAAGCCGGCAGCGCCGATATCCGCGCCCGCAACTGCTCCCGCCGTGCCCGCGCCGGTTGTCGTTTCTGCGGCAGCAAGCGCGACTCCCGCGAATGTTTCTTCGGGCACACGCAGCCCGCCGGTCGCTTTCGCCGCCGATGGCCTGATGCCCGACAAGGTGCCTTATGCGAGTCCGTCGGTGCGCGTGTTCGCGCGCGAACTCGGCGTCGATCTGGCCCAGCTCAGCGGCAGCGAGCGCGGCGGCCGCATCAGCAAGGAAGATGTGCAGAACTTCGTCAAGAAGGTCATCGCCGGCGGCGCCGCGACCAGCGCCGGCAACGGCGGCGGCCTGAACCTGCTGCCCTGGCCGCAGGTGGACTTCGCGAAATTCGGCGCGATCGAACTCCAACCGCTGTCGCGCATCAAGAAGATTTCCGGCGCCAACCTGCACCGCAATTGGGTCAGCATCCCGCACGTTACGCAGTTCAACGAAGCCGACATCACCGAGATGGAGGCCTTCCGCAAGAAGCTCGGAGAAGAACAGAAAGACGTGAAGGTCACGCCGCTGGTGTTCCTGATCAAGGCGGTGGTCGCGGCGTTGAAGAAGTATCCGCAGTTCAATGCCTCGCTGGATGGCGATAATCTGGTACTGAAGAAATATTTCCACATCGGCATCGCCGTCGACACGCCCGATGGACTGGTGGTGCCGGTGCTGCGCGATTGCGAAAGCAAAGGTCTGTTTGAACTTTCGAGCGAACTCGCTGCGATCAGTGCCAGGGCGCGCGAGAAAAAGCTTGGACCTGCCGAGATGCAGGGCGGATGTTTCTCGATCTCCTCGTTGGGCGGTATCGGTGGCACTGCGTTTACGCCGATCATCAATGCCCCGGAAGTGGCGATCCTCGGCGTGTCGAAATCGCTGACCAAGCCGGTGTGGAACGGCAGCGAATTTGCACCGCGTCTGATGCTGCCGCTATCGCTGAGCTACGACCACCGCGTGATCGACGGTGCCGCCGCGGCGCGTTTCACCGCCTACCTGGCGCAAGTGCTCGGCGATCTGCGCCGGCTGCTGGTCTGAGGACGCACGATGACGATTGTCGAAATCAAGGTTCCCGATATCGGCGGCATGAAGGCCGTGCCGGTGATCGAAGTGTTGGTCAAGCCGGGCGACAGCATTGCCAAGGATCAGGGCTTGGTCACGCTCGAATCGGACAAGGCGACGATGGAAGTGCCGTCGTCCATGGCCGGCGTGTTGAAAGAATTGAAAGTGAAAGTAGGCGATGAGGTGTCGGAAGGGCAGGTGATCGCCGTTCTCGAGAGCGCCGATGCGAGCGCTGCCGCAACGCCCGCTTCTCCCGTCGTGGGCGGGGGCGCGTCTGCGACGAAGCCTGCCGCTTCGGACGCATCCTCGCCCCAGCCCTCGCCCGGTGGGAGAGGGGAGCAAACCTCGGCTGTTTCGGCAGCCGCGCCGGCATCGGGCGCCAAAGCTGACATCGACTGCCAACTCGTCGTGCTCGGCGCCGGGCCCGGTGGCTACACTGCGGCATTCCGCGCTGCTGATCTTGGCCTCGATGTGGTTCTGATCGAGCGATACGCGCAACTCGGTGGCGTCTGCCTCAATGTCGGCTGCATTCCCTCGAAGGCCTTGCTGCATGCGGCGGAGGTGATCGAGGAAGCCAAGCACGCGAGCAGTTACGGCGTGGATTTTGGCGCCGCGAAAATCGATCTCGACAAATTGCGCGCGCACAAGGACAAGGTAGTCGCGCAACTCACCGGCGGTCTGGCTGGCATGGCCAAGGCGCGCAAGGTGCGCACACTGACCGGCGCCGGCAGCTTCGTGTCCGCCAATGAAATCGAAGTCATGACCGCCGAAGGCAGGAAGCTTGTGCGCTTCGACCAGTGCATCATCGCCGCCGGTTCGCAGCCGGTGAAACTGCCAGGCTTCCCCTGGGACGATGCCCGCGTGATGGATTCGACCGATGCCTTGCTGCTCGCCGATATTCCGAAACAGTTGCTGGTGGTCGGTGGCGGCATCATCGGTCTGGAAATGGCCTGCGTGTATTCGGCGCTGGGCAGCGCGGTCACCGTGGTCGAGTTCATGGATCAGCTGATGCCGGGCGCGGATGTCGATCTGGTCAAGCCACTTGCGGACCTGTTGAAGAAGCGCGGCGTGGCTGTGCATCTTTCCACCAAGGTCGTGAAGGTCGAGGCGAAGAAGGAAGCGCTGCACGCCACCTTCGAGGGTGAGAAGGCGCCGACGAACACGAAATACGATCGCGTGCTGGTGTCGGTGGGACGCTCGCCGAACGGCGGCAAGATCGGCGCCGACAAGGCCGGCGTGCAGGTCAGCGATCGCGGTTTCATCGCAGTCGACACGCAGATGCGCAGCAATGTGCCGCATATCTTCGCGATCGGCGACCTGGTCGGCCAGCCGATGCTGGCGCACAAGGCAACGCACGAGGGCAAGCTCGCGGCGGAAGTCGCAGCAGGCGAAAAGCGCGAATGGGTGGCGCGGGTGATTCCTTCGGTGGCCTACACCAATCCGGAAGTGGCCTGGGTCGGCGTCACCGAAACCGAAGCGAAGCAGAAGAACCTCAAGGTTGGCGTGGCGAAATTCCCATGGGCGGCGTCGGGCCGTGCGATCGGTCTGGGCCGCACCGAAGGCTTCACCAAACTGATCTTCGACGAAGCCACGCACCGGGTGATCGGCGGCGGCATCGTCGGCGTGCATGCCGGCGACCTGATTACCGAGATCGCGCTGGCGATCGAGATGGGTTGCGAGGCCGGCGACATCGGCCACACCATCCATCCGCATCCGACCCTCAGCGAGTCGGTGGGCATGGCGGCCGAGGTCTTCGAAGGCAGCATCACCGACCTGTATATTCCGAAGAAGAAATAATCGCGGGCAAGGGGAACGGGTATGGCAGGCAGCATCGGGTTCTTCGTCTTGGGTCTGGTGCTGCTGTTGCTCGGCGGCGATTCCGTGGTCAAGGGCGCGTCCGGGTTGGCGCAGCGCCTGGGCTGGTCGCCGTTCAAGGCCGGGCTGCTGTTGGTGGCGGTGGCGACCTCGATCCCCGAACTCGCCGTCAACGCCTATGCCGTCGCCAAAGGGCAGGGCGACCTCGCGCTGGGCAATGCGATCGGCAGCAACATCGTCAATATCGGCCTGACGCTGGGCGTCGCCGCGCTCGCCGCGCCCTTGTTGATCCACATGCGCCTGCTTGCTGCGGAAGTGGTGTTCCTGCTGGTCGCGACCGGCGCAACGTTTTTCTTTTCGCTCGATCACCAGATCGCGCGCTGGGAAGGCAGCGTGCTGCTGCTCGGCTTCGTCGGCATGATGGTTTTCCAGTTCGCGCGCGGCCGTCACGAGAGTGCCGATGTGCAGCGCGAGCTCACCGAGTTCGCCGAGACCCGTACCGGCTTGGTGCAGAACCTGATCCGTCTTGTGATGGCGGCAGCGGTGCTGTTTTTCGGCGCGCAGCTGGTGGTCGTGCACGCCCCGGTGATCGGTCTGGCGCTGGGCTTCGGTTCGATGCTGACCGGCTTGCTGGTGGTCGCGATCGGCACCGCCCTGCCCGAAGTGGTGACGGCCGTGCTCGCGGCGCGACGTGGCCATGCCAATGTCGTTGCTGGTCAGGTGATTGGCGCAAGTCTGTTCAATCTCTTGTTCGTTGTCGGCGGGATGGCGGTGTTCAAGCCGTTGTCGGTGCCAGTCTCGTTCACCGGTTTCGAACTGCCGGCAGCGATGGCATTCGTGCTCGCGCTGTATCCGATCCTTGCCGGCGATCTGCGCGTTAGCCGACGCGAGGGCAGCGTGCTCGTCGTGTTGTTCCTGGCCTGGCTCGGCTTCGAGTTGTTCCTTGCCTGGCGCTGAGCCCGTTACGCGCGTGTTGCCGATGCAGCGTGCGCGCGCGGCGCTGATCGATTTTCTGCGACTGGAATCGTCCGGCGGCATCCTTCTGGTGCTCGCCGCGGCGTTCGCCCTGATCGCCGCCAATTCGCCGTTGGCGCCGCATTACCATGCCTTCTTCGATCTGCCGGTGCAGTTGCGCATCGGTGCGCTCGATATCGACAAGCCGTTGTTGCTGTGGATCAACGACGGGCTGATGGCGATTTTTTTCCTGCTGATCGGGCTCGAGCTCAAGCGCGAGGTTGTTGAAGGGCAGTTTTCCGATCGCCGGCAGATCGCGTTGCCGCTGGTCTGCGCGCTCGGCGGCATGCTGATGCCGATGGCGGCGTACGCGCTGATCAATCGCGGCGATGCGCTGGCGATGCGCGGCGTGGCGATTCCAGCCGCCACCGATATCGCTTTCGCGCTTGGTGTGATGTCGTTGCTGAGTTCACGCGTACCGATGGGATTGAAGCTGCTGCTGACCGCGATCGCGGTGGCCGACGATCTCGGCGCGATCCTGATCATCGCGTTCTTCTATACCGATCACCTGTCGTTGCCGGCGCTGGCCGTCGCCGCGCTGGCCTTGCTCGCGTTGATCGCGCTCAACCGCCTGCGCGTGCTGCGGCTGTCGCCCTACCTGCTGATCGGCGCGGTGCTCTGGGTCGCGATGCTCAAGTCCGGCGTGCACGCCACGCTGGCCGGTGTCGCGCTGGGCTTCACGATTCCGTTGTCGTCGGGTCGCGGTTCCGAAGAGAATGGCCAGCACCGGCCGCTGGAAATCCTTGAACACGGCCTGCATCCTTGGGTGGCCTACGGCATCCTGCCGCTGTTCGCCTTCGCCAATGCCGGCGTGCCGCTGGCGGGCCTGAGCCTGGCCAGTCTTGCCGCGCCGGTACCGCTGGGCGTGGCCCTGGGTTTGTTCGCGGGCAAGCAGATCGGCATTTTCGGATCGGCGCTGCTGCTGATCGGCCTGGGTCTGGCGCGCCGGCCGCCTGAAGTGAGCTGGGCGTCGCTGTATGGCATGAGCATTCTCTGCGGCATCGGCTTCACGATGAGCCTGTTCATCGGCTCGCTCGCCTTCGAGGCCGGGCACGTCGACATGCTGGTGCTCAATCGCGTTGGCATCCTGTCGGGATCGCTGATTGCCGCGGTGGTGGGCTTCGTCTGGCTGTGGGTTTCCCTGCCGAAAGCGCAATCTCGATGAGCCGCGTCCTGGTCCTTGGCCTTAGCGGCCAGGTGGGCCAGGCTCTGAAGCCGCGCCTGCTCGCACGCGGGGTCCGCCTGCTGGCGGTAACGCGGCAGGCGCGACCCGCGGAAGCCGGCATTGAATGGTTGCATGCAGCACTGCCGGTATTGCCGGCGCTGCCTGCCGATATCGACACGATCCTGAGCCTGGGTCCGCTGGATGCGTTCGCCGATTGGTTCGGCAAGATCGCGCCCGCGGGAGTGCGCGTGATCGCGCTGGGCTCGACCAGTCGACAGTTCAAGCACGACTCACCCGATCCCGACGAACAGGTGATCGCTGCGCGCCTGATCGCCGCCGAGCAAGCCCTGTTCGCGCACCCGGAAGCGGCCGTCACCCTGCTGCGTCCGACGCTGATCTATGGCGCCGGCCGCGACCGCAGCCTGAGCCCGCTGATCGCTTTCGCCCGTCGCTGGGGATGGCTGGTATTGCCGCGCAACGCCAGCGGCCTGCGCCAGCCGGTGCATGTCGACGATATCGCCGAGGCGGTGCTGCGCTGTCTCGATCGGCCGGGGACTGCCGGAAAAGCCTACGACCTGCCCGGGAGCGAGGCGCTGAGTTTCGAGGCGATGGTTCGGCGCAGCCTTGAGCGGCAGGCGCCGGGCAGCCGGATCTGGCGGATTCCTTCGCCGATGTTCGGGCTCCTGCTGCGGCTGGGGCAGGCCACGGGTCGCCTGCCGGTCAATGCCCGCGGGTTTCTGGCGCGCCTGCAGCGCGATCAGAGCGTCGATCCCGGGCCGATCGAGGCCGATCTCGACCTGGTTCCGCGACCTTTCCAGCCCTGAGCCGCTGCATGCTGCTAAGCAGCACGAAAAAGAATTTCGCTTTCCGTACGCCATAGCATTGCTTCTTGGCATAACACACTTTTAATATCGGGTTAGAGTAATGCTTCAAGCACGGGGAAGTTCTTGAGCAAGCCAGCTACTCGTCCAGACACCCAAAAAAGCACTGTCCATTGCCCCGGATGGAACAGCTCCACGTCGCCCAGAATGTTTTGCCCTGATGAGAGGACCTGAAGCAATGAAATCCCAACAAACTGTTCGCGGACTGTTTGCCCGTGCACCGCTGGCCGCCGCTGTCGCCGTGGCCCTGCTCGTTGCACCGGCCGCTCAGGCCTTTGAATTCAGCAAGGGCGAGCTGACCGGCAGCCTCGATACCACCGTTTCCTACGGCATTTCGATTCGCACCGAAGCGCCCGCCGACGACCTGATCGGCAAAAGCAACTTCAATCCGTTGCTCTGCACCCAGAACATTCCGCTCGGCGGCATTCCCGCCGGCCCCGGTCGTTGCACCTCGACCGGCGGCGTCCCCGGCTCGTTCGCCCAGATCAACGCCAAGGGCCGCTTCTCGGTCAACCGCGATGACGGCGACCTGAAGTACGGCGAAGGCGATGCCTTCTCCAACGCCTTCAAGATCACTTCCGAGCTCAGCCTCAAGTACAAGACCTGGGGCGCCTTCGCGCGTGCCAACTACTTCTATGATTTCGACAACACCGATCGCAACGACCTGACCAAGGCCGCGCAGGAGAAGGTGGGCAAGGACTTCCGTCTGCTCGACGCGTTCGTCTTCCACGACTACACCATCGGCGACCACAAGGGCAGCTGGCGTGTCGGCCGTCAGGTGGTGAGCTGGGGCGAGAGCACCTTCATCCAGAACGGCATCAACGTCATCAACCCCGTCGACGTGTCCAAGCTGCGCGTGGCCGGTTCCGAGCTGAAGGAGGCTTATCAGCCCATCGACATGTTGTGGGGCTCCTTCAGCTTCACCGACAACCTCTCGGCCGAAGCCCTGTACATGCTTGAGTTCGAGGAAACCGAAATCGATCCCTCGGGCACCTATTTCAGCTCCAATGACTTCGCTTCGCCGGGCGGCACCTACGTGATGCTCGGCTTCGGCGTCGCGCCGCAGCCGGTCAACAATCCCGAGCGCTACCAGGCGACCTGCAACCCCGGCGTCAGCCCGGTGGTCGCGTCCAACAGCGATCGCTTCGCCGCCCTCAGCGCGCAGTACGGCGTGGCCACGGCAACGCAGATCATCAACATCGGTTGCGGCAGCTCCTTCCCGCGCGCCGCCAACCGCAACGCCAGCAACAAGGGCCAGTACGGCCTCGCTGTGCACTGGTTCGCCGAGAACTGGGGCAACACCGATTTCGGCTTTTACTTCCTGAACTACCACAGCCGCCTGCCGCTGCTGTCGGGCGTCGCGGTCACCACCACGTCGGCCAACAGCGGTCGCTTCTTCGTCGAATATCCGGAAGACATCCAGATGTACGGCCTGAGCTGGAACACCACGCTGCCTGGCGGCGTCGCCTGGCAGGGTGAAATCAGCCATCGTCCGAACATGCCGCTGCAGCTCGATGACGTCGAACTGCTGTTCGCCGGTCTGACCCCGCTCAACGTCGGCATTCCGCCGCAGGCGCTGAAGTTCCAGAGCCAGCTCGGCAACTTCGCTTTCGGCCAGGAAGTGCGCGGCTGGCGCCGCAACAAGGTCTCGCAGCTGCAGATGACCTTCACCAAGGCCTTCAGCCAGGTGCTGGGTGCGGATCAGATCGCCCTCGTCGGTGAAATCGGCGCGACCGAAGTCTGGGATCTGCCCGACCAATCCGTGCTGCGCTACGAAGGTGAAGGCACCGATACCGGTGGCGGTTTCGATGTCAGCAACTACACCTACTCGACCATCCCCGGCGTGGGTCCGGTGCCGCTGCAGGCGCTGCTCGCCAACCAGGGTCCGCGTGGCGGCCTGCGCAATCCGCAGACCCTGCACGACGGCTTCCCGACGCAGTTCTCGTGGGGCTATCGCATCGCCGCCAAGGCTGATTACAACAGCGCCTTCGGTACGCCGATCACGCTGTCTCCGCGTATCGCGTTTGCGCATGACGTGAAGGGCATTACCCCGGGTCCGGGCGGCAACTTCCTCGAAGGCCGCAAGTCCGGTACCGTGGGAATCGAAGCCAACTACCTCAACAAGGTGGTGTTCGATATGAGCTATAGCGCATTCTTCGGTGGCACGCCGTTCAATCAGATCGCCGACCGCGATTTCGCTTCCTTCACCGTCAAGTATTC
>NZ_DATGBO010000109.1:0-2856 GCF_035312645.1 Arenimonas sp.
CCGCGCAACGCATAAACAATCCAAGCGAACGCCGTCACCACCGCGCCCGCGAGGAACGCCGCGAAGCCGCCCTGCCACTGCCACATCAGCGCCGACAAGCCCGCGCCGAGAACACCACCGACGCCCGATGAAAAACCGTACAGCAGACTCTGCCCGGCAGCGGCGCGTTTGCCGGGGAAGAAGTCCGCCATCTGACGCATGCAGCAGGCGTGGAAGATCGCGAAGCTGAAAGCATGCGTCAGTTGCGCGGCGATCATCCAACTCAAGGAATCGGCGAAGATCGCGGTGACTGCCCAGCGCAGCACGGTGATGCCGATGCAGAAACTCATCAGCGCCGGTGCGCCGAAACGCGCGATCAGTTTCGGCGCCTGCCAGAACATCGCGATCTCGATCAGCACGCCCAGGCCCCAGAGCAGGCCGATCACCGTGCCGCTGTGGCCATGCGCGGCCAGGTGCAAGGTGTAGAAAACATAGAACGCGCCGAAGCCGGCCTGCATCAGCAGCGCGACCAGCAGGAAGCGACGCACGCCCGGACGTTTCCACAGATGACCGGCATCGCTGACGCTGTCGAGATGCTCGGGCGGCACGTCGTCGCGATGCGGCCAGGCGGCGCCGACCATCATCGCCAGCAAGGGCAGGGTGACCCAGGGAAACGCCGTGCTGCCGAGATGGTCAAGCAGGCCGCCATAGGTCGAGGCGACGATCAGAAAACCCACCGAACCCCAGACGCGGATGCGTCCATAGTCGGCACTGCGCGCACCTAACGCGGCCAGCGTCATCGCTTCGAACTGCGGCATCACCGCGTTGTAGACCAAGCCGAACACCGTCATCACCGCGAACAGCGACCAGGCGCTGCGCGTGAGCGTGAAACCGGAAAAGCACAGCAAGGTCAGCAGCGCGCCGGCGACGAACCAGTGGCCGGGCCGCGCACTGCGCTGCACGTAACGCGCCCACAACGGCGGGCCGACGATGCGTGTCGCGTACCAGAGCCCCAGCATCGTACCGACGACATAACCGCCATGCCCAAGCGCAGCGACCCAGCGACCGATATACGGTGTGTAGGCGCCGAGGGCGGCGTAGTAGCAAAAGTAGAACGCCGCGTAACGGCGCAGGTCGGCATCCATGCGGGCGCTCGAATGAAAACGGCCGGGCGTTGGCCCGGCCGTCATTCTCACCCATCGTGTTGCGCGCGCCTACTGGCGCCGGATCATTCGCCGCTATCGAAGCGACGCGCGCCGCCACGACCAGGCGTCGGCACGATCACGCCGGGCTTGTTCGGTGCGATCACCGCGGGCTTCGGCGACGGCAATTGCGCGACCACGGGCGCCGGCGAACCGAAGCGCGCCGCGAGCTCGCGACTTTCCAGCTGACCCATGCGGCTCTGGTCGTTGAGTTGTACCTGCCGTACTTCGAACGGTGCGCCATAACCCGCAGGCAGATGCGCGCGTTCGAAGGTCAACGTCAATGCGCGTTGGCCGCGTTCGAACCACGCCGCGCTGTGCGCTTCCGACACCGGGCGCGCGACGCCGTCGGGCCCGGTCGCGAACAAGGTGCCGCGCAATTCGTAACGCCCCGGCGAACCGACCTGCACCGGCAGGCGGAAGCCGAGATTCATCGCGTCGAAGTCGTAGCTGCTGCCCAGTCTCGCAGTCGGCTGTGCGACGGAAATCGCGGTGCGGGTATCGCGCTGGATGCGACCGCCGCCATCGCTGGCGCCGGCGAACACCTGCACATCCCAAAGACCGGGCTCACTTCCGGCATCGACCGGAATGCGCGCCATTGCACGCTGCATGCCGTTGCTGCCGGCCTTGAACACGATGTCGTAGCTCTTGCCCGAGGGCGACACCAGCAAGCCCGCGAGTTGCGAACCAGCAAGACCGGTACTGCCCTTGCCCAGCATCGCGCGCACTTCCACCTCGCCACCGGCGAGCAGGTTGGCGCGGTCGGTGCTTGCGTGCAGCACATACGGACTGGCGGGTTCGAACACGTGCACGAGATAGCGACCGTTGGCCGCGCTCATCTGCAACTGGAAGCGGCCCTGTCCCTGCGCCGCATCGATCTGCACGACCGCGGCGCCGCTGTCGATCGGCATGCCGGCCTGCTGCAATTGCGCGGCGGTGGTCCGCTGCGAAAACGCCAGCGCGCTGGCGATCGATTTGCCATCGCGCAGGAGATCGAGACGATCAGGCGAAACCGGCGCGGCTTTGCCGATCGGGCTGATGCGGATCACCGCGCCAGGCGCGCTGGTATCGATCGCAAAACCTTTGCTCAGTTCGATGCCTTCGACCTGCGTCCAGAATTCGCGGCTTTCCGAGGTGTAGGGCGTCTGCTCGCCGACGCTGGCGTTCGGATCCAGTGCCCAGCTGAAAGACAGTGGTTTGCGTTCGATCTGGCCGGCAGGTGCGGGCAGGGCGACGAGACCATCGGCGACGAGATCGCCGCGGCGCGGCGTATCCACGCCAGAATTGATGGCCAGCACCGGCAACGACACCGACGCGAGGATGAGGGCGATGAGTTGATTGCGCATGGGTGCGGTCCTCACTTCGACATGTCGGTGCGGAGAATCGAATCGAGCCCGAAACAGGCCCGGCGACTCTGGTTGTGCGACAGCGGTTCGCTGCCGGCCATGCGACTCTTGTCCTGGAACCAGACCGTGCCCGCGGCCGATTGACTGCTGCAGTTGAGGAAGCCGTCCGAGCAGGTGTTCAACCACAGCTGCGTGGTTTCCAGTCCGACGTTTTCGAAATAGCCGCCGCAGTAACTGTCGGAATCCCAGACCGCGGAATCGACATCGGTGCCGACCACGGTGCGGAAGGTTTTCGGCAGCGCCGGCCGCCCGCTGGTGCCATAGAGATT
>NZ_DATGBO010000110.1:0-35707 GCF_035312645.1 Arenimonas sp.
CGAGGCCGGCAACGCGCTAGGCACCTTGTGCGTGATCGATCGCCGGCCGCGCACGCTCGAGCCCTGGCAGCGCGAGATGCTCGCCGTGCTGGCGCGGCAGGTGCGCGCGCTGTTCGATCTGCACCGCCAGCGCAACGACGCCGAGCGCGAACACTACCGACTGGAGCTCGCGCTCGACTCGGCGAAGATGGGCATGTGGGAACACAACGTGCGCACCAACCACGCCGAACTGATGGGCAACTACGAAGCGCTGCTCGGTTTCGCGCCCGGCGAATTCCCCGGCACGTTCGAATCCTTCCTGGAACGCGTGCATCCCGATGACCGCGACATGGTGGCGACCAAGCTGCAGCGCGCGATCGAGCTCAACGACAATGCGCCGTCGGAATTCCGCGTGCTCCGGCCCGGCAACGAGGTCGCCTGGATCCGCGCGACCAGCCGGCAGATCCGTGACAATTTCGGCAACGTCACGCACATGATCGGATTGATTTCCGACTGCACCGAACAACGGCTGGAACAGGAGCGCCTGGCGATCTACCAGAACGAATTGCTGGAGATGGCGACGCGCTACGAACTGCTCAGCCTCACCGATGCGCTGACCGCGCTGGGCAATCGTCGCGGCCTCGACGAACAACTGGCGCTGCGCATCGCGCACGCCGCGCGCCATCACGAAGCGGTGGTCGCACTGGCGATCGACGTCGACCATTTCAAGAGTTACAACGACAGCTTCGGCCACGCCGCCGGCGATGTCGCGCTGGTGCAGGTCGCTGCCTGCCTGCGCGATTGCGTGCGTGCGGAAGACTACGTCGCGCGGCCTGGCGGCGAGGAATTCGTCGTACTGCTGTCGGACATCGATGCCACCGGCGCGCTGGCCCTGGCCGAACGCATCCGCCACGCGATTGAAACCGCGCCCTGGCCGCAGCGCAAGGTCACCGCCAGCCTCGGCGTGAGCCTGCTGGAAGGATCGGCCGCGGAAGAAAACGATCTGCTGCAACTCGCTGACCGCGCGCTCTATCGCGCCAAAGCCGAAGGCCGCAACCGCGTCTGCACGAATTGACCACACCAAAAAAACGCCCGGCGAATGCCGGGCGCTTTGGACCGCTGACGCATCCGGTCAGGATGCAGGCATCTGGCTGGGCACCAAGCCCGCTCCGGCGCCCATGAAGACGCTCAGGACCAACACCACGAAGCCAACAACACAGATGAGGAAAGGCTTCTTGTTCTGCTGCCAATGCATGATCGCGAAGATCAGCGACACGAACGGAATGAACAGCGAGCCGAGCCCCCAGAGAATGCTCGTCTTGAAGGCATTGATCAGGATCCAGATGCCGCCGACCAACGAAATGATGACGCCAAGAAAATAAAGTGCGGTTCCCATCGTTTTCCCCTTCCCCAGGTATGACAATCGAGGGGCGCGGTCGCGCCCGGTCAGACAATAACCCGGCATGTCCGCAGAGGGAATCCTGATCGGGGCCAGTGTGCTGGGCGCGCCGGATCCGGCGCCCGCTGGCGCGACCAACCCCGGGGCGCCACCCCCGGGCGGATCAGTCGGCCAAAGTCAGCAACGAGGCGTTACCGCCGGCCGCTGTGGTGTTCACGGTCAGCGTGCGCTCGGAGGCGAACTTGAGCAGGTAGTGCGGGCCGCCGGCTTTTGGGCCGGTGCCGCTCAGGCCTTCGCCGCCGAACGGCTGCACGCCAACGACCGCGCCGATCTGATTGCGGTTCACGTAGCAATTGCCGACGTGCACGTTGCGCGCGATGTGCTGCACGGTGGCGTCGATGCGCGAGTGGATGCCGAGCGTGAGGCCATAACCGGTGGCGTTGATCGCCGCGAGCACATTGTCGAGTTCGCTGGCCTGATAGCGAATCACGTGCAGCACCGGCCCGAACACTTCGCGCGTGAGCTGCGACAGCGACGTCAACTCATACACGCGCGGCGCAAAGAAGCTGCCGTGCGCGCAAGCAGCGGGCAACGGAATTTCCTTGACGAGCTTCGCTTCCTTGGCCATGCGCTCGGCATGCGCGACCAGCAACGCGCGCGCGTCCTCGTCGATCACCGGGCCGACATCGGTCGAAAGCAGTGCCGGATCGCCGACGACGAGTTCGTCCATCGCGCCGGCGAGCATGTGGATCACCTTGTCGGCGATGTCCGACTGCACGAACAGAACGCGCGCCGCCGAACAACGCTGACCCGCGGAATCGAACGCCGCGACCATCGCGTCCTTGACCAGTTGCTCTGGCAACGCGGAAGAATCGGCGATCAAGGCATTCTGGCCGCCGGTCTCGGCGATCAGCGTCGCCAGCGGCGCATTGCGTGCGGCGAGCGCGCGATTGATCGCCCAGGCGGTGTCGGTGGAACCGGTGAACACCACGCCGGCCACGCGCGGGTCGCGGGTCAGCGCAGCGCCGACGGTGGCGCCATCGCCCGGCAGGAATTGCAGAACGGTTTCCGGCACGCCGGCTTCATGCAACAGCTTCACCGCGAGATGCGCGATCAACGTGGTCTGTTCGGCGGGTTTGGCGATCACGGTGTTGCCGGCGGCGAGCGCGGCGGCGATCTGGCCCATGAAGATCGCCAGCGGGAAATTCCACGGGCTGATACACACGAACACGCCGCGGCCATGCAATTGCAGTTCGTTGGATTCGCCGGTCGGGCCCGGAAGTTTTTCCGGCTGGCCGAACAGCTTGCGCCCCTGCACGGCGTAGTAGCGGCAGAAATCCACGGCCTCGCGCACTTCCGCGACCGACGCCGACAACGACTTGCCGGCTTCCTTCACACACAGCGCGATCAACTCGGGCATGCGCTCTTCCATCAGGTCGGCGGCGTGCTCGAGGATCTTGGCGCGGCTCGCGGCCGGGGTCAGATCCCAGGTATTGAAGGCAGCGCGCGCGTTGACCAGGGCGCGTTCGACCTGCGCGGCGTCGCTGGCCTGCCATTGCCCGACGGTGTCGCGGCGGTCGGCCGGGTTGGTGACGGTATTCATCGCGCCGCCACCATTTGCGCCTGGGACCAACGGTGCGGCACTCCAGGACTTGATCGCCGCGTTGATGCGGTCGGCGAGCGCGAGCAGATCTTTGTCGTTGGCGAGATTGACGCCCATGGAATTCTTCCTGTCGGTGCCGAAAATGGCGGACGGCTGCGGGATGCGCGGATGCGGTTTGCTGTCGTAGGCGGCGACGGTCGCGACCGGATCGGCGACGAGTTCGGCCGGCGGCAGCGTTTCGTCGGTGATGCGGTTGACGAAGCTGGAATTCGCGCCGTTCTCGAGCAGGCGGCGCACGAGATACGGCAGCAGGTCTTCGTGCGAACCGACCGGCGCGTAGACGCGGCAGGGCACGTCGAGATGCTGCTTGCCGATGGTCTCGGCGTAGAGGTGGTCGCCCATGCCGTGCAGGCGCTGGAATTCGAAGGCCTCGCCTTTCGCCATCTGGTGGATCGCGGCGATGGTCTGCGCATTGTGGGTGGCGAACATCGGATACAGCGCATCGCTGGCGGCGAGCATTTTTCTTGCGCAGGCCAGATAGCTGACGTCGGTGTTGGCCTTGCGCGTGAACACCGGATAGCCGCCGAGGCCATCCATCTGCGCCTTCTTGATTTCCGAATCCCAGTACGCGCCCTTGACCAGGCGCATCGGCATGCGCCGGCCGGCGCCGCGCGCGAGATCGATCAGATAATCGATCACGAACGGCGCGCGCTTCTGATAGGCCTGCACGGCCAAGCCGTAGCCTTCCCAGCCGTCCAGCGATTTGTCGACGAAGGCGCCGCCGATGACATCGAGCGACAACTCCAGGCGCTCGGATTCTTCCGCGTCGATGGTGAAGCCGATGCCCTGGGCTTTCGCCAGCTGTGCTAGTTCGAGGATGCGCGGCGTGAGTTCGGCCTGCACGCGCGCGCGCTTGGCGAGCTCGTAGCGCGGATGCAACGCCGACAGTTTCACCGAGATCGAGGGCGCGGCGAATACGTTGGCATACGGGCCGCCGGAGCCGATCGC
This sequence comes from Arenimonas sp., assembly GCF_035312645.1. Taxonomy (GTDB): domain Bacteria; phylum Pseudomonadota; class Gammaproteobacteria; order Xanthomonadales; family Xanthomonadaceae; genus Arenimonas. Next base: position 3,990 of record NZ_DATGBO010000110.1, read on the forward strand.
GACGATCGCCTTGCGGTAGGCCTCGAGATAACGCGCCGCATCCTTGGCGGTGAAAGCGCCTTCGCCAAGCATGTCGAAGGAATAGCGATAGTTGGCGTTGTCGCCCTTGCGCGAGCGTTCCAGCGCTTCGTTGATCGTCCGGCCCATCACGAACTGGTGGCCCATGATGCGCATCGCCTGGCGCACCGCGAGGCGGATCGCCGGCTCGCCCATGCGGCCGATCAGGCGCTTGAAGGAGCCGAAGACATCGCGCTGGGTCTCGCCGGCCAGGCCAACCATGCGGCCGGTGAGCATCAGGCCCCAGGTCGAGGCATTGACCAGCACCGAGCTCGACTGGCCGACATGCGAATCCCAGTCGGCGTCGCCGAGTTTGTCGCGGATCAGGCGGTCGGCGGTCTCGCGGTCGGGAATGCGCAGCAACGCCTCAGCCACGCACATCAGCAACACGCCCTCTTCCGAGCTCAGGTCGTACTCGCGCATGAAAGCCTCGACCATCGCCGGGTCGGTCGCGCGGATACGCGTGCGCTGCACCAGCGCGATCGCTGTAGCCTGGGCAGCGGCCTGTTCGTCGGCGGGCAGGCGCGCCTGCGCCAGCAGTTCCTCGAGGTGTTCGGCTTCGTCGCGCAGGTAGGCAGCGGTGATGCGGGCGCGCAGCGGCGAGGTGGTAGCGGGCAGTTCAGGGCTGAGAATGGAGCTCACGGCGTTCCCGGCAGACGGCGGAGCAGTGGCTCCGCGAAGCCGGCCATTCTAGTCGCCGCGACGCATGCCGGCAAAGCGCGCATTGTGCCGAGAAACCTCGGCACGATCGGCGCAAAACCGCGATGTAGATCGCCTTGCAGCAGGGCTCTTGGCTTGCCCCGGGCCGGCGCCGGGGCGTAAAATTCGCGGGTTTTCGGCCGGGGGCAAACCTTCGGGGCCATCGTGATAGAGCGCCTTCCCTCGGTTCTGGCCGGTTCGGATGCGCAGCTCTTGCTACGGCCGCGGCGGGCGCTGACGGCGGGGCAGTTCGGAATCGTGTTCGCGATACTCGCGGGCGCCATGTGGGCGGTGGCCTTGGCCACTTTCAGTCAGGGCAATGTCTTCGCTCCGGCTTTTGCGCTGCTCGACAGCGCGCTGGTGGCGGTGGCGTTGCGTTGGGCATGGCGGCTGGGCGAGCGCTACGAGTTGATCGCATGGGGCGAGCGCTGGCTGGAAGTGCGCCGATCCACGCAACCGGAACCGGCGTTCCGCGCGCACCCCTACTGGGTGCGGCTGCGGGTGGCGCGGGAATCGGGGCAGGCGCGGCTGCTGTTGGCTGCCTGTGGTGAAGAGGTCGAGGTCGGGGCATTCCTTTCCGATGAGGAGCGCCTGGATCTCGCCAATCAGTTGAAACAGTTGCTGGCGGTCGCTTCCGGGCGCGGCCAGAGTGCAGATCACAGCTTGAGGTAGGTTCCGATGAATGCAGCTTCGAAAGCCCCACGCTCCTTGCGACACGTCGTCGGCCTGATGCTGGCCCTCGCCACCCAGGCGGCCTTCGCCATCGGCAAGCCCGAAGTCGATCCGGTCGAACCGCAGCACTGGCAATTGAACATGACCCAGGGCGTCACCGCGACCGCCCACAACGCCTACATGGGCCACATGATCATGTTCTGGATCTGCGTGGTGATCGGCACGATCGTGTTCGGTGCCATGGCCTTCGCGATGTTCAAGTTCCGCCACTCCAAGGGCGCGGTGGCGGACAAGGATTTCACCCACAGCACCAAGCTCGAGCTGATCTGGACCTCGATACCCGTACTGATCCTGATCGGCTCCGCAATTCCGGCCACCAAGATGGTGATGGCCGAGTACGACGCCAGCCACAATCCGACGCCGCCGGCGATGACCGTCAAGGTCACCGGTTACCAGTGGATGTGGCGCTACGAATACGTCGGCGAGGATGTTTCCTTCATCAGCCGCCTCGACCGCGAGTCGGATGCCCTGCGCCAGAACGAGAATGCCACGCAGGCGCAGATCGCCGCCAAGCAGCACTACCTGCGCGATGTCGACCATCCGCTCGTTCTGCCCGCCGATACCCGCATCCGCTTCGTCATCACCGGCGACGACGTCATCCACTCCTGGTGGGTCCCGGCGCTGGGCTGGAAGCAGGATGCAATCCCTGGCGTGATCAACGACGCCTGGACCGAAGTGCACGAACCCGGCACCTACCGCGGCGTCTGCGCCGAGCTTTGCGGCAAGGACCACGGCTTCATGCCGATCGTCATCAAGATCGTGCCCAAGGGCGAATACAAGAGCTGGCTGGCCGAGCAGAAAGCCGCGAATGCGCCTGCTCCGGCAGCGATCGCCGCAGTCGCCGCGCCTGCGCCGGCAACCGCTGCGGCGCCCACCACCGCGCAATGATGGCTGCGCGTGACGGGGCCACGCCCCGTTCCGCCGGTCCCACGAATTCGAATTAGAACTGAAACAGAGGCAAGCGACATGGCTAACCAAAGCGCCGCCCACGACCATCACGACGATCATGACCATGGTCACCAGCAGAGCTTTTTCCAGCGCTGGTTCCATTCCACCAATCACAAGGACATCGGCACGCTGTACCTGGTGTTCTCGCTGGTGATGTTCTTCATCGGCGGTGCGATGGCCATGCTGATCCGCGCCGAGCTGTTCCAGCCCGGCCTGCAGCTGATGTCGCCGGAATTCTTCAACCAGATGACCAGCACGCACGCGCTGGTGATGATCTTCGGCGCGGTGATGCCGGCCTTCGTCGGCCTGGCCAACTGGATGATCCCGCTGATGATCGGCGCGCCCGACATGGCACTGCCGCGCATGAACAACTGGTCGTTCTGGATCATGCCGTTCGCCTTCACCCTGCTGCTGATGCCGTTGATCCTGCAGGTGGTGTTCCACATCGGCGGCGGTGGCCCGGCCGGCGGCTGGACGATGTATCCGCCGCTGTCGCTGCAGGGCGGCAACAACACGGCATTCCTGATTTTCGCCGTGCACCTGATGGGCATCAGCTCGATCATGGGCGCGATCAACATCATCGCCACCATCCTCAACATGCGCGCCCCGGGCGTGGACCTGCTGAAGATGCCGGTGTTCGTCTGGACCTGGCTGATCACCGCTTTCCTGCTGATCGCGGTGATGCCGGTGCTCGCTGGCGCGGTGACGATGCTGCTCACCGACAAGTTCTTCGGTACCAGCTTCTTCAACGCCGCCGGCGGCGGTGACCCGGTGATGTTCCAGCACATCTTCTGGTTCTTCGGTCACCCCGAGGTCTACATCATGATCCTGCCGGCGTTCGGCATCGTCTCGGAGATCATCCCGACCTTCGCGCGCAAGCCGCTGTTCGGCTACCAGGCGATGGTGTACGCGACCGCCTCGATCGCCTTCCTGAGCTTCATCGTCTGGGCCCACCACATGTTCACCGTCGGCATGCCGCTCGGTGGCGAGCTGTATTTCATGTACGCGACGATGCTGATCGCGGTGCCGACCGGCGTGAAGGTGTTCAACTGGATCACCACGTTGTGGCGCGGTTCGATCAGCTTCGAAACGCCGATGCTGTTCGCGCTCGGCTTCGTGATCATGTTCACCATCGGTGGCTTCTCGGGCCTGATGCTGGCGATCGTGCCGGCCGACTTCCAGTACCAGGACACCTACTTCGTCGTCGCGCACTTCCACTATGTGCTGGTGACCGGCGCGATCTTCGGCATCATGGCCGCGGTGTACTACTGGCTGCCGAAATGGTGCGGCCGCATGTACAACGAGACCGCCGGCAAGTGGCATTTCTGGCTGAGCACGATCTTCGTGAACCTGCTGTTCTTCCCGCAGCACTTCCTCGGCCTGGCTGGCATGCAGCGCCGCGTGCCCGACTACAACCCGGTGTTCGCCGATTTCAACATGTGGTCCTCGATCGGCGGCTTCGGTTTCGGCCTGACCCAGATCCTGTTCGTGGTCATCGTGGTCCAGACCATTCGCAGCGGCGCCAAGGCGGCCGATCGCGTCTGGGAAAATGCCCATGGCCTGGAGTGGACGGTGCCGTCGCCGGCGCCGCACCACACCTTCACCACGCCGCCGGTGATCCGCCCGGGCGATCTCGCCCACGGCGACATCACCCACTAAGCAACAAGCGCATCCCCGGTCCGCCGGGGATGTTCGCCTGAGGTTCGCATGACAACGCCCGACTCCCTCGATCCGCACGCTGCCCGTCGCGCCGGCATCCGCCGCACGGCATGGATTCTCGCCGCCGTGGCATTCGCCTCGTACGGCCTGTTCCTGTATTCGGCGATGGCACCGAAGTGACTCCCGAACTCGCCGGCACGCTCAAGCGCATCGCGCTGATCTCGGCGGGCTCGTTCGTGTTCGCGTTCTCGCTGGTGCCGCTGTACAACGTCGCCTGCCAGAAAGTGTTCGGCATCAAGCTCGAGCGCGGCCCCGCCGGCGAAACCGAGCTGGCCGGCATCAAGGTCGACAACAAGCGCACCGTGCGCGTGGATTTCGACGGCACCGTCAATTCCAAGCTGCCGTGGGCGTTCAGTCCGAAACAGCTGAGCATGGACGTGCATCCAGGCAAGCAGTACGAGGCCTTCTTCGTCGCGCGCAACCAGGCCACCAGCGACATGGTCGGCAACGCCGCGCCGTCGATCGTGCCGGTCGAGGCGTCGAGCTATTTCGACAAGACCGAGTGTTTCTGCTTCACCCAGCAGATGCTCAAGGCGGGCGAGGAACGGCTGATGCCGGTGCGCTTCATCGTCAATCCGGCCCTGCCCGCCGACGTATCCACGATCACTCTGTCTTATACTTTCTACCTCAACGACACGGCGACCGCGCAGCTGCACGCGCCCAGCCTGCCGATCGCAGCGGCCGTCACGGCGCCCTGACCGGTCGAATCAATCAGGAATCCGGGGAATCCCCATGGCACAGACCCACGACGCTCACGACGCAAACGTTTACTACATCCCGCACCACAGCCGCTGGCCCTTCCTGGGCTCGATCGGTTTGTTCACCACCATGATCGGCGTGGCCAACTGGATGAACGGCAACGCCTGGGGCGAAAACGTCTTCTTCGTCGGCATCGCGATGGTGTTGCTGGTGCTCGGCAACTGGTTCGGCGACGTCATCGCCGAGTCGCTGCAGGGCAAGTACAACGCCCAGGTCGACACCTCCTTCCGCATGGGCATGATGTGGTTCATCTTCTCGGAAGTGATGTTCTTCGCGGCGTTCTTTGGTGCGCTGTTCTACGCCCGGCAATTCGCGCTGCCGTGGCTTTCCGGTGAAGGCGACGGCGCGCTGACCAACGAATTTCTCTACAACGGCTACACCGCCGGCTGGCCCGCGAACGGCCCGGGCAACATCGGTGGCCATTACGAGATCATCCCGGCCTGGGGCCTGCCGCTGCTCAATACGATGATCCTGCTCAGCTCGGGCGTGACCATCACCCTCGCCCACCACGCCCTCAAGGCCGGCAAGCGCCAGTCGCTGCTGTTCTGGCTGGGTGCGACGGTGGCGCTGGGCGCGACCTTCCTTTACTGCCAGGCGACCGAATACCACGAGGCCTACACCCAGCTCAATCTCACCCTGGGCTCGGGTATCTACGGCTCGACCTTCTTCATGCTCACCGGTTTCCACGGCATGCACGTGACCCTGGGCGCGATCATGCTGAGCGTGATCTGGCTGCGCTGCCTGAAGGGACATTTCAGCAACGACCACCACTTCGCCTTCGAGGCCGTGGCCTGGTACTGGCATTTCGTCGACGTGGTCTGGCTCGGCCTGTTCCTGTTCGTGTACGTGCTTTGATCTGAGTCGAAGCAAGCGCGGAGCGCGGCTGCGGCCGTTCTCCGCGGCAATAAAAAAGGCCGGCATCGCCGGCCTTTTGTTTCGGTGGTGGGTGTCAGTGCGCCGCAGTCGCAGGCGTTGAAGGCTCCTGCTGGATCGGCGAACTGTTGCCCTTGATCACGCCGGTGAACAGGCCCAGCGCGACCAGCGCGATCAGACCGATCGACAGGCCGATGCGCCAGGTCAGCGAGTTGACCGTGCGCTTGGTCGTGCCCTTGTCCACCATCATGTAGTACAGACCGGCACCCAGGTTCCAGAGAATCACGACCAGGACAGCGATGATCAGCAGCTTCTGCATAGGTTTCATCCCGCGACGTTCGATGCCGGCATTATCGGCGCCGCGGCCGGCGCTGTCATGAAATCGCGGATCGTACTTTGGCTGCTCGCCCTGGCGGTGGCGACGGGTTTCGTCGCGCTGGGGCGCTGGCAGCTGCATCGCGCGGTCGAGAAACAGACGATGCTCGATCGCGTCGCGCAGGTGATGACGGCGCGGCAGGCGCAGCCGCTGGCCGCGCTCTCGCGTTCGAACGACCTCGACTACGCCTGGGCTGCCGGTCACGGTGTCTTCCCCGATGCTCCCGCGCTGCTGCTCGACAACCAGCGCCGCGGCGATGCCGTCGGCGTGCACGTCTACCGCGTGTTCCTGCCCGATCAAGGCCGCGCCCTGCTCGTCGATCTGGGCTGGCTGCCGCTGGCCGGCGATCGCGCGCTGCCGACGCTGGTGCCTCCGCCCGCCGACAGCCAATTACGCGGCCTTCTGCTGCCGCCGCCCGCCGCCGGCATGGCGCTGGGCCCGGGCTATGCCGAAACCGACGCACAACGCTGGCTGCTTACGCGTATCGACCTGCCGCTGCTGTCGAAGGCGCTCCGGCGCGGACTCGCGCCGCGCGTGCTGCGCCTGGATCCGGCGCTGCCGCTGGGCTACGCACGCGATCTCGACGTACTGCCCAATACCCTGCCGCCGGAACGTCATCGCGGCTATGCCCTGCAATGGTTCGCGATGGCCGCGGCCGTGCTGATCATCGCCCTCCTTCTTACCCTGCGTCGTCCGAAACCATGACCGAAGCCACCGCCCGCGACAAACTCCGTTCCCGCCTGATCCTGCTGCTGGTCGTCGCGATGTTCTTCAGTTCCTTCGGCATCGCCGCCTACCTGCGCTTCACCGGCTGGATGCCCGGCGGCCATGGCAAGAACATCGGCGAGCTGATGCAGCCGCCGAAAAACCTCGCCGCGATCGCGCTCAAGCGCGCCGATGGTTCCGACTACGCCTGGACCTCGGACAACCAGCGCTGGCAGATCGTGTTTGTCGCGCCGCAAAACTGTGGCACCCCCTGCGCACAGATGCTCGATACCTTGCATCGTCTCTGGCTGTCCGAAGGCCGCCTGGCCGATCGCGTACAGGTGGTCTGGTTCGGCGACCTGCCCGCCAACGCGCCACGCTTTCGCATGCTGGTGCCGATGGCGGCGAATCCGCAGTTCCTGCAGGCGTTGCCCGATACCGCGAGCGCGCAGGCCCTGCCGGTGTATCTGGTCGACCCGACCGGCTATCTGGTCATGCGCTATCCACCGGGTTTCGAGCCGGGCGGCCTGCGCAAGGATCTGGCGCAATTGCTGAAATGATCCGGCCCTTGACCGCGATCTGCCACAGCGATGCTGGCCGATGCCGGTCCGTGCCGGTATCTTCACCCGCTCTGGCAAGGTGACCCGATGAACCTACCCTCCCGCCACTTCCATCGCCTCGCCTGGGTGGCCGTGCTGCTCGCTTTCGCCATCGTCGTGTTCGGCGCCTTCGTGCGCCTGTCCAACGCCGGCCTGAGCTGCCCGGACTGGCCGACCTGCTACGGCCGCGCCACCTGGCCCGTGCACGCCGACGATATCGCCCATGCCAATGCGCATTTCGAGCGCGCCGTGGAAACCAGCAAGACCTGGCGCGAGCAATTCCACCGCCATCTCGCCGCGACCCTGGGTCTGTTGATTCTGATACTGACGCTGATCGCCGCACGCCGCCGGCCGCAGGGTCTGGCAAGCATTCTTGGCGCGGCCGCGCTGGTGGCGATTTCGATACCGCTGTACATCACGCAGCACTACCAGCTCGCGATCGTGCTGGCCTTGTGCGGCGAGACGATCCTGCTGTTCAACGCGATCCGCTGGTCGAACACCGATTTCTCGCGGCTGACCGCGATCGCGCTGATGGTAGTGATCTTCCAGGCCGTGCTCGGCATGTGGACGGTGACCTGGCTGTTGAAGCCGGTGGTGGTGATGTCGCATCTCCTCGGCGGCCTGGCGACGTTTTCGCTGCTGACCTGGCTGGCCTGGAGCGCAACGCCGGGCACGGCGCTGGTGCAGGCGGTCGCGCCAAAACTGCGGCGCCTTCTCTGGATCGGGCTGGTGCTGCTGGTGCTGCAGATCGCGCTCGGCGGCTGGACCAGCAGCAATTACGCTGCGTTGGCCTGCGGCAGCGATTTCCCGATGTGCCGCGGACAATGGTGGCCGCCGCACGATTTCCATCAGGCCTTCGTGATCTGGCGCGGCATCGGTGTCGATTACGAAGGCGGCGTGCTCGACGATGCCGCGCGCGTGGCGATCCAACTCGCGCACCGCGCGATGGCGGTGCTGGTATTCGGGCATTTGCTGGTCGTGGCCATCCGCATGATCATCACCCCGGGCCTGCGCTACTGGGGAATCATCCTGCTGCTGCTGATCTGCGCGCAGGTCGCCCTGGGCATCAGCAACGTGGTGTTCGGTCTGCCGCTGTGGGTCGCGACCGCGCACACCGCCGGCGCCGCACTGCTGTTGTTCGTGATCGTCGGTCTGCTCGCGCGCCTGCGCGCACCGGAGTAGGAGCGATGGCAATCGCGACAAGGGCTACCCCAGAAAAAGCCTCCTCAAAACTCGTCCGATTGCGTCGATCGAAGCATCGCCGGAATGTCGCGATTGCCATCGCTCCTACCCGCCGCAACCGAGGCATTACACTTCACGCATGACGATTCCCTTCAACCAGTACTGGCAGCTGACCAAGCCGCGCGTGGTCGCGCTGATCGTGTTCACCGCGATCATCGGCATGTTTCTCGCCGTGCCCGGTCTGCCGCCGTGGCGGGCGCTGGTATTTGGCAGCCTCGGTATCTGGCTGGCAGCAGCGTCGGCGGCAGCGATCAATCATCTGCTCGACCAGCGCATCGATGCGTTGATGGCGCGCACCTCGCACCGGCCGCTGCCGACTGGCTCATTGAACGCGACGCAGGTGCTGTTGTTCGCGGTCGCGCTCGGCACGCTGTCGATGCTGCTGCTCGCGCTCTGCGTAAACCTGCTCTGCGCGCTGCTGACGTTCGCATCGCTGATCGGCTACGCGATCATCTACACCGGCTTTCTCAAACGCGCCACGCCGCAGAACATCGTGATCGGCGGCGCCGCCGGCGCCGCGCCGCCAGTACTGGGCTGGGTCGCGGTCACCGGCCACGTGCATGCCTACGCGTTGTTGTTGTTCCTGATCATCTTCATCTGGACACCGCCGCATTTCTGGGCGCTGGCGATCTTCCGGCGCGAGGATTACGCGCGCGCGATGATCCCGATGCTGCCGGTCACCCACGGCGTCCAGTACACGCGCTGGCAGATCCTTTTCTACACCGTGCTGCTGGTGCTGGTGACGCTGCTGCCGTGGATCGCCGGCATGAGCGGCATGTTCTACCTCGGCGGCGCGGCGGTGCTCGGCGCCGGCTTCCTGTACTACGCGATCCGCCTGATGAAGCCGCCGTCGGAAATGTTCGCGATGCAGGTTTTCAGTTACTCGATCTGGTACCTGATGGCTCTGTTCGCCTTCCTGCTGATCGACCACTGGTTGCTGCCGGTGTCCGACGCGGCGATGAGCCTGCAAAAGGTCGCATGAAAAAAAGCCCCGCGATGCGGGGCTTTTTTCTGCCGCCTGACGCCGGCATCAGCAAATCATTTCTTGACTAGTTCGACGCGCCGGTTCTTCGCGCGTCCGTCCTCGCCGTCGTTGCTCGCCAGCGGCGACAGCATGCCGATACCCGCGGCTTCCATCTGCCCGCCCTTGACGCCGTACTGGCTCACCAGAGCGGCGACAACCGCGTTGGCGCGGCGCTTGGACAGATCAAGGTTGGCGCCCTGCGTACCGACGTTGTCGGTGTGCCCGACGATGTAGACCTTCAGCGCCGGATCGGCTTTGAGCAGGGACGCAATCTGTTCCAGCGCCGGCGTCGACTCGGGCTTGATGTCGGTCTTGTTGGTATCGAAATACAGGCCGTACAACGCGATGCGGCCGGTATTGGTCAGCGAGCGCGCCATCTCCGCCGCACTCACCGTCACCATCTTCTGCTCGCGCGCCTTCGGCTCGATCGCCACCACCATCGCCACGGTGTAGTCGTTGAGCGCCTTGCAGTACAAATCGTTGCCCACCGTGTAGACGAGTACCGCCAGTGTTACGTCACCATCGGCGGTCGGCAGCTTCATCGCGACATAACGCTGCTCGCTGATACTCATCGTGCTCGCGCAATTGCCGTTGGTGAAATTGGCGGCTTTCACCCGTTCGTGCGGGTAGAGCTTCTCCAAAAGGCCCTGCGTGCCGCCGCCGTGATCGTTGCCTTCCAGGTCGCCACCGCAGGCCTCGTTCTTGCACGAATACAAGGCGGTGCCGCCGGCGGCGCGAATCTCGTCGACATAGTTGCGCACCACTTCCAGCGGCGAACGCCCCGCTGGCACGACATAGAGCAGTCGCGTGTAACGGCCTTCGGCGACCAGCTTCTTGTCGGGCTCCATCACGTAGTTGTTCATGCGGTCGCTGTGGTCCGGCACCTTCTTGAGCACCGACAGCGGCAGCACGAACTGGTCGAAAGACTTCTGCTCGTAGTTGACGATGTAACTGCCTTCGTAGCGCTTGAGGAAGGGCAGATCGTGGGCCCCATCGACATCCTTGGTCGGGACGGTCGCATCAGCGGCAGCGAGGATGGGCAGGCAGAGCAACAGGGCGAACAGGAAACGACGCATGGCGGTCCTCCGGGGCAGGTCCTTTCGGGAACGCGCGAATACCAATGTTCAGGCCAGCATTGGCCGTTGCGTCGCGCGGAAAATCAGCGGCGCGGCGACTGCAGTTCGCGCAGTTCGGCCTTCTCGTCCGCGCTCAGGCCGGTCATGCCGACCTCGCCGATGCGCGCATTGAGTTCGTCGACACGCTGCTGCCGCGTCTGCCGGTCGAGCTGGCCCAGGGCATCGAGAAATTCCTCGCGCCACATCGCCTCGTCGCCGGGCAGGGACTGCATCGCCAGTTTCTGCAAGGCCGCGCCTTCCTCGCGTTCGGCGAAATGCGCGAGCACCGCGCCAGTGCCGATATCGGGACGCTCGCGCACCAGCGCGATCAATTCCACCAGCAGGGGAATGCCGGGCTGGCGGAGTACGCCGAACAGATACGGCGGCTCGATCGCCTGCGCAAGTTGCGGCTGCTGCAAAAGGAAAGAAATGGCAGCGCGCACAAGGCTGGTTTTCGGCGCAGGTGCGGCGCCACGCGCCGGTCGCATCGACGGTGTATGCGGCGTTGCCGTCGGTTGCGCGCGCCCGCCAACGCCGGTGATTTCTGCCAGACGCTGCTGCATCAAATCGCGAAAAGCACCATCGGGCACGTTCGCCAGATACGGCTTGGCGCGCTCGGCCAGTCGCGCCCTGCCCTCGAGCGAAAGCAGGTTCACGTCCTTGGACAGTTCGCTGAAAAAGAATTCGCTCAACGATGTCGCTGCAGCAAGACGGATATCGAATCCGGCCGCGCCTTCCTGACGCACGATGCTGTCGGGATCCTCGCCGTCGGGCAGGAACAGGAAAAACGCCTGGCGACCATCCTTCATACGCGGCAGGATTGATTCGACCGCCTTCCACGCTGCGCCGCGCCCGGCGCGATCGCCGTCGAAACAGAAATACACATCCGCGGCGTTGCGAAACAACAATTCCGCGTGGTCGGGCGTGGTCGCCGTACCCAGCGTCGCAACCGCTTGCGTGACGCCGTACTGGAACAGTGCGACCACATCCATGTAGCCCTCGACGACGATCAGGCGCGGAATCTTCGCGTGCGCCTGACGCACCTGCCACAGCCCGTAGAGTTCGCGACCCTTGTGGAAAAGCGCGGTCTCCGGCGAGTTGAGGTATTTCGGACCATCGTCTTTCTCGAGGACGCGGCCACCGAAAGCGATGACGCGGCCGCGGCGATCGTGGATCGGAAACATCACGCGATCGCGGAACTTGTCGTAGACGCGGCCGCTGTCGTTTTTCGACAACATGCCGGTCTTTTCCAGCAGGCGCAGCCGGCGTTCGTCGCCGCCAAGCGCGTCCTTGAGACCGTTGAAACCTTCGGGCGCGTAACCGATCAGGAAACGCGCGCGGTTGTCGGCGTCGACGCCGCGCTTGTCGAGATAGGCCGCTGCCTTCGCGTTGCCGGCCAGTTGCGTCTGGAAGAATTTCGCCGAGGCATCGAGCGCCGCGTACAGATCGCGCGATTCGCCGTCCTCGTTGCGTACCTGTGCATCCTTGGGCACGTCGATGCCGACGCGCTTGGCCAGTTCCTCGACGGCATCGAGAAACTCGAGCCGGTCGTAATTCATCAGGAAGGAAATCGCGGTGCCGTGCGCGCCGCAGCCAAAGCAGTGATAGAACTGTTTGGTCGGCGATACCGTGAAACTCGGCGAGCGCTCGTCATGGAACGGACAGCGCGCGGAATACTCGCGGCCCTGGCGCTTGAGCGGAATGCGCGAGCCGATGATCTCGACCAGATCCGTCCTGGCGAGAAGATCATCGATGAAGGCGTCGGGGAGGCGGGCCATGGAGGGTTAGGATGCCATGCCATCAATGCCGATGTAGGAGCGACGCAAGTCGCGAACGCCCGATTCGATGGCGACGCGTTCGCGACTTGCGTCGCTCCTACATGGGGATGTCAGCCCGCGAGCTTCGCCTTCACCATGCCCGACAGCGCGCCCATGTCGGCGCGGCCGGCGACTTTCGGCTTCAGCACGGCCATCACCTTGCCCATGTCCTGCGGGCCGGTGGCGCCGGATTCGGCGATCGAGGCGACGACGGCGGCCTCGACCTCTTCCTCGCTCATCTGCGCGGGCAGGTAGGCCTGGATCACGCCAAGCTCGTACCGCTCGACGGCGGCGAGGTCTTCGCGGCCATGGGTCTCGTACTGACTGATCGAATCCTTGCGCTGCTTGACCATTTTCTCGAGCACGGCCAGCACGATAGCGTCGGTGATCTCGATGCGTTCATCGACTTCACGCTGCTTGATCGCAGCATTGATCAGGCGGATGACGCCGAGACGATCCTTCTCGCCGGATTTCATCGCGATCTTCATGTCGTCGGTGAGCTGGGCTTTCATGGACATGGTCTTCTCCAGGAGACGCGGCGGAACGGGATTTCGGTGCGATGGAATTCAATCCACCAGAAGCACGAAAAGCCGGCGACGCTTGCGCGCGGCCGGCTTCTCGACAAACGCCGCGGCTCAGTAAAGGCGCTGGCGCTTGGTGACGTCGCGCGAGCTGCGACGCAGCTGGCGCTTCACCGCGGCAGCGGCCTTGCGCTTGCGCTCTTGCGTCGGCTTCTCGTAGAACTCGCGCTTGCGGGTTTCGGCCAAGACGCCGGCCTTCTCGCAAGTGCGCTTGAAGCGGCGCAGGGCAAACTCAAACGGCTCGTTTTCGCGGACTTTGACAGCAGGCATGGGAACTCCAAATCGGGACTACGCCAGTCACGGGCAAACCCCGTTCGGCGAGCCGCGTATGATACGCGGCCTGGGCGGGACGGCGCAAGCCAAAGCCCCTTTTTCCGGGAATGACATGCGGGTACTGGGCATCGAAACCAGCTGCGACGAGACCGGCGTGGCCGTCTACGACACCGCCGCGGGCCTGCGTGCGCACGCGCTATACAGCCAGATCGCCCTGCACGCCGAGTACGGCGGCGTGGTGCCGGAACTGGCCAGCCGCGACCACGTCCGCAAGCTGCTGCCGCTGGTGCGCCAGACCCTGGCCGAATCGGGCCTGGCCGTCGCCGATATCGATGCCGTCGCCTATACCGCCGGGCCTGGCCTGGTCGGGGCCCTGATGGTGGGTGCAGCGGCCGGTCGCGCCCTGGCCTGGGCCCTCGATGTACCGGCGCTGGGCGTGCACCACATGGAAGGCCACCTGCTTGCGCCGCTGCTGGAGGATCCCACCCTGCAGCCACCCTTCGTCGCCCTGCTGGTCTCCGGCGGCCATACGCAATTGGTGGCCGTCACCGCCATCGGGCAATACCGGCTGCTTGGCGAGACCCTGGATGACGCCGCCGGCGAAGCCTTCGACAAGACCGCCAAGCTCATGGGCCTGCCCTACCCCGGCGGCCCGGAATTGGCCCGGCTCGCGGAAACCGGCCGCCCCGGCCTGTTCAAGTTTTCGCGGCCGATGACCGATCGCCCCGGCCTCGATTTCAGCTTCTCCGGCCTCAAGACCCAGGTTCTGCTCGCCTGGAAGGCCTCCGACCAGAGCGAGCAGACCCGCGCCGATATCGCCCGCGCCTTCGAGGATGCGGTGGTCGATACGCTGGCGATCAAATGCGAACGCGCGCTGGAAGAGGCGAATGCAGACATCCTCGTCGTCGCTGGCGGCGTCGGTGCGAACAAGCGCCTGCGCGCCCGCCTGGAACTCATGGCAACGAAGCGCCGCGGCCGCGTCTGCTTTCCGCGCCCGGAATTTTGCACCGACAATGGCGCGATGATCGCCTTCGCCGGCGCTCTGCGCCTGCAGGCCGGCCAGCACGAAAACGCCAGCGTCACGGTGTTTCCGCGCTGGGATATGGCGGGGTTGCCGGCGGTGTGAGAAGCGCTTCCCGCCTTCGCGGGGATGACGAGAAAAATATTTCCATTCACCACTCACTCCCCCAAAGAAATCCCATGGACAAAGTCTTCATCGAAGCCCTCGAGATCGAATGCGTGATCGGCATCTACGATTGGGAGCGCAAGATCAAGCAGCCGATCGTGTTCGACATCGAAATGGATTCGGACAACCGCAAGCCTGCGGCCAGCGATGACATCGCCGATACGCTCGACTACAAGGCGATCAGCAAGCGGCTGATCCAGTTCGTGTCGGAGTCGAGTTTCGGCCTGGTCGAAACCCTTGCCGAGCGCTGCTGCGCGATCATCATTGATGAGTTCTGCGTCGCCCGCGTGCGCCTCAAGCTGAGCAAGATCGGCGCCGTGCGCGGCGCGAAGGCGGTCGGTGTGATCATCGAACGCAGCCGGATCTGATGGCCAAGGCCTACCTCAGCCTCGGCGCCAACCTCGATCCCGTGCAGCACCTGCGGCGCGCGCTGCGGGAGTTGCGCGAACGCTTCGGCAATGTCCTCGTCTCGCCGGTTTACCGTACTGCGGCAGTGGGTTTCGACGGCGCCGATTTCCTCAACGCCGCCGCGATCATCGATAGCGATCTCGACCCGATCGCGCTCGACGCCTGGCTGCACGCGCTCGAGGACGCGCACGGACGGCGTCGCGACCAGCCGCGTTTCTCGGATCGACCGCTCGATATCGACATCATCTTTTTCGACGATCGCGTGCTGACCGGGCCCGGTCACCTGGAAATTCCACGCCCGGAGCTGCGTCACGCCTTCGTGCTGAAACCGCTGTTCGACCTCGCCCCGGGTTTTCGCGATCCGCGTTCCGGCCGCACGCTGGCCGAACTCTGGGCGCAGCTGCAAGGGGAAAATCCCGAAGAATCCTCGCGACTGCTACTGACCGCGATCGACTAGCGCGCAGCAACCGCAGCGCAGCGCGCCGGTGCGGGCTGGGCGAGAAAATCGCGATTCATCCGGCGCACGACATCGAGCAGCGGACCGGGTCGACCGTCGGCATCGTAAAGACCACCGTACTGCACGTGATCGAACAACTGCAGCGAACGCAGTGCGAGATCGCCGTGCACGGCAACGACCTGCAGATCGAGATGATCCGCGGCCGGTCGCGGGCCGATCACCGCACAGACCTGATGGCGACCGGGCGCCGGGAACTCCAGCGTGACCGCAGCGCCATTGCCGGCCTTCACCGACAATCGTGCCGATTGTCGTACGTCGGCTTCGATGCATACCTGGTCAGGCATCGCATCGTCTTTGGGAAGCCGCCCGCGCTTCGCGGGAATGACCTGCGCCAATTCATCGCCACCGATCATTCGCAATTGGAAATCGCCATCCGGCAGAGCTTCAAGCGCCGCGCGCGCCGCGCCTTTCGCAGGCTGCAGCGACCAGCCATCGAGTCCGTAGCCGAAGGTGGGGTTGTAGATCGGACTCTCGCGATAATCCTGCGCGGTCCAGAACCCGTAGCCTTGCACATGATTGGCTTTCATCACGCAGACCGCGCGGCTGAGGAATGCGGGAATTTCCTCCGGCCGAAGCACCGCGTTGCGTTCGTAGCCCGGCGTGTTGTCGACGACATTGAATTGATCGATGAACAGGTTGCGGCCGCCGCTGCTGTCCGCCGTTTCCTTCAGCAGCGCGGTGAACAGGCGCAGGCCTTCCTCCGCGCTGAGTTGCTCGCCGGCATTGTTCGCCCCCCAGAACGGAGCCCAGTAGATCGATAGCGGCCGACCCGGCGGCAGAACTTCCATGCCGGCGTGGCTGATCCAGCGATCGACCTCGGTGTGACCATTCTTCTCGATGAAGTGCGGATCCTTGTCGACGCGCGCCTCGTAGGAAAGATTCGGCAATGCCGACAGCGCGGGACGAAACAATTTTTCCACCACCAGCCAATCCCAGTAGGCATTGAATGCCTCGGCGTGCTCGTCCTGCGGCGTCGGCAACACATCGGGCGGCGCCGCCACCTTCGGCCTGGCCGCACGAAATTCCTGGTAGTCGCCACGCGCGCGATCATCGATCCGGCGCAACCATTGGTCTTCCCAACTCATGAAAGTCAGCGCGACGCCAGGGCGATCGGCGATTTCGCGGCCGAGGCGCGCGACGAATTGCTGATAGGCCGCGCGCGTCGCCGGATCGTTCAACAATCGGTCGCTGCGATCGCCGACATCGCCGGCCTCAGGTTCGAAACTCCAGCCGTAGCCGACCCGCAGCACGACCTTGAGCTTTGCCCGCGCCGCTTCATCGAGAAGGAAGTGCAGGCGCTCGAACGCGCGCTCGTCGTAGCGGCAGCAGGGCGCGAACACCGGCTGGAAATCGCCCCAGGACACCAGCAGCACGACGGCATTGAAACCATCGCCGGACATCCGGGAAAAATCCTCGCGGACATCGCCGCGACGAAAACCGGCGATGAAATTCTTCGGCCACTGCCGGCCGAAATAATGCGCCGCCACCAACGGCTGAGTGCTGGCCGATGCTGTCGTTGTCGCTGTCGCCGATGCCTCCGCCGTCACGGCAACCGCCCCGCGATGCTGCTCCGAACACGCGACCGCGAGCAACAAGCCCAGGCAAAGGCCGGTCAGGCGCAAAACGAGGGCGGGATTCGGATTCGCAAGCATTCGCTGTCCTGCTGTCGTGGCCGCGGGCATGAAGTATAGTCCGGGCGCCGTCGGGTGACTTCCGGCGGTTGCCGTCGGCGTGCAGACCGGCGGCATAATCATCGCGACAATCCAGGGAGCACGATCATGTTCGAGAAGTTTTCCCGCAGTTGGGAACTGGTCAAGGCCAGCGCCGCCGTGCTGCGTTCCGACAAGGAATTGATGTTGTTCCCGGTGATCTCCGGCATCGCCACGCTGCTGGTGCTCGCGACCTTCATCGTGCCGACCTTCGCACTGCGCCTGTTCGAACACGGCATCGGCGTATTCGGCGCGATCTGGGCCTTCCTGTTTTATTTCTGCCAGTACACGGTGATCATCTTCTTCAACTGCGCGCTGGTCGGTGCTGCGATGATCCGGCTCGAAGGCGGCAATCCCAGCCTCGCCGATGGCATCAATATCGCCAAATCGCGCCTCGGTGCGATCCTCGGCTATGCGGCGATCGCCGCAACCGTGGGCCTGATCCTGCAGCGGATGAAGGACGGCGACAACAACTTCCTCGTGCGCATGCTCGGCAGCGGCCTCGGCGCCGCGTGGACGCTGGCGACGTTCCTGGTCGTGCCCGTGCTGGTGCATGAGAACGTCGGTCCGATCGACGCCCTCAAGCAGAGCGTGAGCCTGCTCAAGCGCACCTGGGGCGAGAACGCGATCGGCAATGTCGGCATCGGCGCCGCCTTCGGCCTGATCATGGTCGGCGTGATTGTCGTCGGTGTCATCCTGACCTTCCTCGCAGCGATGGCCAATGCCTGGCTGGCGGTGATCGTCGCGATCATCTTCGTGATCGGCATCCTGATCCTGGGCGTCTACCAGTCCGCGCTCAGCGGCATCTATTCGGCCGCGTTGTATCGCTTCGCCACGCAAGGCGAAGCACCACCGGCGTTTCAGGGCATGGCGCTGCAGAACGCCTTCAAGGCGAAGTAAGCATCTTGATCAAGGCGCCGCAGCGGTTTGCGCTGCGGCCCTTTCCCGCACTTGGTAGCGCTGCTTGGCGACGGTAATCGTCGGCGGCAGGCCGGTATGCGCGAAGGCGTCGTAACCTTCGCGCAGATTCGCCCAGAAACTTCCCCAGGGCTGACGCTGCCAGTCGGCGAGCGGTGATTTTTCAAAACGGAACGGGAAGATGTGCACATCGATGCCGGTCTGCCCGCTTTGCAACGCCGCCGCCATCAACGTGTAGATCTGCTCGATCTGCGCATCGCCCATCGCATAGCAGCCGATCGAAACGCAGTTGCCGTGCACCATCAGGAAATCGCCGCTGCGGCCGAGCGCGCGATCGTAGGCATTCGGATAGCCCAGATTGAACGCCAGATGGAACTGGCTGTGCGGATTGAGCTGGCCGGCGCGCACGACATAAAAACCTTCCGGCGATTGCCCGTCGCCCTGGCGTTGCTTGGGGCCTAGCGCACCGGAATAGGTGCAGATCGCATAGCTGCGAAACAGTACGAAGCGATCACGCTTGCGCAGCCAGACTTCCAACACACGCTCGTGCTTGAAGATGCGGATGAACACGGGATTCCCCAGCGCCAGTCCGTCTGCGGCGAGATCGCGTCGCAGGCCCGGCCCGACGCGTTGCGCGGCGGCCTGCGCGACGGCATCGTCGCTGCGCGGGAAAGCGCGCTGAGTCGGCAGCGTCGTCAGCGCCAGCGCGAGAAATATCGCCAGAATTCGCGGCGCGCTCATATCGTCAACGCACGCCCGCCATCGACGCGGATGATCTGGCCGGTGGTATAGCGCGCATCCATCAGCAGCCAGCGCACGGCCTCGGCGACATCGGCGGGCTCACCTGCGCGCTGCAGCGCCGTGCTCGCCAGCATCACCTGTTGTTCGGCGGGCGACTTGCCCGCTTCCGGCCACAGCACCGCGCCTGGTGCGACGCCGTTGACGCGGATTTCCGGTCCGAGCTCGCGCGCCAGCGACAACGTCATCATCGCCAGTGCCGCTTTCGCCATGCAGTAGATCGTGTGCTGGCGCAGCGGTCGCTCGGCGTAGACATCGATCAGGTTGACGATCGCGCCGGCACTGGCTTTCAGATGCGGTGCCGCGGCCTGGCTGAGGAAAAATGGCGCGCGCGCATTCGATGCGAACAACGCATCCCACATCGCCGGCGTGGCGGTGCCGATCGGCGTCGGGAAAAAGGCGCTGGCGTTGTTGACCAGCGCATCGAGCCGCCCGAAATGCCCGACCGTCGTGGCGACGATTTCTGGCAGGCGATCGAACTCGCCGAGCTCCGCCTGCAGCACCAGCGTGCTGCCAGGTCGCCGCAATTCGAGCTCCGCCTGCAGCGCGGCGCTTTCGGCCGCAGAATTGCGATGGTGGACGGCGACGTCGTAACCAGCCGCATGCAGGCAGCGCACGATCACCGCACCGACGCGCTTGGCGCCTCCGGTAACCAATGCCACGGGACGGGGTGAGGACATGCTGGCTCCTGCGTGATCCGGCGCAAAGCCGGTATCCTGCGCGCTGCCCGATGAAGATGTCATCCATGACCGACACTGCCCTGCCCGCTCCCGGGCCCGAGGCCCGCGCCCACAGCGAACGCCTGGTCGCCGCGATCACGGCGCAGATCGATGCCGGCGGCGGTGCGATCGCCTTTTCCCGCTTCATGGACCTGGCCCTGTATGCGCCCGGCCTTGGCTACTACAGCGCGGGTGCGCGCAAGTTCGGTGCCGACGGCGACTTCGTCACCTCGCCGGAACTCGGCGCTGCCTTTGCCGAATGCGTGATCGATTCGCTATCGCCAGTGTTGCGCGAAATCGGCAACGAAGCGGTTTTCCTCGAACTCGGCGCCGGCAGCGGTGCATTCGCGCTGGCCGCGCTCGAACATTTTTCCCGAACCGGCACGATGCCGGCGCAGTACTGGCTGCTCGAGCCCAGCGCCGACCTGCGCGAGCGCCAGCAGATATTGCTGCGCGATGCATTGCCGGCAGAAGATTTCGCGCGCTGCCGCTGGCTCGACAACGAACCGACAACACCCTGGCGCGGCGTGCTGTTCGCCAACGAGGTGATCGATGCCCTGCCGGCGACGCGCTTCGTCATTCGCGGCGACGAGGTCCGCGAACAATGCGTTGGCCGCGACGGCGATGGGAATTTCTGCTTCGTCGAACGACCGGCGGACGCGGCGCTGCGCGAAATCGTGCGCGCGGTCGAACGCGATCTCGATGCGCCGTTCGCGGAAGGTTACTGCTCGGAAATCCTGCCGCAGCTGCCAGCCTGGATAGCAGCGATCGCCGAACAACTGCAGCAGGGCGTGATGCTTTTCGTCGACTATGGCTATCCGCGCCGCGAGTTCTATCTTCCCGAACGCCGCGATGGCACGCTGGTCTGCCACTACCGGCACCGCGCGCACAACGATCCGCTTTTCCTCCCCGGCCTGCAGGACCTTACCGCTTTCGTCGATTTCACCGCGCTTGCCGAAGCCGGCACGCAGATGGGTTTCGAATTCGCCGGCTACTGCACGCAGGCGAGCTTCCTGATCAACAACGGTCTCGCCGATCGGCTGGCCGCGATCGAAGCGATCAACGATCTCGCCGAACGCTATCGCCGACATCAGGAGATCAAGAAGCTTACGTTGCCCGGCGAAATGGGCGAGCGCTTCCAGGTGATGGGTTTCCAGCGCGGCATCGATTTCAGCCGCGGCATGATGCTCGGCGACCTGCGGCGGCGGCTGTGATGCGCGCGTTCGCGAAGCCAACATTGTGGCTGGGCATCTGGATTTTCGGCTGGCTGCTGTGCATCGTGCTGTCGTTGATCCACCCGCCGCGCATCGACGTCGATATTCCCGACGGCGACAAGATCGGCCACTGCCTCGCCTACGGAATCCTCTCGGCCTGGGCGGTGCTGATCTTCGCCGGGCGCAGCGCACACTGGCGCGCCGCCGTTGCATTGATCGCGCTCGGCATCGCGATCGAGTTCGCGCAGGGCTATCTCACCAGCTATCGCACGATGGATGTCTACGATGCGCTGGCCGATACGATCGGCGTGTTGCTCGGGCAGGCCGTGGCGCTCACCGCGCAGGCGGATTTGCTGGTGCGGGTCGAACGGCGCTGGTTGTCCCTGCCGTAGGAGCGATGGCAATCGCGACGACGCGGCGCGTTGCCGCGAGTCGTCGCGATTGCCATCGCTTCTACCGGGCGTTCTCGATCGCGGCGATGCGCGCCTTACGCAGGGCGATGCCGATGTCCGGGCCCTGCAGGCCGCTGATGTCGATCTGGGCGACGGTGACGGCGAGCGCAGCCTGCTGCAGCGCGACCAGTTTCGCCGCCTGCGGATAATCGCTTTCCTGCAGGCCCAGACGGCCGCGCTTGTCCGCGGCGCAGACCAGGGCGAGTTCGGCGATGCGCTCGGGTTGGCGGAAACCATCGCAGCGCGCGATCAGGTCGTGCACGGTTTCCGGTCGCAGTTCATCGAGGCGATGCACATTGAGATGCTCGCGACAGGCAATCACCGCCAGCTCGCGAAAATCATTCGGCACCTTGTAGCGCTCGCACAATGCGCGCACCGGCACCAATCCTGCGCGCTCATGTTCGATGTGTTTTGGCAGGATTTCCGTCGGCGTCAACGCCTTGCCCAGATCATGCGTGAGCGCAGCAAACCCGATGCGGGCATTTCCCGGCGCCAGTCGCGCCGCCATGTCGCAAACCATCTGCGTATGCACGCCAGCGTCAACCTCTGGATGGAATTCCACGCGCTGCGGCACGCCGAACAACGCGTCCACTTCCGACAACAATTTCTTGAGGGCACCGCAGTCACGCAGCAGACCGATGAAGGCCGAGGGCATCGCTTCCGCGAGCGCCTTGCGCATTTCCTGCCAGACGCGCTCGGGTACCAGGTGATCGACTTCGCCAGCCGCGACCATGTCGCGCATCAAAGCCAGCGTTTCCGGCGCAATGGTGAAACCCTGCGCGGCAAATCGCGCGAGGAAGCGTGCACCACGCAGGATCCGCACCGGATCTTCGGCGAACGCTGGCGACACGTGGCGCAACACGCGGCGCTCGATGTCCTGCACGCCGCCGAACGGATCGACCAGCGTGCCATCATCGGCCTCGGCGATCGCGTTGATGGTGAAGTCGCGGCGCGCGAGATCGTCTTCCAGTGTCACCGACTCATCGGCATGGAAAACAAAACCGTGATAGCCCGGCGCGGTCTTGCGCTCGGTGCGTGCCAGCGCGTATTCCTCGCCGCTGCGCGGATGCAGGAACACCGGGAAATCCTTGCCAACCGGCTTGAAACCATCGGCGAGCATGCGTTCGGGCGTGGCGCCGACGACGACGTAATCGCGATCCCCGCCATCACGGCCGAGCAGCCGGTCGCGCACCGCGCCGCCGACCAGGTAGATCCTCATGCTCAGCGCATCGCCCGGTAGCGATCCAGGCGCGCCTGCCGGTCTTCGCCATGGCCGAGGATGTCGGGCAGGATTTCCGCGACGCGCGTCGGCGTGATCGCAAGCCGATGCAGGCCGTCGATGCCGCCGACCGAGTCGAGCAGCAGCGAGCGATAATTGTCCGAGGAAAACGGCTTGCCCGGGATGAAATCGAAAGCCAACGCCTGCAACCGACCGAGCAGATCCGGCAACGGCACGACCAGACGCTGCAGGCCCATCTGCGTCGCGCTCATGCGCGCGATCTGCGCCAGCGTGAAAACATCCGGCCCATACAGTTCATAGACCTCGCCGATGCTGCGGCGATCTTTCAGGCCGCGCACGAAGGCTTCGACGACATCGCCGAGATACACCGGCGCGAACTTGCAGTTCGCGCGTGCCAGTGGCAGCACCGGCGTAAGCGCGAGCAGCTTGCCGAAGCGCGCGAACAGGCCATCGCCGACACCAAAGATCGCCGACGGCTCGAAGATCGTCCAGTCCAGGCCCGAGGCTTTCACCGCCGCCTCGGCGGCGCCGCGCGACTTCAGGTAATAACTGCTGCCACGGCCGGCGTTGAGCGAGCTTATCTGCAGCAGGCGCTTGATGCCCGTCGCCTGGCAGGCGGCGATCACACGCTGACTGAGTTCGACATGCGCACGCTGAAAGCCGCGGCCGTTGTCGCCGCGTTCGTTGAGGATGCCGACGAGATTGATCACGGCATCACTGCCGGCGAACACCGTCTGTAATTTCCCGCCGTCGTAAACATCGAGTTCGCGCAGCTGCACGTTCGGTGGCACCAAACGATCGTAGTGCTGGCCGAGATTGCGGCTGAGCAGGACGATGTCGTGACCGTCGGCGGCGAGCCGCTGGACCAGCGCGCGACCGACGAAGCCGCTGCCGCCAAGAAGAGTGATGCGCATCGGGGTCAGAGGCCTGTGGTCGTGGTGGTGGGCAGGTTGCAGGCGAAGGCGCGACGCTGGCGCGGATCGTTGTCGAGACGGCCGATCAGGCGATCGTTGAGCGACGCCGCGTTGCCGTTGAGGCGCCAATCGTAGACGACACTGAAGGCGAGCACGCGCGCGACGTATTCGCGGGTTTCCTTGAATGGCATCGCCTCGACGAAGAAATCCGGATCGAGTTTCGGCCGCGCCTCCATCCAGCGCTGCACCGGAATCGGACCGGCGTTGTAGGCAGCGATCGCCAGATACGGGAAACCGCTGAAGCGATCGAGCATCTGGCGCATGTAGGCCGTGCCCAACGTGATGTTGGTAGTCGGATCGTAGAGGCTGTCGCCGCCGGTCCAGGGCAGACCGAGGCGTTGCGCGGTCAGCGCGCCGGTGCCGGGCAGCAACTGCATCAGGCCGCGGGCATCGGCGCCGGAACGCGCGCGCGGCATGAAGGCGCTTTCCGCGCGCGTCTGCCCGGCGACCCAGGCCGGATCGAGACCGTTGACCTGCGATTGCGCGCGGATGTCGGCGTCGTGGTGCAGCGGGAAACGCAGGCTGTAATAACGCGCATCGTCGGGCGACACATTCATCGCGAACACCGCGCGGTCGTACCAGCCTTCGGCGATGGCGCGCTGCACAGCGATGCGGCGCTCGTCGTCGGTCATCGGCTTGATCGCGCTGCCCCATTCGCGCGCGGCGAGATTCGGACGATCGATCGCGAACAATTCCAGCGCGCGTTGCAACCCCGGATTGACGGCGACGCGCTGCTTGAGCGCGGCGTCGGCGGGCGGCTCGGCCGCGCAGAGAATGTACGGTTGCTTGAGGCGATCGGCGGCGAGCCAGCCATGGAAGCTCGGGCTGCTTGCGGCCTTTTGATAGAGCAGGCGCGCGGCAGCGGATTGGCCGAGGCGTTCGCGCAGACGCGCTTCGAAATACTGCCAGCGCGGATCGTTGCGCTGCGCATCGCCCATCTTTTCGATGCCGGCGAGCGCGGCGGCATCGTCGCCGCGGCTCATGGCTTCGCGCACCTGCCATTCGTGCAATTTTTCGTCGTAGGCGCTGGCCGGCACGGCGTTCAAGCGATCGGCGGAACCGGGCAGATACGAGGCGACCGTCCACAGCGCCGCTTCGTAAAGCACGCGGCCGCGCTGGCTTTCATCAAGACCGGCACTGGCGGCAAGCTTACCCACCAACGCCGTGGCGCGATCGGGATCGCGTTTCGCCAGGCGCGCGAGGGCAGCGGTGACGATGTTGCGGCTGCGCACGGTATTGGGCCAACTCGCCGGCAGGGTTTCGACGGGGGCATCGAGATAGCCGGCATAGGACAGTGCGAGCGCCGCGTCATTGGCCGGCAGATTTTTTGCTATCGCGCGGATCAGGCCGGTCTGCCCTGCAGTCGCGGCGAGTTCGATACGCTGCCAGCGCAGGCCGTCGTCGAGTTTGCCCAGCGCCGACAATTTCGCGAACGGCGCGTCGCAGGTCGTCGGCAGCGAGGTGCCCGTCAGCCATAGCGCCTGGGCATCGGCGATCCAGCGATCATCAGTTTTGTCGACCAGACGCGCGGTCAGGTCGGCGCAGCGCAGGGCCTTGTCGTCGCTGCCGCGATAGGCGACGCGGAAATCCGACCAGTCCTTGCGCTTGTTGAGCGTGGCCAACCAGGCTTCGCGCAGCCAGCGCGCGGCGGGCTGATCGCCGTCCTTGTCGAGCACAGCCTGGACTTGCGCCGGGCCGACGGTGTCGATGTCGTGGCGCAGGATGCTGGCCCGCAGCCAGGGATACAGGGGATGATCGCGATAGACGGCGGCCTGGTCGAGACTGAGCTGGCCGCGCTCGGCGGCGTCGAACGCCGCCTTGATCTCCGCTCGACGGTCGGCGACATCGGCCTGCGCCGCGGTCGCGGCGATCAGCATGAACAGCAGGAACAGGGGACGTAATGGCATGGCGGGAGTTTATCCGAAGGCAGCGGATTGGACGGCGGATCGACGGGATCCAGCCCGGAAAGGCTTAGCCGATGCCCATTGAATGGCTGATGTACCCGGTGCTGGGCGTGATTGCCGGGATTCTCGCCGGCCTTCTCGGCGTCGGCGGCGGCCTGGTGCTCGTGGTCGCGCTGGCTTGGTTGCTGCCGCTGCAGGGCGTGCCCTTGCCGATGGCGATGCATGCGGCACTCGCGACCTCGCTGGCGAGCATCGTGATCACCGCCGCAGCATCAGCCCGTGCGCATCACCGTCGCGGCAGCGTGCTCTGGCCCACCGTCGCCTGGCTGCTGCCGGGGTTGCTGGTCGGCGGCTGGCTGGGCAGCGGGATCGCAACCCACCTCAGCGGCGATGTGCTGCGCCATGGCGTGATCGCCTATTGCGTGCTGGCTGCGCTGCAATTGCTGCTGGACTGGCCGCGCAGTGTCGCGCGCGCGGACGGCGTCGCCTCGCCTCGTGGCGTGGGACTGAGCGTGGCCGGTGTGGTGATCGGTGGCGTGTCTGCGCTGGTCGGCATTGGCGGCGGCAGCATGACCGTGCCTGTGTTGATCTGGCGCGGCGTGGTGCCGGTACGCGCGGTCGGAACGTCGAGCGCCTGCGGCATCGGTATCGGCCTCGCCAGCGCCAGCGGTTACGCGCTGCAGGCGAACGTCAGCGGGATGCCGGTCGGCAGCTGGGGCTATGTTTTTTTACCCGCGGCGATCGGTATCGCGGTCACTTCGCTTATCGCCGCACCGTATGGCGCAAGGCTGGCGCATCACTTCAGTGGCGTCACGCTCAAACGGGTATTCGCGACATTCCTGCTGCTGGTCGCGACCAGCCTGGCCCTGGCGGCGCCGGCGTGAAGCGGCGATGCGCCCGATATAATCGATCGTCAACACCGGCGATGGTGTTTCCCGGATCGTCCAAATGGAAATGAACACCGCGCGCCACTGGCAGCGCGCCCAACAACATTTTGCCGCGCGTGAACTCGATGCCGCGCGCGCCGCCTGCGAGAACGTGATCCGCCGGCAACCGGGATTTGCATCGGCGCACTGGATGCTTTCCGCATTGCTGCTGCATGCCGGTCATTTTCGTGCCGCCACCGAACAGGCCCTGGCCGCCGCAGCCGGATTGCGCGATGAGCCGCTCAATATCCGCCTGAACATTTCCTGGGCCCTGCTCAGCGTCGGCGAAAACGTACGCGCGCTGCAACTGCTGCGCAACATGGCACTGCCGCCATCGGCGCTGGCACCGATGCTGATCGATGCTGCCCGGCAATGCGCCATGATCGACTGCCACGCCGAGGCGCTGACCATTCTCCATCAAGCCATCGCCGCTGGTGTCGACGGCCCGCTGCTGGAATATCAACGCGGCTTGATTCTGCAGAACCTCGGAGAGCTTTCAGCAGCGGCGGAAGCCTACGAAATCGCCATCCGGCAGGCACCGGACTTCGCTCAAGCGCATTGGTCGCTGGCGCAGCTGGGCCGCAACGATGGCGCGAAAATGCGCATCGATCGCCTGCGTCGTCTGTCCACGCGCGTCGCTTCCGGCAGCGAAGAAAGCGCCTATTGCCATTACGCATTGTTTCGCGAGCTGGACCGCCTCGGCGATACCGCCGCAGCGTGGCCAGCGCTCGCAGAAGGCGCGCGAATACGGCGGCAGCAGGTGCAATTCGATGGTGTGGCGGAAGCCGCGATCATCGACGCGATCATCGCGCGCACCGGCCCGGGTTTCCTCGACGCGCGCGCCGAATTGCAGGCCGGCACCACACCGATCTTCATCGTCGGCCTGCCACGCACCGGCACGACCTTGCTCGAGCGCATCCTCGGCAATCATCCCGCCGTGAGCAACTGCGGCGAGCTCAACGACCTGCGCATGCAATACAAATGGGTTTCCGACTATCAGTGCCCGGGTTATCTGGATGCGCATGCGGCATCGTTGATTCCCGCGCTCGACTACGGCCTGCTGGCGCGTCGTTATCTCGACAAGACGTCATGGCGTGGCGATGGCCGAAGCCATTTCAGCGACAAGAACCAGACCAACTTCCTGTACTGCGGGATGATCCTCAAGGCGCTGCCGCAGGCGAAAATCCTGCATCTGCGGCGCAACGCGATGGACAGCTGCTTTTCCAATCTCAAGGAATTGTTCGCGCCCACCAATTACACCTACAGCTATCGCTTCGATGAATTGGCGACGCACTACCAGAACTACTCCAGGCTCATGTCGCATTGGCATGCCTGTGCGCCCGGCGCGATCCTCGATGTTTCCTACGAGGATCTGGTCAGCGATCCGGAGACGCAAGCCCAGCGCGTGCTGGCTTTCTGCGGCCTCAGCGCCCAGGACCGCCTGACCGATGTGACGGCGAATACGCAGCCGGTCTCCACGGCCAGCAGCGTGCAGGTGCGCGAACCGATCCATCGCCGCAATGTCGACGGCTGGCGTCGATATGCGGAACCGCTGGCGCCGCTGCAGCAAGAACTGGAACGACGCGGCCTGCTCTGACGCACGCCGGAATAGTCACGTCGAATCAGTTGCTCCGTATGCGCACGTTTCCGGAAAACGATTCCAGATTGATCTTGCCCTGACCGGTACCGAACTTCGCATCCAGGGATTTCCCTGGGCCGTATTCCTCGGTCACGACCTTGCCCACCGGACTGGTGATGTCGCCACTGAAACTTTCCACGTGCAATTGCGCGCTCGTGGTCGCCGGCAGCGTGAGGCCGATTTCGCCGCTGACGCTATCGACCTTGATCGTGCCGCTGGCGATCACGCCGGCGGTCAGGTCGGCATCGCCGGATACCGTGCTCAGATCCAGACGATGCAGCGCCGGCGCGATCAGCGTGGTCTTGCCGGAGACGCTTTCCATATGCACGTCGCCGGTCAAGCCGCCTTGCAGGTGGATGTCGCCGCTGACGCTTTCGACATGCACTTTTGCCGAAGTGATGCGCAGCAGGATGTCGCCGCTGACGTTGTCGACGGTGGCCTCGCCCGGCGACGAAGACGTGACCTCGACCTTGCCGCTGACATTGTCGATCGACAGGCTGCGGCCAGCCATCTGCTGCACGTCGACATCGGCACTGACGGCGTCGATATCCAGCGAAGCGCGCTGCGGCATCGTGACCTCGATGACGCTGGGTTCGGAATTATTTCCCGAGCCCCAGGCATTCCAGCTGCCCTTGCTGTTCGGATATTTCACTTCGATGCGCAGGTTTCTGCTGTCGCCTTCGACGATGAGCTTCTCGACGCCGTTGCCGAGCATGCCGGCGATCTTCACCTGCGGCTGCGCCCAGGTGCGAACGACGATGCGGCCCTTGAGGTTGTCGATGCTGACCGTACCGTCGGCAGCCAGCGGCTTGGTTTGATCAATCGGCGTAGCGGCGGCCGCGGGCAAAGCGATGGTCATCGCCATCAGAACGAGCGAGCCGGCAATGGAAGCTGCGGCGGCGCCGAGGAATTTCGTGGACATGTGTCTTTCTCCTTGTTGCGTCGGGTCAGCCGGTGATCGCGCGTTGGGTCAGCTCGATACGGCGGGAATAGGTTTTAAGCAGTTGCTGCAGCAACGCGACGGAATCGGGATCGGCAGCCAGCGCCGTGCGGATCTGGTCTGCGCTCTGGTCCAGGGTGCGGATGCCGGGAACGACGGCCGCCGGCAGCGGCGCGCCATCGAACTGGCGCAGGGCAGCGCGATATTCGATCGTCATCGCCTTCGCTTCACGCTGCACCACTTTCGCGGTGAGGTCGGCGGCCGGCGTCTGACCCGGCATTGGTACCAGATGCCAGGTCAGGCCAAACGCGAGTGCGACCGAAGCCGCCATCGCCAGCGGTGCCCAACGAAATTGCCAACGGCTTGTCGATTGCCGCGCGATGCCTTTGGCGATGCCGGGCCAGAGATCGTGCGGTGGATCGATGTCACGCGGCAGCTGGCGCAATTGCCAGCGCAGGTCAGTCTCGGTCATGGTCTTCTCCCAATCTTTCGCGCAGCAATTTGCGCGCGCGATGCAGTTGCGCTTTCGAGCTGCCTACGGCCATGCCGAGCTCGATGGAAATTTCTTCGTGCTTCCAGCCTTCGATGTCGTGCAGGACGAGCACGGCCCGGGCACGTTCGGGCAGCGTCGCGACGGCGCGTTCGAGGTCGAGTTGTTCGCGGGTGCGCAGGCCGGCAGTGTCACGCGTGGCGACGAAGTCCAGAGCGGCGTCGCCGGTTTCCAGATCTTCGGCGCCGCTGCGGCTGCGGATTTCCATCAGCGCCGTGTTCACCGCCAGACGATGCAGCCAGGTAGAGAACGCGCTCTCGAAACGGAAATTCGGCAGCGCCTGCCAGGCGCGGACGAAAGCTTCCTGCACCAGGTCCTCGGCCCGCGCGACCTGGCCGCCGCTCAGGCGCCAGACCACGCCGAACACGCGTCGCGAATGTTTGCGATACAAGGCCTCGAAGGCGCCGCTGTCACCACGGCCGGCGGCCCGTACTAGGTCGAAGTCGGCATCCGCCTGAAAGACGGTCTCGACGGCGGCGGGTTCCAGGGTCATGGCGTGGTTGAGCATAGCCACTCCGATGGCAGGAAGGGCGTCCGGGTTTAAAGCGTCGTCACGATTGCCGGTGCCCCTACTGCTGTCAGTCCAGCCCCTGCTCCGCCAATCGCGCCTGCAAGCGCTGCAGATGCGGCGCGTAACGCCGCCAGGCCTCGATGTTGCGGCGATGGATCGGCTCGCGCACCTGGGCGCTGCTGGCCGTGTTGACAGCGCGATCGTTGCTGCCGACATCGACGCAGCCGGGCTGCCATTCCAGGCCGCAGAAATCCAGGATCCGGCGCGCCTGCGCCTGCGGATCAGCGGTCAGTTCCTCATAGGAAACATCGAGCACGAAGCCCGGCGCCGCGCCATGCCA
Source organism: Arenimonas sp. (assembly GCF_035312645.1). Lineage (GTDB taxonomy): Bacteria > Pseudomonadota > Gammaproteobacteria > Xanthomonadales > Xanthomonadaceae > Arenimonas. Next base: position 34,454 of record NZ_DATGBO010000110.1, read on the forward strand.
GTGCGTCATCAGGCGGCGATACAGGCCGTAGTAATCGGCGAGTTCGTCCTGGTCGTAACTGTAGGCGCAGGCGTTGGAGAACAATTCCTTGAGGTTGGAAAAACAGGTATCCATGGCGTTGCGGCGCATGTGGACGATCTTCGCCTGCGGCAGCGCGCGCCGGATGAAACCGATATTGAGGAAATTCGAAGGCAGCTTGTCGATAAGAAACGGCCGGCCTCCGGCGCGCCAGCGCACCTGATCGAGATAACGACGGCCGACCTCGGCGAAATCGATCGCCGCCTCGTCTTCCAGCACGGCGGCATCCAACGGGCCACTGAAATGACGACCGATCGCCCAGCGCAGCTGCGCCGGAAAATCGTAGAGCTCGCCGGCCTCGCTCACCTGCGAGTGATTGCCGAGGATGCGCTCGAGCAAAGTGGTGCCGGAGCGATGCATGCCGACGATGAAGATCGGCACCGGCGATGCGACATGGTTGCGGTTGCTTGTCGGCAGCTCCGTCGTCGGCATCGCAATCAGCGATTCCACCAGTTGGCGACTGCGCTGCGGATCGTACTTGAGCAATTGCCGCTTGACCGTGCTGCCCTTGACCAGCGCCGCCCATGCCTCGTCGACGCGGCCGGCACGATCGAGTTGATTGAATTGTGCGAAGCGCAGATAGACCTGGTCCTGCGGCGGTTTCGGCGTCGCCAGCAGCCGCCGCAACATCGTCAGGTCGAGTTCGTTCGCGCCGGTCGTGCGCAACTTGCTCAGCGCCCAGTGCGCGCGCGCCAGCTCCGGCGCGAGGTCGAGGCAGGCGCGCAGGTCGGATTCCGCTTCGGCCATGCGCCCGAGATACATGCGCATCTGGCTGCGGTTGTAGAGATTGGCTGGGTTCGGGCCAGTCACGGCCATCGCTCGCTCAAGCAACGGCATCGCCACCGTCTGCGCACCCATCATGCTGACCATCGCGGCGAGATCCGATTCGCTGCCGGCCTGCAGGATCGGCCCGGACAACAGGCGTTGCGCCAGAGCCACCAGCGCCTCGCTTTGATTGAAATACACCAGCCGATTGGCCAGATCCATGATCTCGGCGGGCTCGATCGGCGCTTTTTCGTGCGCGGTCAACGTATGCGCCAGCGATTCGCGATATCGCCCCAGACGAAGAGCGAGCGTGGCCAAGCGCAGATGGAGCAGCGCGGAGTCGATGCCGTCGTGCGCGGCCTGCAGCGCGCACTGCATCGCGCCCGCGAGATCGCCTTGGGAGAGCAGCGC
>NZ_DATGBO010000111.1:0-13718 GCF_035312645.1 Arenimonas sp.
TGGATTGGATTGCGTGCGCGCCGCGCGCGGTAAGCGCACGCGGCGAGCGATGTCGGGTACGTGCGCGCAGCGCGGGCTACGGTTTGGTGAGTTCGCTGGCGGGAATTTCGCGGACGAGGCGGAAGCCGACTTCGTCGTAACCCTTGTCGCCGGCTTCGACGCTGCTGCGGCCGGGTGCTGCGCTGGCAGGATCGCGCCAACTCAGGCCTGCGACCACATAGCGATTCGCACCGGCAGCATCGCCCAGCCATTCGCTTGCGTTGCCATGCAGGTCGTGGATGCCGAGCGGGCTGGGCGCAAAACTGCTGCCCGGTGCGGTGCCCTTGGCGCCGCAGTCGATCTGGCCGCTGCGGCAGGCGTCGCCGCTGCGATAGTCGTTGAAGCCGCGCCATTCGCCGAGGGTCGGCAGGCGGTAGCGTTCACCGGTGCGCTGGCTCAACCATTCGGCATAGGCACGGGCGTCGGATTCGCTGACGCAGACCACCGGATGGTTGTCGCTCTGCGGGAAGCCCGGGCTGCTCCAACTGCGCTTGCTGCCGAACAGCGTCGCCAGGGCATTGCGCGCATTGGCGCAACGGCTGGCGGCGCGATGCGTGGCGTTGGCGAATACGGCGTAATCGCCGCGCGAAACTTCCGCACGCATCACCGCCAGGCCGGGCCGGGTTTCGCTGGGCAGGGTGGCAAGCACGAGCGTCGGACCGTTGCCCTTGGCGATCAGGTCGCCGGGTTTGGGCAGCACGTTGGTGTTGGCGTGGCTCCAGGCTGGCTCGAGTTCGCTCTGGGCGATTTCCAGCACGCCGGCCAGTGTCTTGGTGCGCGTGATACCGGCGGCGTTGAAAGCCTTGGTGTCTTTTTCCAGACGCGCGATCAGCAAGGGCGGCAGCGCGATGTGCAGGTTTTTCCAGCTCTCGGAATTGAGGCGGCCGCCATCCTTGGCGAACTTGCCGGCGCGCTGGTAGGCGAGTTTTGCAGCGTCGTCATGGCTGGCCTTGACCGCGTCGAGCACCGACTTGCCGAGGCCGGCGAGCACTTCGTCGCTGAGCTTGGCGACATCGGCATTTTTCGGCGCGAGTTTGTGCGCAGCGAGCAGGGAATCGACAGCGTTGTCGTCGGCCGGCGTGCTCAGGCGGTTCTGCTTGATCTCGCGGCGCGCTGCCGACAATTCGCGCGCGCCGGCGATCGCCGGGTCGTAGTCGAGCGGCGTGACGGTGACCGCTGCTTTCACATTCGCGAATGGCGATGCGCTGGCCGCGGCCGTCGTCGTTGCAGGTGGCGGCGGCGGTGGAAGCGCAGCGGGAGCCGGTGGCGGCGCGACCGGAGTGCTTGCCGCGGCTTCGGTGGTGGTTGCGGGGGTTGTCGGCGCGGTCGCGGCGGTCGGCGCCGGTGTTTCGCCAACGACAGTCGCGGTCTCGGGTTTGGCGGCGCCGGCTTTCTCGTCCTGGCTGGTGAAAAAATCCGGTGGCTTGTGCGCGGTCTCGGGTTTCGGGCGCAGCGCGAACGCCACCAGCGCGATCACCATCACGCTGAACAAACCGAACAGCGCTGGCTTCAACCACGGCCGCGCGACCGCGGCAGTGCTTGCTGCATTGCCCTGGCTGTCGCCGGGGCCACGCTCGCGCGTCGCTACCTGGCTCAATGCGCTCTGCATCTGCTGCGCGTTGCGATAGCGGTTGTCGGGCGCCTTGGCCATGGCGCGGTCGAGGAAGGGTTGCCAGTGCTTTTTCTCCGCCGGCAGGCGCGGCACCGGATCCTGCGCATGCATCAGCGCGAGCGCGAGCGGATCGCTGGAAAGATAGGGCAGGCGACCGGTAAGCAATTCGTAGGCGAGCACGCCGACGCTGTAGAGATCGGCGCGGCCATCGACGGCTTCGCCGCGTGCCTGTTCCGGCGCCATGTAACCGCCGCTGCCGACCGCGAGGCCGGCGGAGGTGATGCGCGTGCTGTCGCGCTTGGACAGTGCGATACCGAAGTCGGTGAGCAGCGGGCGATCGGCGTTGTCGAACAACACGTTCTCGGCCTTGACGTCGCGATGCACGATGCCGCGCGCATGCGCGTATTCGAGTGCCGACAGCAGCGAGCGCAGCACTTCCGTGATGCGGCCTTCGTCGTTGGTGAAATCGCGCTGGCCCAGATGGCCCTTGGCCAGGTAGGGCAGCACGTAATAAAGCAGACCCTGTGGGGTGCGTCCGACCTCGTGGATGCCGACGATGCAGGGGTGTTCGAGTTTTGCAATCGTGCGCGCTTCCTGTTCGAAGCGCTGCTTGCTCTTCTCGTCGGTCAGCGCCTCCGGCGACATGACCTTGACCGCGACCTGGCGGTCCAGCGATTCCTGCACGCCCAGATAGACATACGACATGCCGCCCTTGCCGATGCGCCGCATCACCCGGTAACCGGGGATCTCGGGCATGTAGCTGGTCAGCAACGCCGACAGTTCTTCGGGTGACAGCTCTTCCGACTGCATGGAGGCCAACGTGCTGGGATCGGGCCGATGAGCATAAGCCAGCCAGCAGCAGCCGGGAACAAGCATTTGCATCGCTGCCTGCCGGCGGACCCCCGACGGGGCCTGATCTGCCTCGTTTCAGGCCGGTGGCGTCGCCTCGACGCGCTTGCGCCGGACGTAGATCTGCTTGCGGACCCGCGCCACCAGATCGCCGCCGGCATCGCGCACCTCGGTGTCGAACCAGCGCAGCAGTTTTTCGTCGCCGGCGGTGGCGGCGCGGATTTCCTCGATCACCGCCGGTTCCAGCAGGAAATGCGCCTGCACAGTGCCACGCCCGGGTTTGACGAATTCGATTTCGGCGGCCTTGTCCCAGACCATGTAGTCCGGGCCGAGGTTGCGCATGACCATGATCATCCAGAACGGATCGGTCATCGCGAACAACGAGCCGCCGAAATGCGTGCCGACGTAGTTGCGGTTGTACCAGTGCTGGCGCAGCTCGACGCGCACGTCGCGGAAGTCCGGCGAGATCGTCGTCACGCGGATGCCGGCAAACAGGAAGGGCGGCCAGAGATTGAAGACCCGGCGCGAAGGAGCGGCTTTCATCGGCAGATCCTCAGAACAGCAGCGAGGCCATCTTGCGGCGATAGTTGCCGACCAGGTCGGCGTCGTCGATGACGCGGAAGGCGTCGATCAGCGATTTTTTGGCGAGGGCATCGCCGTAGCTGCGATCGCGCCGCAACATTTCCAGGAATTGCTGCAGGCCGGCTTCGGCATCGCCTTCGACGATGTCGCGCACGCCCAGCAGGTGGCGGGCGCGCAGGTCGCCGGGGTCGGCGGCGATCGCGGCCAACAGTGGCTCGCGCGGCGGCGCGTCCTTGAGCAATGCCGCGAACCCGAGGCGTGCCCGCGCCTTGATCGCGCGGTCGTCGGTGGAAAGATTGGCGGGCAGGCCGTCCAGCAGTTTTTCCGCTTCGGCGACGCCGCCGGTCTGCAGCAACGCCAGGGCGAGATCCAGGCGCAATTCGTCCTTGCCCGGATCGGCGGCAATGGCGGCGCGCAGATGCAGCAATTCGGCATGCGGATCCAGCGGCGCGGCGACTTCCGCCACTTCGTCGCTGGCTTCGTTCGGCGGATTGGCCTCGATGCCGTGGTGCTTGAGGAATTCGCGCAGCTGGCCTTCCGGCAGGGCGCCAGGGAACCCGTCGGCGATCTCGCCGTTCCTGACCAGCATCACCGTCGGCACCGACTTGATCTGGAAGTAACCGGCGAGTTGTTGCTCCTGGTCGACATCGACCTTGGCGAGCAGGAAGGCGCCGTTGAATTCGGCCGCGAGCTTTTCCAGGATCGGCCCCAGCGTCTTGCACGGCCCACACCAAGGCGCCCAGAAGTCGACCAGGATCGGCAGCTCCAGCGATTTTTTCAGCACCTCGTCCTCGAAGCGGGGCAGGGTGGCGTCGAAAACGTGCGGGCTGTCGGTCATGGCGTGCGGGATCTTTGCTGGGGCGGGAAGCGCGACCTCATAGGCGGTCGCGGCGATCCTCATTCATTGCGCCACAGGCTGGGAAAATCAAGCATCACGCCCTGGCAACGGGTCTGTCGGGTCGCCGCCACCAGCAGGAAGTCGCGGCCGTCGAACAACCACTCATCCGAATCGCCGCAATCGCCGAGACCGCGACCCTTGGCGAACTGGCTCAGGCGCGCGGTTTTCGGATCGTAACCGGCGCTCATCAGCCAATCTTCGCGATGCTCGCCGGGGAGCGCCGGCAGGCTGATCATGCGCAGCTTCGCCGGTTGCGCGATCGGGCCACGGTAGGCGCGATAGCCCGACTGATAGGCGCCGCGTCCGCATTCGAGCAGCACCAGCGCTTCGCTGTCGTTGAGGCGGAATGCCAGCTTCTCGGGCTCGTCGTCGTCTTCGAGGTCGCAGTCGGAATCCGGCGCCTGCGCGAGTTCACTGGCGGCGGCGATCAGCGCCTGCGTGGTCTTGCTGTCCAGTTCGACGCCACGGTAGGGCGCCGGCCGCAATCCCGGAGCTTTCGGTGCTGGCGGCACGGCGCTGGCGAGGCGCGCGCCACGGCGGATCCAGGCGGTTTCGCCGCCGCTGCGTTGCTGGACTTCGTCGACGAACAACAGCGCTGCGACCAATCCGTCCAGCGAGGCGCCGGCATCATCGATCGACAGGCGCTTGCCGTTGCGGATCGCATCGATGAATTTCGCGATCGTGCCGGCGTCGTCGCAATGCCAGGCGTCATCGTCGTCGCCTTGGCCTTGCTGCCAGTGTTCGTTGCCAATGATCAGCGCCTGTTCGTCGAGATGCAGGCGGCCGGTCAGGGCGCCGGGATCAGCGCCGTGGATTTCCGTCCTGGCTTCGCCCGCTGGTCCGGCATCGCGGAGAAAACGCAGCACCAGGCTCGGGTCGTCGGTGTCGGCGCCTTCGGCGACGCAGTGCCGGAGGTTGTCGCAGGTCACCACCCAGTCGCGGAATTCGCGCTCGACCGGAACGGCGGGCGCAGCGCTGGGCGGGGCGGCCAGCGCAGAGGCGCTGAGCAGGCAGGGAAGCAGGCAACGCAGAAGCATTCGGGGTCTCCGTCGGGGGCCGGGTGCGGCCAATCTACCGGCTTGGTGGACGCAGTCATGCGGCGGTGCAGGACAGGAAGAAATTTCACGATGTCCTCTTGACAGGACAAAATGTAATTTATAACTTACATATAGTCCGATGGAGGTGACATCATGTGGTCGATCAAGCTCCGCAATAGCCTGCTGGCTCTCGCCGTCCTGGCAGGCGTGTATCTGCTGTATTTCACGCCCGACCACGACTTCGGCTGGATCGGCAACCTGCTGCTGCTCGGCAGTTTCTGGACCGTGCTGTACCTGTGGACCCATCGCGCGCCGGACGATGTTCCGGCCGGCTCGCTGGGCGAGCAGCTCGCGGGACTGTCGCTGGGCGTGACGGCGGTGATCGCCGGCATCTTCGTGTTCAAGCTGCAGGCGATGGGCTGGCAGGTGACCGAGCCGGGGGCGCGTTCGCTGAGCCGTGGCGTGGTGTTGATGCTGGTGCTCAGCGCCGTGCTGGCCTCGGTGCTGCGCCGTAGCGCCGGCCAGGCGGCGATCCGTGACGAGCGCGACCAGCTGATCGCGGCACGCGCCTGTGCGCATGCCCACATCGTGCTGGTGGTGGCGCTGATTGCGGTGATCCTCAATCTCGGCTTCGGCGGCTCGACCCTCGCCGGCTTCGCCACACCGCTGAACATCGCGTACTGGCTGATTGGGTTGCTGATTCTTTCGTCTCTGTCCGAACATCTTTCCGCCGTCATCCAGTACCGAAAGGATCGCGCATGAGCACCGAAAAGAAATCGCCGTTTTCCGATCTCGGCCTGAAGGTGATCAGCGGCTATCGACCCGGCTGGCTGATCCTGCCGCTGTCGCGTCGCGAGGCAATGCTCTGGGGCATGGCGATCTACAGCACGATCGCCGTTGTCGTGCTGGGTTATCTGCTGCTGAGTTGTTGGGGCGATCCCGGCGCGCTGCTGCTCGCGCTGCGCCAGACCTACAAGCCGCTGGCGGGAATGATCAGCCTGGCGCTGCTGCCGGTGGTTTTTTCCCGCGAAGCCAGTGCGCGTGCGATGGATGAGCGCGAGCTTGGTCATCAGCGTCGGGCTGCGAATGCGACAGCGGCGTTGGCGTTGATCGCGTTGGCGGTGCTCGGGCCGTTGACGCTGACCGGCCCGGTTGCCGCGGCAACGCTGAATCTCGCCGCCGGCTATCTCGGTTGGGCGATCGTCATGTTGTTCCAGCTTTGCCTGCTGGTGTTTTCGGCGACGCAAATCGCGCTGGCGAAGTTGGCCTGACATGACCGACGCGACCATCGCCAACCAGATCCGCGTATTGCGCGCGACCCACGACCTGACCCAGGAAGATCTCGCGCGCCGCTGCAACATCACACGCCAGACCATCATTGCGCTCGAGGCGGGAAAATATTCGCCGTCGCTGGAACTGGCGTTCCGCATCGCCAACGCGTTCGGCGTCGGCGTGCAGGACGTGTTCCGCTGGGTCGGGCCGACGCCCTAGGCGTTGCGCCGCGCAAGCAGCAGACCGTCGAGCGGCGTGGCGGCGCGGCTATCGGGAAACACCAGCGTTTCCAGCGCGCTTTCGGCCACGCCCAGGTGTTGCTGCGCGACCGCCTTGAACACCGAGCGCATGTCGGTGGTGGTGCGCAGATCGCGGCCGTCGTTGAGGTCGGAATTCGCCAGGCCCGGCCAGGTGCCGGCGATGCGTCCGCCATTCACTGCGCCGCCGGTGAGCAGCATCGTGCCGCCGGTGCCGTGATCGGTGCCGCCGGTGCCGTTCACCGCCGCCGTGCGGCCGAATTCGGTGGCGACCATCACCACGGTCTGCGGCCAGATTGTCGTCGCGCCGGCGTGGAAAGCTTTCAGCGCGGCGTCGAGTTCAGCGAGCTTGCGCGTGAGCTGTGCGGCCTGGCCGCGATGCGAGTCCCAGCCGGTGTCTTCGACGAAAGCGACGCGCGGGCCGTCGGGTTTGGCCATGAACGTCGCCGCCGCGGTCATCATCGCCACCAGCGTGCCGCCACCGCGCGGCGTGTTCATGCCGGCCATCGCCGGCATGGCTTCTTCATCGCCGCTGAGCGCATGCGCGAAATTTTCCGCGAGTGCAGCATCGGCGGCGTACAGCGGTTGCAGGCGTTGCAGCAGTGCGGCATCGGCGGCTTCCGGCAGCGGCGGCGACCAGTTGCTTACCGCGCCGCCACCGCGAAAGATCAGCGGCATCACTGCGGCCAGCGCGAGACCTTCGCTGCCGGGCAGCGCGCGAACGCAACGATCCATCCAGCCGTCGCGGGCGCCGCTGGGCGTGCCGGTGCCGTTTTCCAGGCAGTCCTGGGCGTCGAAATGCGAGCGTTGGCGATACGGCGGCGCGACTGCGAGCACCGGCAGCAATTGCTTGTTCTGGTAGAGCTCGCTGGCGAAGCCGAGCGACGGATGCAACGCGAACGTGCCGTCGAGTTTGTGGCCGATGTTGTTGGCATCCGCCAGCGCGCCGCGCAGCCGCGCGTAGTTCGGATCGGCGTAAGGGCGCAGCGCATCGAGGCCATCCATCGCGCCGCGCAGCAACACCACCAGCACGCGTGTGCCTGGCCCGGCAGCGGCGAAAGAGACGCCCGGCAACGCGGTCAGCAGACCGGTGGCGCCGAGACCAAGAACGAATTCACGACGATTGAGCATGGCTCATCTCCATTGGAAAGCGGGGCTGGCCAGCAGCAGGGCATAACCTTGCTGCGGCGATTCGGCGCGCCGGATGCCGGTGGCGGTGTCGCCATCGAGCTGTGTGCCGAGTGCGTCCTGCGCCATCGCGATCGGATCGCGGTCACGCGCGATCCAGTCGGACAGCAACTGCGCCGCCTGCACACGTTTGAACAGCGCATCGGAGCCGTTCCAGTCGGCGGCGATATCGGCGTAGCCGGCTGGCGAGCGCGGTGTCAGCGTTGGCTGGCCCATCTTCGCGAGCAGATCCATCGAGGGCCGCAGTTTCTGGTCGATGTCGATCGCGCCGGCGCGCATCGCCGCGACCAGCCAGTCGTCCGGTGTGCGCAGCTTGCGATTGGCCGGATCCCAGGCTTCCGGGCTGTCGATCACGGCTTTGTAGACCGCGGCGAGATCGCCGTCGTGGTCGAGATAGGTTTTCGCGATGCGCGCGACCATCGTCGGTGGCGGCTGGTCGGCGACGAAATGCCGCGTGAGTTTTGTCGCCAGGTGTTTCGCAGTGGCCGGATGCCGGGCGAGATCGTGCAGGATCGCCTGCGCCTGTTCTTCGCCGCCTTCGGCATAGCGCTTGCCGAGCACGGTGCGCGCGCCGGGTTCGTGGGTGATGTCGTAGAACTCGAACGCTGCACTCGGCGCACGCCCCTGCAATTGCCGCGGCCGCGGCATGCTCCAGCCGGTGAGGGCGCGTGCGAATTCGGTGACATCGCTCTGCGAGTAACCCCCATCGACGCCGAGCGTGTGCAGTTCGAGGATTTCCCGCGCCAGGTTTTCGTTGAGGCCAAGTTTCCGGCCTTTCTGCTGCGCGCGTTGCTGCAGGCGTTGCGCCGCCTGCGAGTCGTCGCCGACCGAGGCGACGTTGTCGAGATAGCGCAGCATCGCCGGATGTCGCGCGACGGCAAGCAGCATGTCCTCGAAGCGCCCGCCGACATTCGGACGGATCGCTTCGCGCTCCATCGGCATCACGTAGAGCGAGGCCGCGCGCTTGTCCAGCGAGACCGCGAAATGATTGCTCCAGAAATGCGTGAGTCGCTCATGGAAGCCGTCTTCGGTACTGATTGCCCAGTGGTAGCGCGCGCGAACTTCGGCGAGAAGATCGGCACCGAACACCTTGCGAAAGCCCTGCACCTGTCCGGGCTGTTTGCGCTTGCGGCCAGCGGGGCTCGGATCGTCGGCGCTGCCCAGGACGGCGGCGGTCGCCTGCGTGGGGCTGGCCTGCGGCGTGGGCTGGTCGCCGCGTTGTTTCTTGTCGGCGGCGGCTTCCTTGATGTAGTCGATTTCGCGACCAAAATAATCGAGGCTGGACGGCAATGCGGCGAAGCCGGCGGAGAGTTCGCGTGGCTTCCCCTGCACCTGCGCCAATAACCAGGCGCGTGGATCGTTGATGGCTTTCGCCTCTCCTGGGCGGGGGCCCAGGCCGAAGCGGATCAGGGCATGGTGGGTGTCGAGGGAAGCGGCCACGTGACCTCCGGAGCTGGGGTATGCGGGAAAGAACGCGGCGGCGCCGGAATGGTTGACCGGCAGTGTCGAGGAGGCAGCGGCACCGGGGTAGACTCGGGCCGATCACCGGAGCCACGCCATGAAATCGATGCTCGTTGCCGGATGCCTGCTGCTCAGTCCTGTCGCGTTCGCCGATGCCGAATTGCGCTACCGCATCGAAGGCAGTTGTCCGACGCAGTTCGATGTCGTGCAGGTATCGGGCAGTCAGGTGCGCATCGACATGCGGGCGACGGAAACGAACATGACCGCCTTGTTCGATGGCAGCGAGGACCTGGTCACCTATCTCATGCACGACCAGCACCGGTACCAGCAGATCGAGGTCGACGAGGACGCGCTCGACTACACCACCGATGTCGCCAACAGCACCGGTACCTATATCGACAAGCAGATGCAGAAGATGCAGGGGATGCTGCAGCAGCAATGCGCGCAGGCACCGAAGGGTCGAGCCGGCGGTGTCTGCGCCAACATGCCCGACATGAAACAGATGATGCAGATGCTGCCCGCCGCCGCGCCACCGAAAGTCGAACTACGCGTGACCGATCGCCAGGCGACGGTCGCGGGCGTCGCCTGCAGCGTCGCCGAACGCTGGGAAAATGGCGTCCGCGCGCAGGAGGAATGCCATGCCGATCCGGCCACGTTGGCGATCGCCGAGCCCGATCGTCGCGGCTTGGTGCGCGGCATCAAGGTGATGCAGCGCTACGGCGACAGCTTCAAGGGCATGACGTCGCGCTTCAAGGCCGCCGATGCGCCGCCCGCAGGCGCCAATCCCGCGCAAAGCTTGATCATGTCGCAGGTTTGCTACGCACCCGACGGCAGCCAGCGCGGCAGCGCGACGCTGGTAGTCGGTACGCCAGCGGTCCCGGCAACCCGCTTCGAAATTCCTGCCGGCTACCAGCGCTTCAACATGCAGGAAGGCCTGCAGCAATAGCCGATGCCAGCGCCATGATCGCCGTCGCTCGCGGCCTTATTCGATCGGCGGATCCCAGACATCCGGACGTCCCTCGTGCACGAAGATGCTGTACTCGTCCTTCATCGTGCCGGCTTCGAGCCAGCGTTTCGCCGTCGCGCCGTAGTGCTTGTCGGCGTAGTTGACCGCTTCCAGGCTGGTGGTGAACAACGCCACCGGGAACGACGGCGGCTCGCCGCGGACCATCGGGAAACTGTAGATGTCGACGTGGCTGGTGGTGCCGACGTCCTCGACATCGAAGGCCCAGATCTCGAAACCGTTGAATTTTGGGCGCAGTTCCAGCCAGCGGATGCCGGTGTTGCCGAGCGCGGATACGTGACCGAGAAATTGTTCCAGCGATTTGCCGCGCAGCAGGGTTGGGCCGATCGAGGAAGGAGCGAGGTAGGGCATGTGTTCTTTACCTAGTGCTGGATTTGCATGGATTGCCGGGTGCGCTCGACGCGCGCTTTTTCCCGGGCGTCGAACTCGGCCAGGCAGGCATCACGCCGGGTCATCGCGCATTCGAGGTAGTCGATGATCTCTATCACCGCCGCGCGCAAGGCGCGCGAGCCCGGGCCGTCGTCGAGCGCGCCCAGGCCGATGCGGCCACCTTGCTCATCCGTATTCTCCGATGGCGGCGTGCGACCTTCGATGGTGCGCGCGTAGCGGATCTCGCCGGTGGTGGTATCGATCACGCGCAGGTCCACGGCGAGGTAGCCGCCCAGCGAAACCTGCTGGACGCTGCCGCCGTACCCCATGAAGCCGCGCTTGACCTTGGTCTCGGTGTTGTTCTCGAACGCGGTCACGGTGCCGGTGATCAGGTATTGCGCGCCGGTGAGCTTGCCGATCTGGATGCTGGTCTCGGGCGAGACGCGGCCGGAAGCGGAGAGGTTTTGTTCCTCGATCACCGCGCGCAGCTTCTGCCGTTCGACGACGTTGAAGGCCGGACGCGCGGAGAGTTCGTTGGTGAGCATCGTGGTCAGCGCGCGACCGGCGCCGCCCTGCAGGAACATCGCGCCGCTCTCGTCCTGGAACTTGAGCACGCCGATGATCGGGCGCGAGATTGTCGAAGCTGCCGCTGCCGGATTCGTCACTGCGGCAGTCGTCGCCGCCGCAGGTGCCGCCTGTTGCGCCATCGCCGGGAGGCAGAACAGCAGTAGCAAGGGCAGGGCGATCCGGATCATGGGCCGATCATAGCGCCGGCGTCCGCGAATGGCAGGGGCGCGGGCGGGCCGGTGGCCGCCTCTGTCGTGCAGGATCGCCATGCCGGCGCAGCGATCGCGAAACTCGCTGCGGGGTCGCTGCGAAAAAATGCCCGGTAGCTCGCGCAGCGCTCGCGTGCCGTGCGCCCGAGTGCCAGCCAGGCCCGGTGCGGATTGATCAGGGGGTCGCGGATGCCGTCGGCATGCAGCGCATAGCTGCTCCACGGATACGCGCAGGCGCAGCTGACCCGACCGGCGCGCGCCGGTGCCTGCTCGATCGCGCGCAGGCAGGCGAGCACTTCTTTTTCGCCGGTGACGACGCGGCTTTCGCTCAGCGGAAACCAGCCCAGCCCGCTGCTGCCGCCGAGGCCGTCGAGATCGCGGCGCATCCGCGCCAGGCCATCGGGCAACAGGCCGGTGACCAGCAGCTGCAACTGGTCGGGCAGCAAGGCATAGGCATGGATCGCGCAGGCATGGCGCAGCGAGAGGCTGCGCAGTCTGGCCAGAGCGAGCCGATAGTCTTCCGGCGTGATCAGCTGCGCGCGCCGGAACCGGCTGTGTTGCACCAGTTGCAGGGCAGAGCCCGGGGGATACGGCAGCATCGACAGGCACTCCGGAACAGGTCTGTCGAGCTTCGTTTCCGCATCGCGCAAGCCCCATCGGCGGGCCGGAGCGATCCGGGTCAGGATTTCCCAGCCGGATTTCCCCGACGAATCGGCAGCCGGATCAGCTGTCGGATCGCCGCCATCGCCGTCCTGACGTGTTTTCCGACCTCCCCGGCTGCGGTACCCTGAACGCCGATTTTCGTTTTTCGGCCCCACTCCCCCATGCAAGACACCCAAGACCCCGGCGCCTACGACCCGAAGGCGGTGGAATCCGCCGCGCAGGCGCATTGGCGCGACAGCCGCGCTTTCGAAGTCACCGAAGACGCTTCCAAGCCCAAGTACTACTGCCTGTCGATGCTGCCGTATCCCTCCGGCGCGCTGCACATGGGCCATGTGCGCAACTACACGATCGGCGACGTGATCAGCCGCTACCGCCGCATGTGCGGTTTCAACGTGCTGCAGCCGATGGGTTGGGATGCGTTCGGGCTGCCCGCCGAGAACGCCGCGATCAAGAACCACACCGCGCCGGCGAAATGGACCTACGCGAACATCGACCACATGCGCGGGCAATTGCAGGCGCTTGGTTACGCGATCGACTGGAGCCGCGAGCTCACCACCTGCAAGCCTGACTACTACCGCTGCGAGCAGTTGATGTTCACGCGCCTGTTCAAGCAGGGCATCGTCTATCGCAAGAATTCGGTGGTGAACTGGGATCCAGTCGACCAGACCGTGCTCGCCAACGAACAAGTCGTCGACGGCCGCGGCTGGCGCAGTGGTGCGATCGTCGAGAAGCGCGAGATTCCGCAGTGGTTCCTCAAGATCACCGCCTACGCGCAGGAATTGCTCGACGGCCTTGATGCATTGCCGGGCTGGCCCGATGCGGTCAAGACGATGCAGCGCAACTGGATCGGGCGCAGTGAAGGTCTGGAAATCCAGTTCGCTGTAGAAAAAGAGTCAGAGCCGCTGACCGTATTCACCACGCGCCCCGACACGCTGATGGGCGTGACCTATGTCGCCGTCGCCGCCGAACATCCGCTGGCGCTGAAAGCTGCGGCGAACAATCCGCAGCTCGCCGCTTTCATCGACGAATGCAAGCACGGCGGTGTTTCCGAAGCCGAGCTGGAAACGCAGGAAAAGAAGGGCATGGCCACCGGCGTGTTCGCCGTGCATCCAGTCAGCGGCGAGAAGGTGCCGGTCTGGGTCGCCAACTTCGTGCTGATGGGCTACGGCACCGGTGCGGTGATGGCGGTGCCGGGTCACGACCAGCGCGATTTCGAATTCGCGCACAAGTATTCGCTGCCGATCAAGCAGGTGATCGCGATCCGCACGCCGCTGCCGCCGCATCTCGCGCCGGAGTTCGCCTACGACCCGAACACGTGGAAGGAGTGGTACGGCGACAAGAGCCGCGACGACCTGATCATCGTCAATTCCGGCGAACTCGACGGCATGGGCTACAAGCAGGCGTTCGAGCATCTGGTGACGAAGTTCGAGCGCGAAAAAGCCGGCGCGCGCCGGGTGAATTTCCGCCTGCGCGACTGGGGCGTGAGCCGCCAGCGTTACTGGGGTTGCCCGATCCCGATCATCTACTGCGGCAAGTGCGAAGCCGTGCCGGTGCCGGAAGACCAGCTGCCGGTCGTGCTGCCCGAGGATGTCGAATTCACCGGCATGAAATCGCCGATCAAGGCCGATCCCGAATGGCGCAAGACCACCTGTCCGAATTGCGGCGGCCCGGCCGAGCGTGAGACCGACACC
>NZ_DATGBO010000112.1:0-4180 GCF_035312645.1 Arenimonas sp.
CGTGACCCGCGAGGGCCGCGATCTGCAGTTGTCGCCGATCGGCCTGCGTTTGCTCACCATCCTTATGCGCGAATCGCCGCGCGTGGTTACCCGCCGCGACATCGAACGCGAGATCTGGGGCGATGGCCTGCCCGATTCCGACACGCTGCGCAGCCATCTGTACAACCTGCGCAAAGCAATCGACCGGCCGTTCGAAAAACAACTGCTGCATACCGTGCAGACCGCCGGCTACCGCATCGCCGACCTCGATCACAGCGTCTCGACATGAGCGAACGCAGCGGCCTGCGCCGCAAGATCTGGGTTGCATTCATCCTGCAGGCGGCGGCGATCAGTTTTGCGGCGGTGCTTGGTGTTTATGGTGCGTCGGCGGTGCTCAAGCACGTGCTGATCCAGCGCGCGTTGCAGGAAGAGGCCGTGCATTTCTGGGACCGGCGTGCGCTCAATCCGCGCGCCGACGTACCCGACACTTACAACATGACTGGCTATCTGGTGCGCCCAGGCGAAACGACGCTGCTGCCCGAAGCATTGAAGTCGTTGGAACCCGGATTTCATAGTCTGCCGCGTGCCGAGGGCGGCTCGCTGGTGCTGGTGCAGGATCGCGACGAGCAACGCCTGTATCTGTTGTTCAAGCAAGAGCAGGTCGACGCGCTCGCGTTCTGGTTTGGCATGGCGCCGCTGGCGCTGGTGCTGGCGGTGGTCTATGTGATCGCGTGGTCGACCTATCGCGCATCGAAACGCGCGGTGTCGCCGGTGATCTGGCTGGCCAGCCAGGTGCAGCATTGGGATCCGCACCACCCGAATGTCGATGCGATCAAGCCGGAGAACCTGCCCGGCGATGTCGAAGGCGAGGCGTTGGCGCTGGCGTCGTCGCTGCATGACTTCGGTTCGCGCATCGGCAGTTTCGTCGAGCGCGAGCGCAACTTCACCCGCGATGCCTCGCACGAACTGCGCACGCCGCTGACGGTGATCCGTGTCGCCACCGACATGATGGCCAGCGACGAAGGGCTGTCGCCGATGTCGCGGCGCGCGCTGACGCGCATCCGGAATTCCGGTCGCGACATGGAAGCATTGATCGAGAGCTTCCTGATTCTCGCGCGTGAAGGCGATACCGGATTGCCTGATGAGGATTTCCCGGTCAGCGATGTCGTCCGCGACGAGATCGACAAGGCGCGGCCGCTGTTGATCGGCAAGGCGGTCGAGCTCGATCTGGTGCAGGAGGCGGATTTCGAACTGCACGCGCCGTCGCGGGTGCTGTCGGTGCTGCTGGGCAATCTGTTGCGCAATGCCTGTCATTACACCGACGCGGGCAGAATCACGATCACAGTTCGACGCGGCAGCATCGCCATCGGCGACACCGGCGTGGGCATGACGCGCGAGGAGCTGACCAAGGTGTTCGAGCCGTTCTTCCGCGGCGGTGATCGCGGCAAGGACGGGCAGGGTATCGGCCTGTCGATCGTACGCAGGCTTTCCGATCGCTACGGTTGGCCGGTATCGTTGGAAAGTGAACCTGGCCGCGGCACCACTGCGACCATTCGATTCCCGGCCGCATCCTGAGTCTGGATGCGGAACCCCGCTGCCGTTTTGCGGTCGCTGCAGCGGGGCAGGTGTAGTGCCGGGTCGAGACAAACCCCCTTTCCAGAAACTCCAGAATTTTCCAAGGATCACGAATGTCGTCGCCGTCGCGTATGCAAAACCCGAGTAGTCGCCGCTGGCTGTGGCCGGTCCTGATCACCCTCGCAGTGCTGGCATTGGCCTGGTGGTTCGTCGGCAAGCGCAGCGCGGCGGAGGAATCGGCGTATCGCACCGCAGCGGTGGAGCGCGGGGAAATCCGCACGGCGATTTCCGCGACCGGCACGCTCAGCGCCACCGCCACCGTCGATATCGGTGCGCAGGTGTCCGGCCAGCTGCAGACGGTGGAGGTGGATTTCAACGACAGCGTCAAGAAAGGCCAGGTGATCGCGCGCATCGATCCGAGCACGTTCCAGGCGCGCGTCGACCAGGCCAATGCCACCCTCGCCAGCGCCCGCGCAAGCTTGAATGAAGCGCAGGCCGCCGCTCACAACGCCGAGGCCGACTACAACCGCAAGGCCGATCTGGTGAAGCGGCAGCTGGTCTCGCGTACCGATGCCGATGCCGCGCTTGCCGCACGCGATCAGGCCCGCGCCCGCATCGCCTCGGCGAACGCGCAGGTGCAGCAGCAGGTCGCCAGCCTCAACAGCGCGCGCCTGGACCTGGACAAGACCGTGATCCGCGCGCCGGTCGATGGCGTGGTGCTGTCGCGCACGGTCGAGCCCGGGCAGACCGTCGCGGCGAGCCTGCAGACGCCGGTGCTGTTCAAGATCGCCGGCGACCTGCGCCAGATGGAAATCGTGCTGGCGATCGACGAGGCCGATATCGGCCAGTTGCGCGATGGCCAGCCGGTGCGCTTCACCGTCGATGCGTTTCCTGATCGCAACTTCAACGGCCGCGTGAAACAGGTGCGCCTGGCTGCGACCAATACCTCGAACGT
Organism: Arenimonas sp.; assembly: GCF_035312645.1. Taxonomy (GTDB): domain Bacteria; phylum Pseudomonadota; class Gammaproteobacteria; order Xanthomonadales; family Xanthomonadaceae; genus Arenimonas. Next base: position 2,510 of record NZ_DATGBO010000112.1, read on the forward strand.
GATCACCTATCCGGTGGTGGTGCAGGTCGACAACGTCGACCAGACCCTGCTGCCGGGTATGACCGCGAATGCCGAGATCGAGATCAGCCAGCGCGAGAACGTGCTCAGCGTGCCCAACGCCGCGCTGCGTTTCCGTCCTGCCGATCCGACCGCCGGCTTCGGCGCTCCTGGCCAGGCGGCGCCTGCGGCAGCGGCGAGTTCGGGCCAGGCGCGCGGCGGCATGATGATGGTCGATACCCTGAGCACGCTCGCGGCCTCGCTCAAGCTCAACGCGGCACAGCAGACGGCATTCGACGCCGCGATCCAGGAAATGCGTGATCGCGCGAAAGCGCGCGCAGCGGCGGCATCGACGCAAGCGCCCGGTGCTGGTATCGCTGGCGCAACCGGTGGCGGTGTCGGCGGCGGTCAACGCGGCGGTGGTCAAGGTGGCCCGCGCGGCGGCAATGGTGGCGACGCCGGCAAGCGCATGGCTGAACGCATGAAGCAATCCTTCGCGCCATTCCGCGCCACGCTTACCCCAGGGCAGCAGGCCACCTGGGATGCCTCGCTGAGTGCGCTGGCCAGCGCCAAACGCGCGCCGATCTACAAGCTGGTCGATGGCAAGCCGGAAGCGGTGACGATGCGCATCGGCGCCAGCGATGGCACGCGCACCGAGATCATCGGCGACGGACTGGCCGAAGGCGACCAGGTGATCATCGGCAGCGCCCGCCCGACCACCACGCCATGACGCCACTGGTCGTTGATACCGAAGGCCTGAGCAAGGTCTATCACGCTGGCAGCGAGGCCGAAGTCGTGGCCTTGCGCGATGTGAGTCTGAAAATCGCCGCCGGCGAATTCGTCGCGATCATGGGGCCGTCGGGTTCCGGAAAGTCGACGCTGATGAATTTGATCGGCTGCCTCGACAAGCCGACGGCGGGTCGCTATCTGTGCGACGGCATCGACGTCTCGCGACTCGATCGCGAAGAACTCGCGCAACTGCGCCTGCAAAAACTCGGCTTCGTTTTCCAGGGTTTCAACCTTCTCACGCGCATGGATGCCCTGCACAACGTGATGATGCCGCTGGCCTACGCCAACACGCCGCTGGCCGAGCGCGCCGAACGCGCGCGTGCCGCGCTCGAATCGGTCGGTCTCGGTGCTCGCGCCAACCATCTTCCCGGCGAACTTTCCGGTGGCCAGCAACAACGCGTGGCGATCGCCCGCGCATTGATCAATCGGCCACCGGTGCTGCTCGCCGATGAACCCACCGGCGCGCTCGATTCGCGCACCGGCGAGGAAATCCTGACCTTGTTCAAGCAACTGCGCGACGACGGCCACACCATCATCCTGATCACCCATGACGCCCACGTCGCCGAACACGCCGATCGCACCTGCGTGATGCGCGATGGCGAACTGCATGAGCAGGAGGTGGCGGCATGACCCTCAACGACACGCTGCGCACCGCGATCTTCGCGCTGCGTGGCAACTGGATGCGCAGCGCGCTGACCTCGCTCGGCGTGATCATCGGCATCGCGGCGGTGATCGTGATGGTCTCTGTCGGGCAGGGCACGCAGGCCGAGATCAGCAAGATGGTGTCAGGGCTCGGCGCCAATCGTCTCGATATCAGTTCCGGCGCCGGCAACCAAGGCGGCGTACGAACCGCTGGCGGCAGCCAGCTCACGCTCACCGACGACG
>NZ_DATGBO010000113.1:0-15335 GCF_035312645.1 Arenimonas sp.
CGCCGGGTGGGGTGCGGGGCTTGATCACGACGCAAAACTCCTGGAAATCGCAAGGGCGCAGGCGAACGCGCGGCAGGTCCGAATGACCGCCCGGCCGGATGCTGGGGCTGGGCATGGCCGGCGCGAACGAGCGCAGCGGACAGACCGAGGCGGGCATTTTAGCTGCCAACACCGCATGCCGCGGCAAGGGTCGATCAGGCTTGCCTGATCGGGATCGGGTCATTACAATGCGGGGCTCCCTCGGGGTGTAGCTCAGCCTGGTAGAGCGCTACGTTCGGGACGTAGAAGTCGCAGGTTCAAATCCTGTCTCCCCGACCAAAGATTCAAGCTGTATTCGACGAAACCGACCTAGTGTCGGTTTTTTTCGTGGCCGCCTCGTAACAGCGAGTGATCGGCGCGCAATCCACTCTCGCTGGGCGCGTGCGGCGCACACGCCACAAACTCATTTCGTTACGCGATCGCCACTGCGAAATCGCAACCGGTCTTGGCGCGCACGTCGTCCAGACTCACCCCCGGATGCAGTTCCGTCAGCGTCAGGCCTTTGGCCTTGTCGACCGAGAACACGCACAGGTCGGTGATGATCATGTCGACCACGCCCTTGCCAGTCAGCGGCAACGCGCAATCGCGCAGGATTTTCGGCGCGCCGTCCTTGGCGGTGTGTTCCATCAGCACGACCACGCGGCGCACGCCGCTGACCAGATCCATCGCGCCTCCCGGGCCCTTGACCATCTTGCCCGGCACCATCCAATTGGCCAGGTCGCCGCGTTCGGAAACTTCCAGGCCGCCGAGAATCGACAGATCGATATGACCGCCGCGGATCATCGCGAAGGAATCGGCGCTGGAGAAAAAACTGCTGCCGGGAATCGTGGTGATGGTCTGCTTGCCGGCATTGATCAGATCCGGATCCACCGTCGCCTCGGTCGGAAACGGACCGATGCCCAGCAATCCGTTCTCCGACTGCAGCGTGACGTTGACGCCCGCCGGAATGTAGTTCGCCACCAGCGTCGGAATGCCGATGCCGAGATTCACGCAGTAACCGTCCTTCAATTCCTTCGCGGCGCGCTGCGCCATCAGCAGACGAATCGGGCTTTCCTTGCCGGAAGGCGCGCCGCCAGACAGCGTGCGGAACTCAATGCGTTTTTCGTAGCTCGCGCCCTGCACGATGCGGTCGATATAGATGCCCGGCGTGTGGATCTGATCGGGTTCGAGCTCGCCGACTTCGACCAGCTCCTCGACTTCCGCGATCGTGACCTTGCCGCAGGTCGCGATCATCGGATTGAAATTGCGTGCGGTCTTTCGATAAACGAGATTGCCAAACTTGTCGCCCTTCCAGGCCTTGACGATGGCGACGTCGGCCTTGATCGCCGGCTCCAGTACGTAGTCCTTGCCGTCGAACTGTTTGGTTTCCTTGCCCTCGGCGAGTTTGGTGCCGAAAGCGGTGCGCGTGTAGAAGCCCGGAATGCCGGCACCACCGGCGCGGATGCGTTCGGCCAGCGTGCCCTGCGGCACGAGTTCGAGCTGCAGCTCGCCAGCCAGTACCTGACGCTCGAATTCCTTGTTCTCGCCGACGTACGACGCGATCACCTTCTTGACCTGGCGCGTCTTGAGCAGCGGGCCCATGCCGAAATCATCGACGCCGGCATTGTTTCCGACGATGGTCAGGCCTTTCGTGCCCGCTGCGAGCAAGGCGCCGATCAGGTTTTCCGGAATGCCGCAGAGGCCGAAACCGCCGGCCGCGAGGGTCATGTCATCGAACAGCAGGCCGGCGAGCGCATCGGCAGCGGTCTTGTAAACCTTTTTCACGGCGGGTCCTTTGGCAAATCTGGAAGGATCGTCTTGCGACGGCGGCGAATGGCAACGATCGCCACGCACGCGCAGCGCGGGGATGGAATTATCGCTGAAAGTACCGGCGGCGGCGTAACGACGGCGGCCGACCCTCTGGACGATACCGATGCCGCATGCCGGTACGCCATCGAATGGTTGCCGCCGTATTCAGGCGAGCGCGGCCAATCGCGCCTTCAGCACGTCCAGCTGCAAATTCGCCGCACCACCCGGCGACGTGCGCGCAGCGAGACTCGCCTGCGGATCAGCACCGCAAGCCGGCAATGGCGCTTCCGCCGCTTGCTGATACGCGGCACGGAACGGTACGCCCTGCACCGCGAGCTCGATCGCGCGATCGGTGGCGAACATGCCGACGTCGATCGCCGCGAGCATGGCCTCGCTGCGCCAGGCGAATTTCGCCAGCAGATTCGGCAGCAACGCCAAGGCCGCCAGGCCGTGGCCGAAGCCGTGAATCAACGAACCCTTGCTGTATTGCAGATCGCGGTGATAACCCGATGGCAGCGACAGCAGTTGCTCGACCTCGCAGCGCGCTGCCGCCACCGGCGAATAACTCGCACGCATCAACTCGATCACGTCGGGGTTGCGCTTGTTCGGCATCAGCGAACTGCCGGTGGTGTATTCGGCGGGCAGCGCGACAAAGCCGAATTCCGCACTGGTGAAGATCGACAGGTCCCAGGCGAGGCGGCGCAGGTCGAGCATCGCCGCGCCCAGCGCGTCCAGCGCCGCGATTTCGAATTTTCCGCGCGACAGCTGCGCGTAGATCGGGCTGATCTGCATCCGCGAAAAACCCAACGCCGCAGTCGTGTAGTCACGATCCAGCGGCAGGCTGACGCCGTAACCCGCAGCTGTGCCGAGCGGGTTGGCGTCGATCCAGGCCAACGCCTGACGCGCGCGGGTCGTGTTGTCGATGAAAGCCTCGGCATACGCCGCCAGCCACATCGCCGTCGACGAAACCATCGCGCGCTGCATATGCGTGTAGCCCGGCAGCGGCAGTGCCGGATCGGTTTCGGCGCGACGCAGGCAGACGGCGGCGATATCGCGGCAGAGCGACTGCAGCACGTCGAGGCGATCCTTCAACCACAGACGCGACGCGACCAGCACCTGGTCGTTGCGGCTGCGACCGGTGTGGACCTTGCGACCGGTATCGCCGAGACGCTCGATCAATCGCGCCTCGATCGCCGAGTGTCCATCCTCGTAGCGATCGTCGAGAACGAAGCTGCCGCTTTCGACATCCGCCGCCAGCGCATCGAGCTCGCGCAGCAGCGCCGCGGTTTCATCGGCATCGAGAATGCCGATGCGACCCAGTCCCTCGGCATGCGCGCGGCTGGCGCGGATGTCGTAAGGCAGCAATTCGCGATCGAGCACGACATCGCTGCCAGCCAGAAACTTCATGATCTGCGCATCCACGCGCACACCGGTTTTTTGCCAGAGCAGGTCGCTCATTGCACTATCCCCGTGAGTTCCGGCAGGCCGAAGGCCAGGTTGATGTTCTGCATCGCCTGCGTCGCCGCGCCCTTGAGCAGATTGTCCAGCGTGGCGACAACGACCAGCCGGCGGCCATCTGCGGACAGCGTGAAACCGCCAATCTCGACGTGATGCCTGCCGGCGATGCGGCTTACCCAGGGCGCTTCGTCGAGGACCTGCACCAGCGGCTCGCTGGCGTAGCGCTGCCGATATCGCGCGATCACCGCGTCGCGGGTGAACGGCTGGTTCAGATGCATGTTCACCGTCATCGTGATGCCGCGGAAGTGCGATGCGACGTGCGGCATGAATTCGACCGGGTGCTGAAGCTGGCGGCTGACCTCACGTTCGTGCACATGATCGATCGACGCGTACGGCATCAGGTTGTCGCGCAATTTTTCCGGATCGTTCTTGTCCGAAGGCGATGTGCCCGCGCCCGAATACCCGGAAACGCCGAAACATTGTGCGGGGCCGTCAAGAAGATCGCGCATGGGCGCGATCGCCAATTGCATCGCGGTGGCGTAACAGCCGGGATTGCTGATGCGGCGCTGGCCGGCCGCGCGTGCGCGAGTCAGTTCCGGCAGGCCGTAATACCACTCATCGTCGAAACGATAGTCGGCGGAAAGATCTAGAAGAGCGGTATCCGGCGCGGCCGCGTCGATCGCCGCGGAAAACTCTGCTGCCTTGCCGTTCGGCAACGCCAGCACCAGCGCGTCCGCCCCCGATTTCGCTGCTTCCTGCGGGCCGTACGAAACGTAATCCAGATCGCCGATGTAGCCACTTTCATGATCGGCCAGGCGCTGTCCGACACGTTCGCGCGAGGAAACGAAGGCCAACTCCAACTGCGGATGCGCCGCGACCAGCCGGATCAGTTCGCTGCCGACGTAACCGCGTGCTCCGATCAGGCCGATGCGCAGAGTCATGTCCGCGCTGCCTGTTCGTCAAGCTTGTACTGCAGATGTTTGCGCACCGCCGGCCATTCCGAATCGATGATGGAAAAAACCACGGTATCGCGGCGGGTGCCATCGGGCATGATCATGTGGTTGCGCAGCACGCCGTCCTGCTTCGCGCCGAGGCGAGCTATCGCCGTGCGCGAACGATGATTGAACCAGCTGGTGCGGAACTCGACCGCGATCGCGCCCAACGTTTCGAATGCATGCGTGAGCAGCAGCAATTTCGCTTCGGTATTGAGTGCGGTGCGCTGCACGCGCGCGGCATACCAGGTCCAGCCGATTTCGACGCGGCGGTTGTCGCCATCGATATTTCCGAAGCGCGTGGAGCCGACGACATCGCCCGCGGCATCCTTGACCACAAAGGCCATCGCCTTGCCGATTTCGCGCTGCGCCAGTGCTGTTTCTATGTACGTTTCCGCCTGATCGGGCGCGGGCACCGCCGTGTACCAGAGCTTCCAGATGTCGCCATCGCTCGCTGCCGCGCCCAGCGCTTTTGCATGATCGCGCGCCAAGGGTTCGAGCTGGACGTGTTTCCCCGCCAGACTCACCGGCGTTACCCAATGCGTGTTTGCAGCGCTCATGTTCAGCCCTTCAGCGTGGCCGGGCGCGCCCGGCAGTGATCGACGGCAAAGCGGATATCGTCGAACGATTCCAGCCCGTACCAGAATACATTCCACTTCTCGCCTTTGTGGCAGCCATCGGCCTCGTCGAAGTAGAAATCGTTGATCGCATTGTCGGCGCGCGAACGCCAGAACAATCGCTCCACCTCATGCCGCATCACCTGCCAGGCGGCGCGGCCGAGTCCTTCACCCTGCGCGTCTTCGCTGACGGCGAATTTATCGAGGTGCGGGATGCCTTCTTCCAGCGTGAGGATCAGCGCGGCGCGGTAGTGTTCGCTGTAGTAGATACGGTACGGCTTCGTCGTCTCGAAATAATCGAGCTTGAGCTTGCGACCAAACCCGGACTCGACCAGGGTCTGCAGACGATCGCGATCGACCTGCGACCAGTCGGTCGCGCACAGGATCTTCTCGCCGCGCCGGACCAATGTGCCAGAGCCGCGATGGGTGAAAAGTTCTTTCGCCAGCTCATCGGGTTTGGTGATCGACACCGACGACGACGGCGGCAGCGCCATCAGCAGGTCGTGGATCTGTTCGATCTTCACGCGCATGCCCGAATGCAACCAGTCCTGCTGCATCAGTTCTTCGTATTCGGTACTCAGGTTGATCGAGTCGATCAGGCGGCCGTCGCCATCGAGCAGGCCGCCGGTGCCGGTCAGGAACACGATTTTGTACGGTTGCAATTCCTTGACGAGATCGTTCGCGGCCCAGTCGGCGTTGATGTTGAGGATCTGCCCGCTCGCGGTTTCACCCATCGAAGCGATGACCGGAATCGAGCCGTTCTTGATCGCGGCGTGGATGGCTTCGGTGTGCACGGCATTGACCTTGCCGACCAGACCATATTTCTTTTTGTTGAGGAAGACCGATTCGAATACGCCGCCGATCACCGAGGTGGCGCGCACGCCGTCTTCGACAAGGGCATCGACGAGGCGGCGATTCTGCTGCTGGAACACGCGGCGCACGACGCCGAGGCCTTCCGGCGACGTCACGCGCAGACCATCGGCAAGCTGCTTTTCGATTCCCGCAGCCTGCATTTCCTCGTCGAGTTGCGGGCCGGCGCCGTGCACGACGATCGGGGTGAGCCCGACCTGCTGCAGAAAGCCGAGCGAGCTCACCAGCGCGTCGAGTTCGTCGCGCAGGATCGCGCCGCCAACCTTGACCACGGCGAAGCGCGCCGCATCCAGCTGCGAGAAGCGTTTGAGGTACTGCTGGATCTCCTTGGCGCTGGCCATGTTGGAGAGCAAGCGGACGATGGTGGTGCGGGTATCGTTCATGACGTCAGCCGAAGATGCGTTGATAGGTGTTTGCAACGGCCGCGAGCTGATCGAGTGCGACCCATTCGTCAGCGGTATGCGCCTGCGCGATGTCGCCGGGGCCGTAGACGAGCGTGGTCAGGCCGGCCGCGGAAAACAGCGAGGCCTCGGTCCAGAAATCGACGGCGTTGCCGATCGGCATGGCGAGCGCATCAGCGAGATCGCGTGCTTCGAGGCGGCGGTTCTCCGCATTGGCGACGTCGCCCGATGGCAGCGGTGGGCCGCGGAAGGTTTCCTCGTACTCCGCAAGTGCACCGCTGTCGGCGAAGCCGCGGAAATCTGCATGCAACGCATCGAAATTCTGCGATGGCAGCGGCCGGAAGCCGAAGCGCACCTCCGCCGATGGCGCGATCATATTCGCCTTGATGCCGCCTTCGACGCGGCCGATATTGAAACGCAACCCGGTCATCCCACCGAAGCGAAGATGCGACAGCGCGCCGACATGATCGAGCGCCTTGCCGCCCCAGCGCATCGCCTGGTGCAGTGCACTGAGTTCCATCGCGTTTGCGTTCGATGCGTGCCCCGCCTGCCCCTTGAACAACATGCGAACGGAAACGATGCCGCGATGCGCGAGCACCGCTTCGGCCAGCGTCGGTTCGGCGACGATCACTTCGCGGAAACCATGATCGGTCTTGAGAAAGGCGTCTATGCAGCGCGCGTCGTTGGCCTCCTCGTCGGTACTGAACAGGAAAGCGGCCGGACCACTGCTGTTTTCCGCAGCTGCCAGCAAACACGCCGCAGCACCTTTGATATCGCAGGCGCCCAGGCCGATCGCGCGATCACCCGTCACGCGCAATTTGAGCGGATCGGCCGTCCATGCCGGCGAGCTCGGCACGGTGTCGAGATGCACGTTGAACAACCTCGGTGTCTGCCCACGCACGGCGAGCAGCGACACCGCGCCGGCACCATGGTCGACGACATCGATGCGGAAGCCCGGCAGATTCGCGCGCAGATAGTCGAAGATGCCGCCGGTGCCGATCGCCCGCGGCGGATTGCGCGTATCGAATCCGACAAGCGCATCGAGGTGCTTGAGAGTGTTGTTCAACATGGTGTCCCTTGATGACCTGTAGGAGCGATGGCAATCGCGACTGGGTTCGGTGATGCGGGCGCGGTCGCGATTGCCATCGCTCCTACGTGTGTGTCAGCGATTTACCTCGGCCCACAGCGTGCTGCTCATGCCATACAGACGGATGAAACCTTCTGCTTCCGCGACGCCCCAATCAGCCGACTGTGCGTAGGTCGCGCCCTTGGCGTTGAGGATGTGCGGCGAGGAAACAGCAACGGCCTGCACGCTGCCACCCTGGGTTTCCAGCGTGACTTCGCCGTTGACCTTGCGTTGGCTGGAAGCGAGAAACGCCTCGAGATCGGACTTCAACGGATCGTGATAGAAGCCTTCGTAAACCAGTTCGACCCACTGCTTGGCGACGGCCGGCTTGAAGCGGTTCTGCGCCTTGGTCAATACGGTTTCTTCCAGCGCGCGATGCGCGACGAGCAACGAGATCAGACCCGGTGCTTCGAAAATAATCCGGCCCTTGAGACCAATCGTCGTGTCGCCGGTATACATGCCGCGACCGACGCCGTACTTCGCGAACAGCTGGTTGAGTTTGGCCAGCATCAGATGGCCGGGCATGCGCTCGCCGTCCAATGACACCGCCTCGCCATTCTCGAAAGCGAGCTTCACCTGCAGCGGCTGTATCGGCCATTCGCCACGCGGTGCGCACCAGCCGCGCGCCCCCTCGCCCGGCGCCTGCCAACGGTCGATCTCGCCGCCGGACATGGTCAGGCCGAGCAGGTTTTCGTTGATCGTGTAGGCCTTTTGCTTGGCACGCACGCCGAAGCCGCGGTCTTCGAGATATTTCTGTTCGTAGGCGCGGGTCTGCGTATGTTCTTTCTGGATTTCACGGATCGGCGCGACGATCGTGTAATCGCCGAGCGCCTTCACCGCGAGATCGAAACGCACCTGATCGTTGCCCATGCCGGTGCAACCATGCGCGATGAATTTCGTGCCGAGTTCCTGACAGCGCGCGATCGCCGCTTCGACGATCAGGTAGCGATCCGATACCAGCAACGGATACTGACCCTGATAGCCCTCGCCTGCCCAGACGAAAGGCTTGACGAAACCGGCCCAGATCGCCGGGCCGCCATCGACCGTCACGTGCGAGGCGACACCGAGTTCCGCGGCGCGTTTTTCGATGAAATCGCGCTCCTCGGCATCGACACCACCGGTATCGGCGAACACGGTATGCACCGCATAACCACGCTCCTGCAGATACGGCACGCAGAAGCTGGTGTCGAGGCCGCCGGAGAAAGCGAGGACGATGTCTTTATCGGGAGACGGGAGAGAGGAAACAGGGGACGACACAGCGTTGTTTGACATGGCTAATTGACCTTGATGAATTCGTTTGGCGAGAAGAGCAGCGGAACGAAAGAACTTCTACCTCTCCCGTCTCCCCTCTCCCGTCTCCCGCACCAAGGCCGCCATGATCGCCTTCTGCACATGCAGGCGATTCTCGGCTTCATCGATGGCGATGCAGGCCGGCGAATCCATCACGGCATCGGTGGCCTTGATGTTCCGGCGCAGCGGCAGGCAGTGACTGAACACGCCGCGGTTGGTCAGCGCCATCTTGGCTTCGTCGACGATGAAGTGTTTGTACTGGTCGCGGATGGGTTTTTCTTTTTCCCAGTTGCCGAAATACGGCAGGGCGCCCCAGCTCTTTGCGTAGACGACGTCGGCGCCGGCATAAGCAGAGGCGATGTCGTGGCTGACCCGCAACGAACCGCCGCTTTCGGCGACGTTCTGCGCGGCCCAGCCCATGTAGCGTTCGTCGAGGATGTAATCGGGCGTCGGGCACAGCAGGGTCACGTCCATGCCCATGCGCGTGGCGATGGTCAGCGCGGAATTCGCGACGGCAGTGTTCAGCGCCTTCGGGTGATAGGTCCAGGTCAGCACGTACTTTTTGCCGCGCAAGTCGCTGGTGCCGAACTTTTCCTGCAGCGCGAGGATATGCGCCAGTTCCTGGCAGGGGTGGGTGATCGTTTCGAGGTTGATCACCGGCACCGTCGAATATTTCGCGAAGCCGCGCAGCACCTGGTCTTCGCGATCGAAAGACCAGTCCTGGAATTTCGGGAAGGCGCGCACAGCGATCAGGTCGACGTAGCGCGATAGCACTTTCGCGACTTCGGCGATGTGCTCCTCGGTGTCGCCATCCATCACCGTGCCGAGATTGAATTCGATCGGCCAGGCGTCCTTGCCGGGCTGCAGCACTACAGCATGTCCACCAAGCTGGAATGCACCCAGCTCAAAACTGGTGCGTGTGCGCAACGAGGGATTGAAGAACACCAGGGCGATGCTCTTGCCCTTGAGCTGGTCGCCGGCCTTGCTGCGCTTGAAGGCGGCCGCCTGCGCCAGCAAGGCGTCAAGTTCGGGGCGGGTCCAATCCTGGGTGTTGAGGAAATGCTTCATTTCGAGGGTCCGGTGATGTTCGCGATGATGAATAGAAGAGGGAATTTCGGCGCAAAAAAAAGCCCAGCGCGAGGCTGGGCTTTTCCGGTGTATGTGTGATGACGCCCGGTTACCCAGCTGCAGGATAGGTTTCCGGTCGACGCGCACGCGAAGTCATGCCTGCCGCCATGTAGGCAGAGGTCAGGACGTCAGCGTTGGGCTTGAGGGCGCTCATGGCGCGGAGTATTGCAGCCCGCAGAGGAGTCCGCAACTCAGCGGATCCCCAGCGCGGGGGCATCGGGGGTCACCGAAACCCGGACCCGCAGGCGATTGCCGGGGTCCTGGGGCAGCCGCGACATGTATTTGTCGCCGCGATACTGGTATTCGACATCGTAGCCAGCGAGGCGACGCTCCTCGTGCTCGACCTCGACGACCCGGCAACGTGGCGCCGCCGATGAACCATTGTTCCTGTCGACATGGCGGCCGATGCCACCACCGATCACCGCGCCGGCAACGGTCGCAGCCTTGCGGCCATCGCCTTTTCCGGCCTGGTTGCCGAGGGCACCGCCGACCACGGCACCGATCACCATGCCACCGTTCGAATTACCACCATCGCGCACGGCCTGGCCATCGCAATGTTGTTCCGGCACATGCGTGCGATAGATTTCATAGACGGGCGTCACGCGCAGGACCTGGGCATAGCCGTAGGTCACGTTCTCATCGGGTGATTGCGCAGGCGCCACACCTGGGAGCATCGCCACAAGGACCAGCAGAATGCGATGAGTGGCGATGCGACGCATATCCCTTCCTTTTCCATGAGTAGCACAGGCGCGGCGGTGATCTTCCAGGATGCCGCCCGCGTGTATCGCATTCCCCGATACCCTCGGGTCCTGCGCCTGTGCCGGGGCTGGATTCAAGCATTCTGTCACTGAACCCGAACCTAAGATTTTCGTTAAGGCCCTTGCAAGCCTTGCTAGACTTGCCCGATGGACCTGCATCTCTACAACAACCTGCACCGCCGTCTCGAAGCCTTCGCCCCCCTCGATCCCGCGCGGGTGACGATGTATCTGTGCGGCCCCACTGTCTACAACTACGTGCATATCGGCAACGCCCGCGGGCCGGTGGTGTTCGACGTCCTCGCCAAGCTGCTGCGTCGTCGCTATCCCAAGTTGGTGTTCGCACGCAACATTACCGACGTCGACGACAAGATCAACACAGCCGCCCAGGAACTGGGCGTGCCGATCACCACGATCACCGACAAGTTCACCGCGATCTATCGCGAGGACATGGCGATGCTGGGCATCACCCCGCCCGATGTCGAGCCCCACGCCACCGAGCACATCCCGCAGATCATCGCGATGATCGAGCAGCTCATCGCCCGTGGACATGCCTATGCCGCCGATGGCCACGTGCTGTTCTCGATCGCCAGCTACGGCGATTACGGCAAGCTGTCGCGCCGGCCGATGGACGAAATGATCGCCGGTGCACGCGTGGACGTCGCCCCGTACAAGCGCGATGCCGGTGATTTCGTGCTCTGGAAGCCATCCACGCCCGATCTTCCGGGCTGGGATTCGCCCTGGGGCATCGGCCGTCCGGGCTGGCATATCGAATGCTCGGCGATGGCCGAAGCGCATCTCGGTGAGACCATCGACATCCACGCCGGTGGCAACGACCTGCTGTTCCCCCACCACGAAAACGAAGTCGCGCAGAGCACCTGCGCGCACGGCGGCAAGGTGTTTGCGCGTTTCTGGGTGCACAACGGCATGCTCGACATGGGCGGCACAAAAATGTCGAAATCGCTGGGCAATGTCAGCGTGCTGCATGAATTGCTGGCCAAGCATCCGCCCGAAGCGCTGCGTTTCGCGCTGCTGTCGGCGCATTACCGGCAGCCGCTGGATTGGTCGGATGCGCTGATCGAACAAAGCATCAAGACGCTGGATCGGCTGTATGGAACCTTGCGTGACCTTGCCGATGTTCCGGCGCCGCCCGCCGCTCTGCCGTCGGGTGTCGAGAGCGCGCTCTGCGACGATCTGAATACGCCGGCGGTGCTGGCGGAAATTTCCCGACTTGCCGGCGATGCCCGCGGACTTCGCAACAAGACCGCGCATGCCGACAAGGATTCTGTCGAAAACACCGAGCTCGCCAGGCTGAAATCGGACCTGCTCGCGGCCGGCGAAATCCTCGGCCTGCTGCAGCAAGATCCAGCAGCCTGGTTTTCCCGCGGTAGTGATGCCGGCGACGAAACCCGCATCCAGGCGTTGGTCGACGAACGCAACATCGCCAAGAAAGCCCGCGATTTCGCCCGTGCCGATGCGATCCGCAAACAGCTCGCTGACGAAGGCGTGCTGATCGAGGACACGGCGCAGGGCGTGCGCTGGCGGCGTGGCTGATGTCGCTGCGCCGACAATCCCAATGATTTCCAGCCCCTTCCCCACCGAAGCCACTGCCGCCGATGCACAGCGCGTCATTGCCGAGGAATTCGCGTTTTTCGGCGACTGGTCGGAGCGCTACCAATACCTTATCGATCTCGGCAAGCGCCTGCCGCCGCTACCCGAAGAATGGAAGAACGAAAGCAACCGCCTGCTCGGCTGCCAGTCGATGGTCTGGATCGTGCCCGAGGGCGACGCCGGCAAGCTCGACTTCCACGCGATCAGCGATTCCACCATCGTCTCCGGCCTGATCTATCTCGCGCTGCGGGTTTATTCCGGGCGCAGTGCCGCGGAAATCCTCGCGACCCAGCCCGACTACATCGCTGACATCGGCCTCGCCAAACATCTTTCGCCGACGCGCAGCAATGGCCTGGCGTCGCTGCTGCAATTCATCCAGAACACCGCGCGGCAACATCTGCCCGCCTGACCACCGGAGTCATTCGATGCGCATCGCCCCTCGCCTGCTGACGTTGTGCCTCGGGGCGATGATCGCCTGCACCGCGGCGGCCGAACCACCGATCACGGCGCCTGCATTGGCCGACATGCCGGTCAACAGCCAGCGCCTGGCGCCGGTGCTGCAACGCTTCCTCGCCGACGTCGACAGCGTTGGCCACACCCACGACATCACCGCCGGCCCGCAGCGACAGGCGGCGCTGACAGCGCTGTACAAGAGCTGGCAGTCGCGGCTCGGCGAGTTCGACTACGCCTCGCTCGGGCTCGAGGACAAGATCGACTACGCGCTGTTCAAGCGCGAACTCGCCTATCGCCTGCAACAACTCGATTTCGAACGCGAACGCTATCGCCAGGCGGCGCCGCTGCTGCCGAAAGTCGACACCTTGATCGCACTCGGCGAAGAGCGTCGCGCCCTCCACTATGCCGATGGCCGTGCCAGCGCCGAAGTGCTCAACACCGCGCGCAAGGCGCTGGCCGACCTGCAGGCGAAGATCGAGCACGACGCCAACGCAGCGCCTGTGCACGATCCGATCATCGCCTACCGTGCCGCGCATCTGCTCGACGGCGTGCGCGGCGATCTCAAGGACTGGTACACCTTCTACAACGGCTACGACCCGGAATTCAGCTGGTGGAGCAAGCAGCCTTACGAGGCGCTGGACAAGCAGATGGATTCCTACTCGCACCTGCTGCGCGACAAGCTCGCGGGCGCGGCGAATCCGGAAACCATCATCGGCGACCCGATCGGCCGCGACGCACTGGTCGCGGGCCTACGCCACGAAATGATTCCGTACACGCCCGAGCAGATCATCACGCTGGCCGAGCGTGAATTGAACTGGTGCCAGGGCGAGATGACGAAGACCGCCAAGGAAATGGGTTACGCCGACTGGCACCAGGCCCTGGACAAGATCAAACAGGATGGCCCGGCGCTGGGCGAGCAGCCGAAACTGGTCGTGCGACTGGCCGATGAAGCGATCGACTACGTGACGAAGAACGATCTCGTCACCGTTCCGGAGCTGGCCAAACACGATTGGCGCATGACCATGCTCACGCCCGAGGAACAATTGCAGGCGCCGTTTTTCCTCGGCGGCGAGGATGTCTGGGTCGCGTATCCGAACGAGTCCATGCCGCAGGACAAGCGCGAAATGACATTGCGCGGCAACAATCGCTACTTCTCGCGCGCGGTGGTGCACCACGAACTGATTCCCGGCCATCACCTGCAGTTTTTCTACAACACGCGTTACCAGACGCAGCGACGGATGTTCGAGACACCGTTCTGGATCGAAGGCTGGTCGCTGTATTGGGAAATGCAGCTGTACGATCGCGGCTTCGCGAAAACGCCCGAAGAAAGACTCGGTATGCTGTTCTGGCGTAGCCACCGCGCCGCGCGCATCCTGTTTTCACTGTCTTTCCACATGGGCAAGATGACGCCGCAGCAGGCGATCGACCTGCTGGTCACGCGCGTCGGCCACGAACGCGAGAACGCCGCTGCGGAAGTGCGCCGCAGCTTCGCTGGCGACTACGGACCGCTCTACCAGGCGGCCTACATGCTGGGAGGACTGCAGTTCCGCGCCTTGCATCACGAGCTGGTCGATTCGGGGAAAATGACCGACCGGCAATTCCACGACGCGATCCTGATGGGCGGGCCGATGCCGGTGTCGGTGGTGCGCTCGCGCCTGCTAGGCGAAGCACCGAAAGAGGATTTGCCGGCGGAGTGGAAATTCTACGGCGAGCTGTAGTCGTAGGAACCAGCTTGCTGGCGACAAAGACCCGATGCCTGCAAGCAGGTAGCAGCTGCTTGATCGCCAGCAAGCTGACTCCTACGAAGGCGTTGCGATCAAGGATTCAAATTGATCCAGGTCGCCTTGACCTCGGTGTATTTGTCGAAGGCATGCAGGGATTTGTCGCGGCCGTTGCCCGACTGCTTGTAGCCGCCGAACGGCGCGGTCATGTCGCCGCCATCCCAGTAGTTGACCCAGACACTGCCGGCGCGCAGCTTGCGCGCGACGCGGTGCGCTCGCGACAGGTCATTCGTCCACACGCCGGCGGCCAGGCCATACGGCGAATCGTTGGCGATGCGCAGCGCTTCGTCCTCACTGTCGAAACTGATGACCGACAATACCGGCCCGAAGATTTCCTCACGGGAAATCGTCATCTCGTGCGCGACATCTTCGAAGATCGTCGGCTCGATGTAATAACCGCCACTTTCCGGCATCACGCGCTTGCCGCCCAGCGCGAGTTTCGCGCCTTCGGCGTGGCCCTTGTCGATGTAACCGAGCACGCGCTGCATCTGGCCTTCGTCGACGATCGCGCCCATGCGCGCGCCGGGCTCGAACGGATGTTTCGGCGGCATGCGCTTGCCGGCCTCGACCACCATCGCAAGGAATTCGTCCTTGATCGAATGCTCGACCAGCAGCCGCGACGCGGCCGTGCAGACCTCGCCCTGGTTGTAGAAAATTCCGCTCGCCGCCGCGACCGCCGCCGACTTCAGATCGGGCGCATCGGCGAATACGAGGTTCGGGCTCTTGCCGCCGCATTCCATGTAGGCACGTTTCATGTTCGAGCGACCGGCGCACTCGAGCAGGAACTTGCCGACCGCGGTGGAGCCGGTGAACACCAGTCCGTCGACATCCATATGCATCGCCAGCGGCTCGCCCGCGCCCTTGCCGAAACCGGGTACGACGTTGAACACGCCGGGCGGAATGCCGGCTTCGATCGCCAGCTCGGCCAGGCGGATCGCGGTCAGCGGCGATTTTTCAGAAGGCTTGAGCACCACCGAGTTACCCATCGCCAGCGCCGGCGCGATTTTCCACGCCGCCATCAGCATC
>NZ_DATGBO010000114.1:0-13026 GCF_035312645.1 Arenimonas sp.
CTACCCGATCCCGGGCAACGACGACGCCATCCGCGCCGTGCAGCTGTATGTGCGCGCTGCCGCTGACTCGGTGCTCGAAGGCAAGGCCGCTGCGCCGATCGTCGCCAACCGCGACGACGAGTTCGTCGAGCTCGACGCCGAAGGCAATCCGGTCGGCAAGAAGGAAGACAAGGGCGCACCGCGCCGTGCGCCGGCCAAGCGTGGCGCTCCGCGCCGTGACGGCGACCGCGCTGCTCCGCGCGGCGACCGCAAGTAATCGCGACGCCGCGGTGAAACCCGGGAGCAGCCTGCTGCTCCCGGTGTTTCGAAAACCTGCAGCAACAAATCTTCTGCGCGTGACGGCCTTGTCGTCGCGCCGCCTCATCGAAGCACCGCTTCAACGAATCTGAGAGGAACACCCATGGAAATCACCGCCAGCCTGGTCAAGGAACTGCGCGAGCGCTCCGGCGCCGGCATGATGGAGTGCAAGAAGGCTCTCGCCGAGAACAACGGCGACATCGACGTCGCGATGGAATCCCTGCGCAAGACCGGTCTCGCCAAGGCCGACAAGAAAGCCGGTCGCGTCGCCGCCGAAGGCCGCGTCGTGCTTGCCGCGAACGGCGGCAAGGCCGTGCTCGTCGAGATCAATTCCGAAACCGATTTCGTGGCGAAAGACGAGAACTTCATCTCGTTCACCAACGGCGTCGCCGACACCGCCCTCGCCTCCGGCGCGGCCGATGCCGATGCGCTGAAGTCGGCCAAGCTCGGCGGCGGCACCGTCGAGGAAGCCCGCGCCGCGCTGATCGCCAAGGTCGGTGAAAACGTGCAGGTGCGTCGCCTGGTCAAACTCGACAGCAGCAACATCGTCGCCGGTTACGTGCACGGTGGCCGCATCGGCGTGCTGGTCGAAATCAAGGGTGGCGATGTCGAACTCGCACGCGGTCTGGCGATGCACGTCGCAGCGATGAATCCGCCGTACATCAAGGCTTCCGACGTCCCGGCCGATTTCATCGCCAAGGAAAAGGAAATCGAGCTCGCCAAGATGTCCGAGAAGGAAAAGGCCAAGCCGGCCGACATCCTCGAGAAGATCATCAGCGGCAAGATCGCCAAGATCATCAACGAAGTCACTCTGACCGGCCAGCCGTACGCGCTGAACACCGACCAGAGCGTCGACGCCGTGCTGAAAGCCGCCGGCGCCGAAGTGATCACCTTCCAGCGTCTCGCCGTCGGCGAAGGCATCGAGAAAGTGGTCGAAGACTACGCAGCGGAAGTGGCGAAGGCGATGCAGGTCTGAAGTAACTGCCAACCCGACGTTGATCCCTCTCCCTTTGGGAAAGGGTCGGGGTGAGGGCGATTCAATTCGCCGCAGCCCACAAAAAAACCCGCGAGCAATCGCGGGTTTTTTATCGCCTGCTTTTCGTGGGAGCCAGCTTGCTGGTTCCTACCGGTGGCCGGGCGAGCTATTTCAACAAACTGAACAGGAAATCGTGGGCTCTCCGGCATTTTGCGGATCATCGCTGTCCGCAAGCACGTCGCACCGGCGTTGATCGAAGCGCCAGCCCAGGACGGCGCAACCGCCCTGATCATCGATTCCCAACATCGTGCCAGGAGATCTGCATCATGCCCGCACCACGTCACCTCGCCTTGGTTGCCATCGTTCTCGCCAGCACCGCCCTGGCCAGCAACACGCCGCTCAACGTCAAGCCCGGCGCCTGGGAATTGACCTTGCGCACGACGATGAACGGCAATCCGATCCCCGCCGCGAGCCTTGCCCAGATGTCGCCCGAACAACGAACAAAAATACAGGCGGCGATGCAGGCGCGCTCAGGAAAAACCACGAGTCGCGTTTTCAAGGAATGCCTCACTGCGGCAGACCTGAAAAACCCGGACACTTTCGGAAAGAATGGCGATGACGACGAGGGCTGCCGCACTACTGTGATCAGCGAGTCACCGACGCAGCGAAAATTGCGCATGGTCTGCACCGGCGACAATCCGCATACCGGCACCGGCACCATTTCCGCTCCCAGCCAGACCCAGATGACCGGCGTCATCGACATCATCGGGACCGCGACCGGCGCGAAAATCCATATCGAGGAATCCGGCCGTTGGTTGGGCGCCAATTGCGCCGGCATCAAGGATTGACCGCGTTCGCGCCAGTCGCAAAAACAAGGAGAGCCCGCATGGCTGTTTCCGTCCAGAATCTCGCCGTCGCACTGCTGCTGTCGCTGCCGATCTGCGCCAGCGCCCAGATGGCCGCGCCCAAAGTGCCGATCACCCACACCAGTGAAAGTACTTCCGCACCAGCGCAGGCCCCGGCTGTCGACGGCAGCGCGTCCGAACCTGCCGATGCATCGGCAGCTCACACCGCTCCGCGCAACGATCGCGAAAGCATCCAGGCGCCAGGGAAATGCACTGTCAACTATCGCGGGCCGCCGATCATCACCCGTGTCTACCCGATCAACGACGAGCCCTGGCAGAACAACACCGTCATCCCGGTCGGCACGACGTCGGACGATCCCGACAGCTACGCCTACGTGTTCATGATCGAGGGCTGTGGTTTGTATTCCTTCGACGACGCCAATCCGGAAATCATCGGCTTCGGCAAGGAAGGTTCGCTGATTTCGCTGATTGATGATTCGCGCGAAGGAACCCGTAGCTTGCATAGCTTCGATCACGCGTTCGTCAGACTCAACAGCGATGCGACCAACGCGTTGAGAAAAATCACTTCCCCCCTCGGACCGTTGAGCGTCATGGTGAAAACGCCCGGCGGTCGCGGTGCAACCGCAGCGATCTATTATCTCGCCCCGATGCCACGACGCCACGATGCGATGGCGGTAAAGGCGCAGCTCGCTCCCGCGTCGGCAATCGCGACCAACGCGGCGATCACGGCCCCCTGCGTCGGGAACCCGACGCCGCGGATTGTCGCTGTTGATGGAAAGTCCAGCGGCGTGGTGTTCAGCGCGCGCGGGGAGTGGCGCATCACCGGCTGTGGCTTCGGCGACCATGCGGGCAGCATCGCCCTGATCGCGCGGCTTCCACAATCGATCGCGCTGACGGTGGTGAGCTGGAGCGATACGCAGATCGTTGCGACACTGACGCAATCACCCGCGAACGTTGCTGACCTCGATCAGGTCGCCGTGCAGGTGGACACCGAATCCGGCGATAGCGTCGCCGGCCCTTATGTTCACCGATACAAGGTTTTTTCACCGATGCCGGAAGGATGGACGAAATGAAAAAGATGCCCTCGCCGCTTTTCTTTCTCAGCCTCGCGCTGGGCCTGGCGATTTGCAGCCCGATGCGCGCGCAGGAAACCACCGCAACCTACCAGCGAAGCGCCATGTCGGAAGCGGTGACGCTGAGCCAGATGTCGATCGACGATCGCGTCGCGCGCCTGGAACGCGAACTGGCCAAGGCACAGGCACGCATCGAGCAGATGGATGCGCGCTTCAAGCAGCACACGCACAACTACAACTACACGCACACCGGCCTGCTCAACGAACCGCTGAACGGCCGGCGCGTCGATCTGGCGATCAGCCCGACGGCGAAGACCTCCGCGACGACACCACCGAACGAACAATAGCTGCGATTTGCTGCTTGCGCAGGAACAGCAGCGGATTCGCCGGTGTGTCGTTGCGTCGGGTCAGGAAATGCAGGGATCGCACAAAAACTTCCAATCACAGCAAGCTGGTGAATGGGAGGTAGTTGCTGCTGAGGCAAGCTTGGTCGGGCGAGACTTATTTCGGCAGCCAGCGCGCCCAGTCGGTATTCGGTGCCGCGCAAATCTCGCAGTCGCGAAAGTCTCCGGATGCGATCGCTGAGGAGATGCGGGAAAAGGTTTCGGTTTGACTGGGCGGCGTATCGAAATCCGGTTGCTGCCAGGCGTCGAGCTGCAGAACCTGCTTGAACTGCGCCGGCACGAACGGCGCCCATTCTTCTTTGCTCGCCAACAACGATTCGCGGTAGTCATCGAGCAGGGCAACGGCCGTCCAGAAACCCATGTCCGCCTGCAGATCGAAGTCGGGCTCTATCGCGAGACTCGACAGCTCAACCGGGCGACCGCGCACGGACACGGCAACAATTTCGTCGCCGGAATCATCGGTTTCGACAACGCCCGGGCAGGTAGAGCGATCGTTGTCGAAACCCTGCATGCCCCTGACCCCCGGGCCAACGACCTCGATCATGCCCTGCAGCCCATCCGCCGCCGGCCACCAGACGATGGAGTTGAAAAGGAGCATCCAGGAGTCCGACGACACGTGAACCGACAACCGCGAGCTGATGTAGTCGACATTCATGTTCGAGAAGCAGGGCATCTCGAACTTTTCGAAGCGTTCATCCAGGTATCGGGATATCGACGATGCATCCATCAGTCACCTCTCGGAAAAGTTCACGGGAAATGTGCGTAGGAGCCAGCTTGCCGGCGACCAAGCTTTCCTCAGCAGCAACTACCTCCCACTCATCAGCTTGCTGTGATCGGAAATCTTTGTGATCTCTGCATTGCGTGGAGCGGAGTCGCCAGCAAGCTGGCTCCTACAGGTGCGATTACTGCTTCGGCAAAAACAGCAATGGATCCACCGGCTTGCCATTGCGGCGGATCTCGAAATGCAGCATGTCGCGGATGGCGCCGGTACGGCCCATTTCGGCGATCGCGTCGCCGGCTTTCACTTTCGTGCCTTCGGCGACGAGACGGCGGCGATTGTGCGCATACGCCGACAACCATTCGTCGGAATGCTTGATGATGATCAACTCGCCGTAGCCGACCAGGCCAGCGCCGGAATACACGACCACGCCATCGGCCGCAGCAAGAATCGTCTGCCCGGGTTTGCCTGCGATATTGATGCCCTGCTGCGTCTGGTCACCAGCGACGAAATTTCCGGTGACCTGCCCCTGCGTCGGCCACCGCCATTTCGGCGCGCCGGGGATCGAGATCGTTGCGCCGCCGGTTTCTGCGGCATTCGACGCAGCGACGTTCGGTGTCGGCACCGCGACGGGCACAGCGGGCGGCGCTGGAATGATCGGTGGCGGTGTCGCGATCGGCGGTTTCGCAATCGCATTCGCGCTGGTCGTCGGCGGAGAAATCGACGCTGACGGCGGTGCGGGTTTGGTCGTCGGCGCGGCGACCGGTTCCGGCTTTTTGATCGGCGGCGCGGACGACACCGGCTCGAATACCGAGGGCGTCGTCGTCGACGCAGTTTGTGTCGCGGTGACCGGTGCGGCGTCGTGATCCGGCGCCTGCAGATGCAGGCGCTGCCCCGACTGGATCGCGTACGGCTCGCCGATATGATTCCAGGCGGCGACGTCGGTGAATTTCAATCCGAAGCGCGTCGAAATTCCGTACAGGGTTTCACCGGTCTTGACGATATAGGTCCTGTCGGTCGGCAACGACTGCACGGCGGGACGCGGTGCTGGCGTCTCGACAACCTCATCGCGTGGCGACCCTTCCGCCGGACGCGTCGATCGTGCGGGCGTATTTTCCTGCGCCGGATAATATTCGCGCACAACGCGTGCGCTGGTGCAGGCCGAGACCATCAAGGCCATCAGCAGAAATCCGGTCAGTCGCGGCGTGATCATCGGCATGCGGGTCGATTCAAACACAAGGCGGGAAAAATCTCACGCGCCATGGCTGCGCAGATACAGCCAGGCGATCACGCCGACCAGCAGAACCAGCGCAGCCCAACCGACGGGTTCGATGTTCTTGCGCAGGGCCGCTTCGGCTTTTTCGCCGCCGAGACGGATCGCGCCGGCGACAAGGAACACACGTTTACCGCGGCCGATCGTCGCACCGGCGAAGAATGGCAGCAGCGGCATGCCGACCGCACCGGAAGCCAGCGTGAAAATCTTGAAGGGCACCGGTGTGAACCCGGCGATCAACAGCAGCCAAAAACCGTTCGCCGCTGCCTGCTGTTTGATGCTGTCGAACTGCGCGGCATAACCCATCTTCGCGATGAACGGCATCGCCCATTCGATCGCGTAGAAACCGATCGCGTAACCGACGCACATTCCGAGGATGGAACCGAGCAGACTGATCGCCGCAAACCAGAAGCCGCGTTTCGGTTGCGCCAGACACATCGGCGCGAGCATCAGTTCCGGCATCACCGGAAAAAAAACCGCCTCGGCGACGCTCAGACCGAACAGCAGCCACGGCGCATGCCGGTATTTCGACCAGACAATCGCGCGGTCGTACATCGGCTGAAAAATCTTCATCGCGTCCCTTGCATTCAGATGATCCCCGACACCAGCGGCACGAACACGACATTGCCGAGGTCTTCCTCGACCATGCCGTCGCCGGTCTTGCGCATGCGCAGCAGTTTCTGGCTCGTGCTGCCGCCGACCGGCGCGATCAGCGTGCCGCCGTCGGCGAGTTGATCGAGCAGGCTGCGGTCGAGGTGCGCGCCGGCCGCGGTGACGATGATCGCGTCGAATGGCGCGTATTCCGGCCAGCCCATGCGGCCATCGTCGTGCTTGGTGCGCAGGTTCAGGCCGAGATTGCGGAAGCGCCGGCGCGCGATGCGCAGCAGTTCTTCGATGCGCTCGACGGTGTAAACCTCGAGCCCCAGCGTCGCCAGCACCGCGCCCTGGTAGCCTGAGCCGGTGCCGATCTCCAGCACTTTCTTCGGCATGCCGTGCTCGAGCAGCGCCTCGGTCATGCGCGCAACGACCCAGGGCTGGGAAATCGTCTGGCCGTTGCCGATCGGCAGCGCGACGTCTTCGTAGGCGCGCGAGGCCAGTGCTTCATCGAGAAACAGATGTCGCGGCAGACCACGCAAGGCGGCGAGCACGCGTTCGTCGCGGATGCCGCCTTCGCTGCGCAGGCGATCGACCATGCGGTCGCGCGCGCGCTGCGAGGTCATGCCCTGGCCCTTGGCTTCCGGCTTGAGGCGATAGATCGGTGTCATGCGGAATCTTTCAGCGCTGCCGACAAACCGCCGACCCAACTTGCGACCGTTTCCAGCGCCTGGTAGCGCGTCAGGTCGACGTGGATCGGCGTGATCGAGATATAGCCCATGCGCACCGCGTGGAAATCGGTGCCGGGGCCGGCGTCCTGCGCTTCGCCGGGCGGACCGATCCACCAGATCGGACGGCCGCGCGGGTCGTTCTGCGCGATGCAGGGCGCGGCGCGATGACGATGACCCAGACGCGTGACTTCGAAACCTTTCACTTCCGCCCAGGGAAGATCGGGCACGTTGACGTTGAGAATGGTGTCGGCGGGCAGCGGATCGGACATCAGGCGTGTCGTGATCTCGACGGCGGCGCGCGCCGCGGTTTCGAAATGCTGCGCTTTGTGATCGATCGTCGACAGCGACATCGCGATCGCCGGCAGACCGAGGCAGCGGCCTTCCATCGCAGCGGCGACGGTGCCGGAATAGATCACGTCGTCGCCAAGATTGGAGGTGTTGTTGATGCCCGAGAGCACGATGTCGGGATCGGAGGCGAGCATGCCGGCGAGCGCGAGATGCACGCAGTCGGTCGGGGTACCGGCGACGCTCCAGACGTCGTTGCCCAGCGATTTCGCGCGCAGCGGCTGGTCGAGCGTGAGCGAATTGCTGGCGCCGGAACGATCGCGATCGGGCGCCACCACCGTCACCGCATGCCCGGCCTGGCGCAGGGCCTCGGCCAAGTGGCGAATGCCGGGCGCATCCACGCCATCATCATTGCTTACCAGTACGCGCATCGAACTCCCTCTGAACCCGGATGATAACGGATGCCGACCGGGCCGCGGCAGCTTGCCTTCGTCGTCGCGATGGTTAGTCTGTGACCATGAAACGCAAGCCGCCCGGCATCAGCCCCGAAGATTCCGAGTTGTTCCGCGACGCCATCGGCGAAGTGCGGCGGATCGAGGCCGAGCCCGTGGTCCCCGCCCGCCCCGGCCCGCCGCCGGAACCCAAGCGCCTGCGCATCGACGAGGAAGAAGCCCTGCGCGAATCGCGGATGGCGCCGGCCGATCTCGCGCTCGATGCCGCCGACCTGCTGTCGTATCGCCGCCCAGAATTGCCCGAGCGCGTGTTCAAGCAACTCAAGCGCGGCGAATACAGCATCCAGGACGAAATCGACCTGCACCATCTGCGTGCCGCCGACGCCGAAGCCCTGCTCAAGCAATTCCTCAACTCCGCACGTCGCGGTCACCATCCCTGCGTGCGCATCGTGCACGGCAAAGGCCTGCGTTCGGAAGGCGCACCGGTGTTGAAGTCGCTCGTCGACCGCGTGCTGCGCCATCGCGGCGACGTGCTCGCGTTCGCTTCGGCGCCGATCAACCAGGGCGGTAGCGGCGCCGTCCTGGTGCTGCTCGACGAGCGTTGAAAAAAACCGTAGGAGCGGCGCAAGCCGCGATTTCTCCAGATTGCGTCGCACATTGGAAAAATCGCGGCTTGCGCCGCTCCTACATGCCGCGGTTTCCCATCGGTTGTTTCACCTCGCCCAATTCCGCCAATACCTCGGTCGCGTAGGATCCGGGCGACAGGCGGAAATCCAGACGCAGCGTCGCTGCATCCAGCCATTCCCAGCGCAATTCGTTGACGCGTACGCGCAGGGCACGGCGCTCCTGTTTCATGTCGGCACTTTCCAGTCCCTCACGCAAGGCGGCGAACGGCGCCAGCGCGGCGTCTTCGAGCAATCGCACCGCATCGCGCGAACGCAATTCGCCCTTGCCCCACATCGGCCCCGTGGGGTGGATGTCCTGCGCCTGTGTGCGTTCACGAATCGTCTCGGTCTCCGGCTCCGGGCCGAACACGCTCTGGGTGCCGTCGAGCATCCAGACCTCGCCCTCCGCGCCGCTGTTCCAGTTGCCGGCAGCGATGCGCGTAGCGAGTACGGCATTGAACATTTCCGAGCGCGCAGCCGACAGATAGATCGAACGCTGCTCGCGCTTCACCCGTTCGCCGGCGAACATGCGCAGTGCCGCCTCGACATTGTCGCCATCGCGGCCGAAGCGCTGCTCGCCGAAATAGTTCGGGATGCCATGCGCGCGGATGTCGGCCAGGCGTTGCTCGATCGCCTCGCGCATACCGGCGACATTGCGCAGCGTCAGGATGAAACGATTGCCGGCCAGCGCGCCACGCGACAGCTTGCGGTTGTGCCAATGATGTTCGAGCACGCGCAGATCATCGCTGACCAGACCGGCGATGTCCGGCGAAACCCGCTTCGGAAAATGCACCGAGAAACGCTGGCTCGTCACGGCATGGCGGTCCTTCATGCCGGCATAGCCGACGCCCATCTCCGCAATGCCGCCCCAGCGCGCGATCGCCTTGGCGACGAACACGGTATTGAGTCCGCGCTTCTCGATGGTGAGCAACAGATGCTCGCCCTCGCCGGTCGGCGTGAACGAAGGCAGTTCCTCGACCACGAAATCTTCCGGCTGCGTGCGGAAATCCGCCGTAAGCACGGCCGCGCCGAATGCGCGCGGATGCCGCGTGCTGTCGCCGGCCATCGACGACGATTCATCGGATTCGATGATCGACATCAGGCTTTCACCAGCAGCACGATCGCCTGCGCCGCGATGCCTTCGCCGCGCCCGGTGAAGCCGAGTTTTTCGGTAGTCGTGGCCTTGACGCTGATGCGGTCCATGCCCACGTCAAGATCCTGCGCCATCGCCGCACGCATTGCCTCCGCATGCGGGCCGATCTTCGGGAGTTCGCAGATCACGGTGATGTCGGCATTGCCCAGCGCGTAACCATGCTGGTCGACCAGCAACGCGCAATGACGCAGGAACTGCCGGCTGTCCGCGCCCTTCCAGCGCGCATCGGTGGGAGGAAAGTGCTGGCCGATATCGCCCAACGCCAGTGCGCCGAGCAAGGCATCGCAGAGTGCATGGATGACCACGTCACCATCGGAATGGGCGACGATGCCGCGCTCGTGCGCGATGCGCACGCCGCCGAGCGTCACGTGGTCGCCATCGCCGAAGGCGTGGACGTCGAAACCCTGGCCGATACGTATCGCAGTCACGGGAACCCATCCTTGTAGGAGCGGCGTGAGCCGCGAAATGCCATGCCTTGCCGGAAACCAATCCAGAGAAACGTACGACGTATTCGGAACGGGCGTTCGCGACTCGCGTCGCTCCTGCAGTTCCTGAAAACCCTACGAAAGCTTGTTCAAGCCGCGCACGAGGATGAACTCGGCGAGCGCGAGATCCGCCGGCGTCGTCACCTTGATGTTGTCCTCCGAACCTTCGACCAGCAGCGGTTTCAGGCCCAGCCTTTCCATCGCCATCGCTTCGTCGGTGACGACCAGGCCGGTGCGCATCGCCGCCTGCATCGCGCGGGTCAGTCCGCCGCGGCGGAACATCTGCGGCGTGAGCGCGCGCCAGAGCGAATCGCGCGCTTCGGTCGCGCTGATGCGCACCTGCGCATCGGCGCGCTTGATGGTATCGCGCACCGGCGCGGCGAGAATCGCGCCAACCGGGTCGGCCTGGCCCATCGCGATCAGACGCGTGAGATCGAGGCCGCGCAGACAGGGCCGCGCCGCGTCATGCACCAGCACCCACTGGTCTTCACTGACTGTCGCCGGCAACGCCTGCAACGCCGACAACACCGAATCGGCGCGCTCGGCGCCGCCGATGCAGGTGAGGATGGGCTTGCCTTCCATTTCGCGCCAGCCAGCCCAGTACGGATCCTCGGGCGAGAGCGCGACCATGATGCCGTCAACGCCGGGATGACCGAGCAAGGCGCGCAGGCTGTGTTCGATCAAAGTGCGACCGGCGACTTCGAGATACTGCTTGGGCGTCTCGCTGCCGAAGCGCGTGCCACGGCCTGCCGCCGGCATCACCGCCCAGGTCATTGCACCGGTTCCGCGTTGGCGTCGCTCGCGGGTTTGTTCGCGGGCGCCGCAGCATTCGGATCGACGACGCGATAGAAAGTCTCGCCCGGCTTGGTCATACCCAACTCGCTGCGCGCGCGTTCCTCGACGGCGTTCTCGCCGGACTTCAGGTCCTCGACCTCCGCCGACAGCGCGTCGTTGCGCTGTTGCAGTCGCGCGTTTTCGGCGCGTTGTTCGCTGACCGTCTGACGCAGTGCGCGGGCATCGTCCCAGCCGCCCTCGCCCAGCCACAGTTTCGACTGCAGCGCGAGCAGCAATGCGATCAGGGCCAGTATCGGCCACCAGCGGCGCAGGAGTCCGCTCACGTCAGCGCTTGAGGCTCACGAAGGCATCGCGGCCGGCGTAGCGCGCTTTCACGCCCAACGCTTCTTCGATGCGCAGCAGCTGGTTGTACTTGGCGACACGATCGGAACGGCACAGCGAGCCGGTCTTGATCTGCGTCGCCGTGGTCGCAACCGCGATGTCGGCGATGGTGGTGTCTTCGGTCTCGCCGGAGCGATGCGAAACAATGGCCGCATAACCGTTGGCATCGGCCATCGCGATCGCTTCCAGGGTTTCGCTGAGCGTGCCGATCTGGTTGACCTTGATCAGGATCGCGTTGGCAACCTTCTTTTCGATGCCCTCGCGGAAAATTTTCGGATTGGTGACGAACAAATCGTCGCCGACCAGCTGCACGTCCTTGCCGACGCGATCGGTCAGCAGCTTCCAGCCGGCCCAGTCGTTCTCGGCCATGCCGTCTTCAATAGTGACGATCGGGTACTGCTTGGCCCAATTGGCGAGAAAATCGACGAACTGTTCCGACGTCAGGCGTTTGCCTTCACCGGTAAGGTTGTACTTGCCGTTCTCGAAGAACTCCGTGCTGGCGACGTCGAGGCCGAGCAAAATGTCTTCGCCAGCGCTGTAACCGACCTTGCCGATCGCCTCGAGAATGGTTTCCAGCGCTTCCTCGTTCGAGCGCAGGTCGGGCGCGAAGCCGCCTTCATCGCCGACCGAGGTGCTGAGGCCGCGACCTTTCAGCACCGACTTGAGCGAATGGAAAATCTCGGTGCCGGCGCGCAGCGATTCCGCGAACGTGCCGAAGCCGACCGGCAACACCATGAATTCCTGCATGTCGACATTGTTGTCGGCGTGCGCGCCGCCGTTGATGATGTTCATCATCGGCACCGGCAACACCGCGGCGCGATCGCCGGCGAGATGCGCCCAGAGCGGGAGATTCTTCGCGGCGGCGACCGCATGCGCATTCGCCAGCGAGACACCGAGCAATGCGTTCGCGCCCAGGCGGCCCTTGTTGTCGGTGCCGTCGAGATTGATCAGGCGTGCGTCGAGCCCTTTCTGATCATCGGCATCAAACCCCTTGAGCGCATCGGCGATCGTCGTGTTGACGTTGGCGACGGCTTTCTTCACGCCCTTGCCCATGTAGCGGGTCTTGTCGCCATCGCGCAACTCGACCGCTTCCTTCGAACCCGTCGACGCGCCCGACGGCACCGCAGCGCGACCAATGTGGCCGGAGCTCAGCGTGACTTCCGCTTCCAGCGTGGGATTGCCGCGGCTGTCGAGGATTTCGCGGGCGTGGATCTTGGTGATGGCGGTCATTTCAACGGGGCTCCGACGAGTGTCTGCAATTCGGGGGTGGCGGCACAGGCACCGTCGGTGCCGGCGCTCAGAAAATAGTAGAAAGCGGCGTTGGCGCGGTAGCGGGACACGGTGTCGCCGGCGGGATCGCTGGAATAGTTCATCAGCGAAGCGAGCGCGGCCTGCACGCGTTTCTCGCCGGGCTGCTTCGCATCGGCAAGCAGCGGCGACAGGTTCTTTTTCGGCAGCACGGCCAGGGCTTTGGCGATCACGACGTCGGTGAGTCCGGCCTTGGCGATTTTCGCGGAAATCTTGAGGAGATCGTCGTCATGCGATTTCTCGACGATCGGATTCACGCAATCCGACAGCGTCACCGCTTCGTAGGCCGCCTCAGACGATTCGATCACATCGACCACGGAACGATCGCGATTGCCGGCGTTGTAGC
This sequence comes from Arenimonas sp., assembly GCF_035312645.1. GTDB lineage: Bacteria > Pseudomonadota > Gammaproteobacteria > Xanthomonadales > Xanthomonadaceae > Arenimonas. The sequence goes on from NZ_DATGBO010000114.1 coordinate 12,803, forward strand.
GCTGATACAGATGCACGATCACGCCGCGCGGCGTGTCGTGGGCGGCGACGAAATCGATGACCTTCTGCTGGTAGGTGCTGGGTGCGCGGGTTGCAGGCTGCGCGGACTTTCCGGCATCGCCAGTCACCGACGACGAACACGCCACCAGCAACAACAGCAGCAATGCCAGAACCATTCGCATCAACCAAGACCCTCGTTGGGCAATACGTTTTTCTTGACGATGT
>NZ_DATGBO010000115.1:0-3250 GCF_035312645.1 Arenimonas sp.
AACTGCACCACCGTCGCGATCACCAGAATGAAGGCCAGCGTATGCAGCCAGTCCAGGCCCAGCGGCTGCAGCAGCCAGTGATGCAGCATCCACGCGAACGCCGCCGACAGCGTCAGCACGAAGCCGGTCGCCATCGCCATGCCGTAAGCCGCATCGAGATTGCGCGACGCGCCCATGAACGGGCACAGGCCGAGGAATTTCACCAACACGAAATTGTTGACGAAGGCGCTGCCAAGCAGGATGAGGAAGAGGTTGGTCATGTTTTTTTGTAGGAGCGACGCAAGTCGCGACATCTTCCTGTTGGCGATGAAGGTCGCGACTTGCGTCGCTCCTACAAGACGCGGGGCTATTTCACCGTCATGCCAGCCATCGCGCCGGCATCGGCATCGAGCAGAAACAAGCCGTCATCGCCACCCGCCGACAGGATCATGCCCTCGGACACGCCGAAGCGCATCTTGCGTGGCGCGAGGTTGGCGATGAATACGACGCTGCGCCCCACGAGTTTCTCCGGTTCCGGATAGCCGGCGCGGATGCCGGAAAAAATCTGCCGCTCGCCGAGTTCACCGGCGTCGAGTTTGAAGCGCAGCAGTTTGTCCGAGCCTTCCACGAACGCGCATTCGAGCACCGTGCCGACGCGCAGGTCGAGCCTGGCGAAATCGTCGATGGTGATGGTCGATGATGTAGCCGTCGTAGGAGCGACGCGAGTCGCGATCGGTGTCTGGACGTCTTGCGCGTTCGCGACTTGCGTCGCTCCTACAGAAGCGTCGGCGGGCTGCAGGGTTTCTTTCGAGGCGTCGATCATGGCTTCAATCTGTTTAGGGTCGATGCGGGTGAGCAGGGGTTCGTAGGTCGCGATGCGATGATTGATGAGCGGCTGCGCGAGGTGGTCCCAATGCGCGACCGGCGCGTCGAGAAACGCTTCGGCACGCGCGCATATCGACGGCAACACCGGTTTGAGGCCGGCGGCGAGGGCGCGGAAAAGATTCAATCCTTGCGTGCAAACAGCCTGCAGTTCGGCGTCGGCGCCGTCCTGCTTGGCGATTACCCATGGCTTTTTTTCATCGATGTAGCGATTGGCCTCGTCGGCGAGCGCCATCACCTGGCGGATCGCCTGGCTGAATTCGCCGGCCGCGTACGAGTCGCGAATTTCATGCAGCGCCGCTGCGAAGCGCGCGTACATCGCGGGCTCCGGCAGAGCCTTGGCCAACTGGCCATCAAAACGCTTGCTGATGAATCCCGCGCAGCGGCTGGCGATATTGACGAATTTCCCAACCAGATCAGCATTCACGCGCGCCGCGTAGTCGTCGAGATTCAAATCGAGATCGTCGACGCCGGCGCCGGATTTCGCCGCGAAGTAATAGCGCAGCGTTTCCGGGTTCAGGCCGACGTCGAGGAAAGTGCGCGCCATGATGAAAGTGCCGCGCGACTTGCTCATCTTCGCGCCGTTCACCATCAGGTAACCGTTGACGTGCAACTTGGTCGGCGCACGAAAGCCCGCGCCATGCAGCATCGCCGGCCAGAACAGGCCGTGGAAATTGATGATGTCCTTGCCGAGGAAGTGGTGCATCTCGGCGGCACTGTCGGTGCGCAGGAATTCGTCGAAGCTCGCCGGCGACAGGCCGTGTTCGCCGGCTTTTGCGCTTTCGCACAGGGCCTTGAAACTGGCGAGATAGCCGATCGGTGCATCCAGCCAGACGTAGAAGAATTTTCCGGGCGCATCGGGGATCGGAAAACCGAAGTAGGGCGCGTCGCGGGAAATGTCCCAGTCGCGCAGTCCGCCTTCCAGCCATTCGCCGAGCTTGGCCTTGACCGAGCTGTGCGCGCGCTCGCCGGCCATCCATTCGCGCAGGAAGATTTCGAATTTTCCGAGCTCGAAAAAATAATGCTCGGAATCGCGCAGCTCAGGCGTCGCACCGGACACCACCGAGCGCGGATTCTTCAGGTCGGTCGGAGAATAGGCCTTGCCGCAGACTTCGCAGTTGTCGCCGTATTGATCCGGGCTGCCGCAGTTTGGGCACTCGCCCTTGATGTAGCGGTCGGGCAGGAACATCTGCTTGATCGGATCGAACAACTGCTGGATCGAGCGTCGCGCGATCACTTTGTCGCCGTGTGTGCCATCGCGCAGGCGCGTGTAGATCAGCGTGGCAAGGTCGCGGTTTTCCGGCGAGTGGGTGGAATGGTAGTGGTCGAAGGCGACGCCGAAGTCGGCGAAGTCGCGTTCGTGGCCGATCTGGATCGCGTGGATGAAGTCTTCCGGCGTCTGCCCGGCTTTTTCCGCGGCCAGCATGATCGGGGTGCCGTGGGCATCGTCGGCGCAGACGAAGTGGGCGGTGCCACCGGCCATGCGGCGGGCGCGGACCCAGATGTCGGCCTGGATGTAACCGACCAGATGGCCCAGATGCAGCGGGCCGTTGGCATAGGGGAGGGCGGTGGTGACGAGGGCGGGGGCGGGTTTCATGGCCCGATTATCGCAGACGCGAGCGCTGCGGCCAGCGTCGGCAAAGCCTTGGCACGGGGACGACAGCGATTCGTCGCGGGGCCGGATGCCCCGGCCCGTGCCGCCGGTTCGGCCATGCGCTTCCGGTACAATCCCCCGGCCTCAACAACCGCCCTCCGCATGCCGCCCAGCGCCGACTCCATGACCCCCGAAGCCGTACGCGCAGCTCTGGCGCACATCGTCGATCCGCATACCCAGACCGATCTCGTCAGCGCCCAGGCGGTGCGTGGTGTCGGTGTGGATGGCGGCAAGGTCGCGATCGAGATATTGCTCGGCTATCCGGCCGCGGGTTGGCACGAGACGCTGGCGACGCAGATCCGGCAGGCGGTCGGCGCGCTGCCCGGCGTCGAAGCAGTGACAGTGACGGTGGCCAGCCGAATCAATGCGCATCGAGTGCAGAAAGATCTGACGCCGCTGCCGGGTGTGAAGAACATCATCGCCATCGCCTCGGGCAAGGGCGGCGTCGGCAAATCCACCACGGCGGTGAATTTCGCGCTTGCGCTCGTGGCCGAAGGCGCGAAGGTCGGCATTCTTGATGCCGACATCCACGGCCCAAGCATCCCGATGATGCTCGGCCTGCAGGGCAAGCCGGAAAGCCCCGATGGCAAGAACATCGAACCGAAAATCAGCCACGGCCTGCAGGCGATGTCGATTGGCCTGTTCCTGGGCGAGGACACGCCGACCATCTGGCGCGGCCCGATGACCACGCAATACCTGCAGCAGTTGCTCACCACCACGCTCTGGCACGACCTC
>NZ_DATGBO010000116.1:0-11516 GCF_035312645.1 Arenimonas sp.
ATCCCTGTTGTTGACCGCCTTCGGGCGGATGCCCGCGCGGGCTTTTGCCGCGCTGCTGCTCGTGTTTCCCCTCATCGCCTGCCAGCGCGAAGCGCAGTTGCCACCTGCGGCGGGCAAAGCCGTCACGCCAGCTGTCTCGGCCGCAAACGCGCCGCCTGTAGTCACCAATATCCGCTACGTCTGTCCCATGCACCCGCACATCCAGCAGCACGGACCGGGCGTGTGTCCGATCTGCGGGATGACGCTGGAGAAAAAGGAGGTGCCCGCCGCTGCGTCACCGATGCCGGCGACAGGCAACGATCCATCGACGCAAACGCCGCCAGCCAAGGATGATCACCGCGTCCTGTACTACTACGACCCGATGCGCCCCGAAGTGCATTTCGACAAACCGGGCCAATCACCCTTCATGGATATGGCCCTGGTGCCGAAGATGGCAGTGGGTAATGACGCGACCGGCGTCGCCGTCAATGCGGCCGTGGTGCAAAGCCTGGGCATCCGCACCGCGCAGCCCATTCGTCGCGAGGTTCGTCCCAGCGTGCGCGTGCCTGCGCGTGTCGTCGCAGACGCACGCGGCCAAGCGCGCCTGCAGTCGCGGGTCAGTGGTTGGATCGAGCGCTTGGACATTCGTGCGGCAGGTCAGTCCGTATCCGCCGGCAGCATCGTCGCCGAAATCTATTCCCCCGAGTTGGTGCAAGCACAGGAAGAGCTGCTGCTGGGAGCGGAGACCGCCGGCCCCGCGGCCGAACGTCTGCGTCGTTTCGGCATCGCCGACATCGACATCCAGGCCATTCGCCGCGCCGGCAAGGCGTCGCGGCGTTTGCCACTGCGCGCACCGGTCAGCGGGGTCGTCACGGAGCTGGGTGTGCGCGAAGGATCGAGCGTCTCGCCCGATTCGTTGATCGCCGATTTTTCCGGCCGCAGTGCCGTCTGGATTGAAGCGCAACTATTCCCCGCGCAGAAAGTCCTGCTCGGCGATCGCTACACCGCACGCTTCACCATGCCAGGACTGCCGGGCCGGAGTTGGAGTAGCGACAGCGGCACACTCGTGCCGGTCGTCGACGCCGTGACGCAAACCTTGGCAGTACGGTTTCCGATCAGTGATGCCAGCGATTTGCCGTTGGGTTCTGTGCTCGATGCGGAGATTGATGGCCAGGCGCGCACCGATGTCCTGGTGGTTCCGGTATCGGCGGTGATTCGCACCGCGCATGGGGACCGGGTACTCATCCAGCGCGACACCAATCGCTTCGTACCGAGTCCTGTGACCCTGGGTCAACGCTACGGCAATGAGGTCGAGATCCTTGCTGGCCTGACGGCCAGCGATCGCGTCGTGACGTCCGGTCAGTTCCTGCTCGACGCCGAAGCCAACCTGCAATCGGGATTGAGCCAGATGGACGCCGAACCTGCGCCTGCACTGGCCGGACCATCGTCATGATCGAGCGATTGATCCATGCGTCGCTGGCCCATCGCGGACTGGTGCTGACGCTGGCGGTGTTGCTGGCCGCGCTGAGCCTGATCTCGGTACGGCAACTGCCGCTGGATGCGATTCCGGATCTGTCGGACGTGCAGGTGATCATCCGCACGCCGTATGCCGGCCAGGCGCCGCAGATCGTCGAAGACCAGGTCACCTATCCAATCACCACGCGGATGCTGGCCGTGCCGAAAGCCAAAGCAGTCCGCGGCTTTTCGATGTACGGCGATTCGTTCGTGTACGTGCTGTTCGAAGACGGAACTGATCTGTACTGGGCGCGTTCGCGCGTATTGGAATACTTGTCGCAGGTGCGCAGCGATTTGCCGGCCGGTGTGGAGCCGCAACTCGGGCCTGATGCAACCGGCGTGGGCTGGGTATACCAGTACGCGCTGATTGACCGGACGCACCAACACGATCTGGCTGAGCTGCGGTCATTGCAGGATTGGCGCCTGCGTTTCGAGCTACAGCGCATACCGGGCGTTGCAGAAGTGGCTAGCGTCGGCGGCTTTGTCCGCCAATACGAGGCCGTCGTCGATCCACGGCGATTGCAGGCCTACGGTATCGGCTTCAATCAACTGATCGCCGCGGTCCGCGCCGCCAACCGTGAGACCAGCGGTGCCCGCCTGGAGATGGCCGAGAGCGAATACATCGTGCGCGGCGTCGGCTACATCCGCTCGCTCGATGCGCTGGGTGCGGTTCCGACCGGCGTGATGAAGAATGGCAAGGCTATCTTGCTGCGCGATGTCGCGGAGTTGCGCTTCGGTCCCGTGCCCCGCAACGGCATCACCGAACTCAACGGCGAGGGCGAGGCTGTCGGCGGCATCGTCGTCATGCGCGATGGCGAGAATGCCAAGGCCGTGATCGATGCGGTCAAGGCGCGCCTCGATAGCGTGCGCGCCAGTCTGCCGCCGGGCGTCGAGATCGTGCCGGTCTACGACCGCTCGAGCCTGATCGAACGCGCCGTGAGCAATCTGCGTGGCAAACTCATCGAAGAACTGCTTCTCGTGTCGCTCGTGTGCGCGCTATTCCTGTGGCACGTGCGCTCGGCGCTGGTGGCGGTGATCAGCCTGCCGCTGGGTGTGTTGATCGCGCTGGCAATCATGCGTTGGCAAGGATTGAACGCGAACATCATGTCGCTGGGTGGCATCGCGATCGCGATTGGCGCCATGGTCGATGCCGCCGTCGTCATGATCGAGAACGCGCACAAACACCTGGAGGAATGGACCAAGGCCCACGACGGCAATCCGGCCGAGGGCACGGACCATTGGCGGGTGATTGCCGCCAGCGCGGTCGAGGTCGGGCCGGCGCTGTTCTTCTCGCTGCTGATCACCGCCTTGTCGTTCCTGCCGGTGTTCGTGCTGCAGGCGCAGGAAGGTCGCATGTTCGCGCCGCTGGCCTGGACCAAGACCTGGGCACTGGCAGTGGCCGCCGGTTTGTCGGTCACGCTGGTGCCGGTGCTGATGGGTTACTGGATTCGCGGGCGATTTGCCGATGAATCGGAATACCGGTTGACCCGTTGGATCGTCAATGCCTATCGACCGGTGCTGGCATTCGCCTTGCGTCGCCCGAAGACAATCGTGCTATTCGCAATGCTCGGGTTGGTGAGTGCGCTTTGGCCGATCACCCGGATCGGCAGCGAGTTCATGCCCGAGCTTGAAGAAGGCGACGTGCTGTACATGCCCACCACGTTGCCGGGTCTTTCACCCGGCGAAGCGCAAGCGGTATTGCAGCGGACCGACCGCCTGATCAAGTCGGTACCGGAAGTGGCAACGGTATTCGGCAAGGCCGGGCGCGCGGAAACCGCGACCGATCCGGCGCCGCTGACCATGCTGGAAACCACGGTGCAGTTCAAGCCGGAGTCGGAATGGCGCCCAGGCATGACCCGCGACAAAGTGATGGCCGAACTGCAGCAAAAACTGGCACTGCCCGGCCTTACCGCGGCGTGGGTGCCGCCGATTCTCAACCGTATCAACATGCAGGTCAGCGGCATCCGCACGCCATTGGGTGTGCGCGTGACCGGGCCGGATCTGGCGACGATCAGCAAGAACGCCGAGCGTATTGCTGCAGTATTGTCCAAGGTGCCTGGAACGCGATCGGCCTTTGCCGAGCGGGCAGCAGACGAACGGCAGATCGATGTGACACCGGATCGGGAAATGCTCGCCCGCTATGGTGTGTCGATGGAGGACGCCCAGGAATGGCTGGCATCGGCGATTGGTGGTGAAGCGATCAGTCGCGCCGTCGAAGGTCGCGAGCGCTATCCGATCGCGTTGCGCGTGCCGTCTTCCTGGCGGGATTCACCCGAGTCGATTGCTGCCTTGCCGGTGGTGACGCCGTCGGGTGCACAGGTGCCGCTCGGAGAGCTGGCCAGGATATCGCTGTCCGACGGCCCGCCGATGATTCGTAGCGAGGACGCGCAACTCGCCGCCTACGTCTTCGTGGATCTCGGCGATCAGGACTTGGCCGGCTACATCACTCGTGCTGAAAAAGCGCTAGCCGAACAGGCCAAGCTCACCCCGGGCGTAAGTTGGCATTGGGCCGGCAGCTACGAGCATTTGCAGCGCGCTGGTGAGCGATTGCGCCTGGCAGTACCGCTGACCCTCGTCATCGTGTTCGGGTTGTTGTTCGCCGCCTTCCGCCGTGTCGCCGAAGCCAGCTTGATCATGCTGACCGTGCCGTTCGCCTTGGTGGGTGGCCTGTGGCTGCTGTGGCTGCTTGGCTATGCCTTCTCGGTGGCCGTCGCGGTTGGTTTTATCGCCTTGGCAGGCGTGGCTGCGGAGTTCGGCGTGGTGATGCTGATCTATCTGGATGCGGCGGTGAAGCGCGCTCGCAGCGCCGGCGAGCTGACAACCGTTGCGGATCTTGATGCCGCCTTGAGCGAAGGCGCGCTTCGGCGAGTCAGGCCCAAGGTCATGACGGTCGTGACCATCCTCGCTGGCCTGCTGCCGATCTTGCTGGCCTCTGGCGCTGGCGCCGCGACAATGCAACGCATCGCCGCGCCGATGTTGGGCGGCATGCTCAGCGCGCCGCTGCTGTCGCTGATCGTGATTCCTGCGGTTTACAAACTCTGGCTCAGTCGTCGCCTGTCAGCGACGCGGGGAGAAATGCCATGAAGCGTTCAACTCTCATCACCGCTGCTATGGCGCTGTCTGTGGTGTTGACGGCCTGTGTCACTACGCCTGCGAGTGTCGACCGCACCACTGTCTCTGCAGCAGTGGTGCAGGCCAGCATCGGCGCACCACGCCTTCCTACTGCTGGCGAGAACTATCTGGATGCGTCCTGGTTCAACGATCCGCTGACGGTGGATCGCTCCGTGCAGACCGCACTGCTGAACAATCCGCGAGTACGCGCCGAACTGGCGCGCCTGGATACCGCTCAGGCCGAGCATGTACAAGCCGGATTGCTGCGCAATCCCATGGCGTCGTTGATGGCGTTGCGACCGGAAGGTGGCGGTCGCTTTGAACTCGACTACAGCCTGATGCAAAGCCTGTTCGATCTGATGACTCGCTCACGGCGCATCGATGTGGCGGATGCAGCGCAGCGGCGTGTTGAGGCGGAAGTGATCGGGCAGCTGATCGCCATTGCCCAGGATACCCAGGCGGCGTACTACGAGACCTTGATCGCCGAAGCGAAAGTTCAAGTCCAACGCGAACAATGGGCCATCGACAACCAAGGTCTGCGCCTGCTGCAACGCCAAGCCAGTCAAGGCGCTGTGTCGGCGGCGGCGACATTGGAGCAGCAGGCGATCGCATCCATGCGGGCCCATGAACTGCAAACCGCGGAAGCGACACTAGCCCAAGCACGCGCGGTGTTGGCGCAGCAGTTGGGCTTGTCATCGACGGTTCCGCTGGTGCTTCCCGATTCCCTGCCGACGTTTGCATTTCCTGGGTTGGATGCGCCCGCTCTGCAAGCACTGGCGGCGACACACCGTCCTGAGTTGCAGGCCGCCGCAGCGACGGTGGATCAGGCTCGCGCCGAACAGCGACTACAAACCGGCGGTCTTCGCGCAACGGAACCAGCGCTGGGACCCGCGGGTATCAGGGAGAGCGGTGGCCTGGCGCTCGAGGGCTTGAGCATCCAGATGGCGTTGCCAATCTTCGATACCGGCAGGGCGCGTCGTGATCTGGCGGCTGCACAGATCGCCCAAGCCGAATTCACGGAGGAGGCGCTGCGACGTCAGGTGCCTCTGGAGGTCGAGCGCGCGATGGCCACCTTGATGGCAGCACATATCGCGGTCGGGCACGCGGACCATCATCTCTACCAACAGCAACAACTGGAGCGACTTGCACAGCAAGCCTACGATCAAGGCATCTCCGATCGTCCCCGCTACCTGCGGGCGAGTCGCGCAAGACTGGATTCAGTCATGGAGCAGCTCGACGCGCAGCAGGCGCGGTGGGCAGCGCTGGTTGCCCTTGAACGCGCGACGGGGTCGGCTGCGTTGGCAATTACAGCTCCGCCGCCATAAAGCGTTTTGCTGTGCAACAGCCGACCCGTCTTCTTCAGCTTTACTAAACCTCATTACCAATCTGTCGATGAGTTTGTGCGCCCTGCCGATTTTCGCGAGTAGGCGAATTTTCGCGAGAAAAAAAGAAGGGGCCTTGCGGCCCCTTCCTCTTTTCATCGTGTTGACGCGATCACTCAATAACCCATGGCCACGTGACTCTGGTCCTGTGGCACCACGCTGACGGCGACGCGCATCGTCGTGCCGGGGTGATAGGCCGTGGTCGTGTGATAGGTCTGACCACCGTAGCGATAGGTCACGTTGTAACCGATCACACGCTGATCGTTGCCGTTGCTGTAGCCGTTGTCGCTGACCATGCGGCAACGCTGGACGGTACCGGCCTGGCCGTTGCCGTAACCGTTGTCGCCATAGACGTTGCCGCCATTGCCATAACCATTGTTGTTGCCGTAGCCATAGGCGGAATTGTTGCCGTAGCGGGCATCACCGTTCTGGCGATGATTGGCGACGGTGTTGCCGATCATCGCGCCGATCGCCGCACCGGCGACCGTCGCGGCCTTGCGTCCGTCACCATGACCCGCCTGGTTGCCCAGCGCACCACCGATGATCGCACCGAGCACGGCGCCGCCGGTGTTGATGCGGGAGTTGCCACCCTGGCCGTAGGCATTGCTGCGCACGTCGTAACCATTCGTGTTGTAACCACGCGAGCTGCGGTTGTTGTAACCGCCATTGTCGTACGGGCCGCCGGCGTTTGCGGCCGGCTCGTTCCAGCATTCCTGATGCTGCGAAGAATGGTCTTGTTCGATGATCGGGTCGACGCTGGTCACCTGCGCGACGTCGTAGCGCGGGCCATCATCGTTGTTGGCCGAAGTGTCGTAACCGTTGTTGCGGGAGTCGTAGCCGTTGTCACGATAATCGGCGAAGGCGGTGCCGGAGGCGGCGGCCAGGGCCAAGGCGAGCGTGCTGACAGCGAGGCGGTTCATGTGTTGGCTCCAAGCACCGGAGTGGTGCGGGCGAACAGTACGGACGCGGATGGCAACGCCGGCTTAATTCCCGACGCGCAAGACCAGATTGTTCAGAAAGGCGACAGCCCGCGACGCTACCGCCGCTGCCTCACGGCCGCATAGCGGACCAACATGACTGGCCCCGGGCAACAAAAGAAATTCCGCCGAAACCGCCTGCGCCACTACTGCCGATGCTGAAGCAGGAACCTCGTCGTCGCGCTCAGACGCAATCATCAACACAGGGCAACTCGGTGGCGCCACCGCGACCCCGGCAATGGCCTCCTCTATCACCGCACCAGATTCATCGCGCCAGTGCCGGAATGCGAACAGGCAGGCAGCTTCGTCGGCATCGGGCAGCGCGCGACGCGTGCCAGCCAACGAGGCATCGCGTCGCCAGGGAATCACCTCGGGGAATTTTTCGCGTACCGGCAATAGCGCCGACCACGGCGACGGCGGCAAGGGATTGACCAGCACCAGAGCGTCGGCGATGTCGGCATTGGCCAGCGCGAGCAAGCCGCCGAGGCTCGCACCGACCAGCACGCGCGGCGACGGCAGCGCCACCGCCGAACTACGCACCTGCGCGAGATAGTCGACGAGCCGCGTGTTCGCCAACCCGCTCGCAGCAGGCTGCAGATCCGGTGCCGACACCGCGAGGCCCGCAGCGCGGAAAACCCGCGACCAGACATTCCATTCCCAGCCGCCGCCACCGGCGCCATGGATCATCAATGCATTCATCGATGCTTGCGACCCGGCAACTTGCCAGCGGCAACAGGAAAAAAAGCAATCACACCAGCGTCGCGTTCATCGTCACCGGGATCGCGAGCGCCTTGGAGATCACGCAATTGGCTTTGGCGGTGTCGGCGATCGCGGCGAAACCGGCGGCGTCGATGCCGGGAACGGTAGCGCTTACGATCAGATGCACGCCGACCGCATGTGGGCCGGGACTGGTTTCCATCAGCACTTCCGCGCGCGTGTCGATGCGCGTGGCAGTGAAGCCGGCGTTCTGCAGGATGAAACCCAGGGCCATCGAATAGCAGCCGGCGTGCGCGGCGGCGAGCAGCTCCTCGGGATTGGTGCCCTTCTCCTCGCCGAAGCGGGTGTTGAAGGAATAATTCTGTTCGGCGAATAACCCGCTTTGCGGCGTGCTCATCGCGCCCTTGCCGGATTTGAGGTCGCCCTGCCAATGTGCGGTCGCAAAACGCTTGAAGCCCATGACGTTCTCCTGCCCGAGGTGGGCGGCCATTATGCGACGAGTCGAAGATATGGGTACGCGATGGCGACGCAGCGAATTGCAGAGCCAGGACGCCCCGGCTTGACCGGACCGGGCAGCGGAGCGAGGCTAGACATCCCGGCGACCCCGGGAACACCGCCATGACCGCCCGCCGAGCGAACCGCTCGGTCGGTATCGCTCCCCAACGCGGACGACCATGACGGCCTCATCCACCCGAACAGGGAGAGGCTCGTTATGTCGTATTCAACGGAACAAATCAGGAATGTGGCCCTCGCAGGCCACTCCGGCGCCGGCAAAACAACGCTTTTCGAAGCCCTGCTGCATGCCGGCGGCGCAATTCAGACGGCAGGCAGTGTCGAACGCGGGACCACGGTCTCGGACTTCGACCCGATGGAAAAAACCCGCGTGCATTCGCTCAACACCGCGATCGCCTCGATCGATCACGCCGGCGTGCACATCAACCTGATCGACTCCCCCGGCTTTGCCGATTTCCGCGGCCCGACGCTATCGGCATTCTCGGCCGTGGAAACGGTCTGCGTCGTGGTCAACGCCAGTCTCGGCATCGAATACGGAACGCGCCGGATGATGGAAGTGGCGAAGGCGCGCAATCTGTGCCGCGTGCTGGTGGTCAACAAGATCGATGCCGACCCCGACAAACTGCTCGCGCTGATCGAACAATTACGCGCCGAATTCGGCAATGAATGCCTGCCAATGAACCTGCCCGCCGACGGCGGCAAAGCCGTGGTCGACTGCTTCTTCAATCCCGCCGGCGATTCCGATCTCGGCAAGGTCGCCGAACGTCACCAGAAGATCATCGACCAGGTGGTCGAGGTCAATGAAACCGTAATGGATCATTATCTCGAAGGCGGCGAGGCCGGCGTTTCCGGCAACGAACTGCACGACGCCTTCGAACAATCGCTGCGCGAAGGCCATCTGGTGCCGATCTGTTTCGTGTCCGCGCGCACTGGTGCCGGCGTCAAGGAATTGCTCGATCTCACCGAACGCCTGTTTCCGAATCCGCTGGAAGGAAATTCACCGCCGTTCGTCAAGGGACAGGGCGCCGACGCGCAGGCGATCGTCGCCAGACCGGATGCGAAAGCGCATGTGATCGCCGACGTGTTCAAGATCGTCAACGATCCTTTCGTCGGCAAGCTCAGCGTTTTCCGCGTCTTCCAGGGCACGGTGCGCAAGGACACGCAGTTGTTCGTCGACGACGGCAAAAAGCCGTTCAAGGTCGGTCATCTGTTCAAGCTCAAGGGCAAGGACCACGTCGAGATCGACGCGGCCATCCCCGGCGACATCGCCGCTGTCGCCAAGATCGACGAGATCCATTTCGATGCGGTGTTGCACGATTCCCACGACGAGGACCAGATCCACCTCGAGCCACTGGAATTCCCCAAGCCGATGTTCGGCCTCGCCATCGAGGCGGCGACGCGCGGCCAGGAACAGAAGCTGTCGACAGCGTTGCACAAGCTCGCCGAGGAAGACCCCGGCTTCCACGTCGAGCACAATCCCGAACTCAACGAGACGGTGATCCGCGGTCTGGGCGAATTGCACCTGCGCGTGATGATCGAGCGCATGAAGGATCGCTACGGCGTGGAAGTGAAATCGCGACCGCCGCGCATTGCCTATCGCGAAACCATCGGCGCGCAGGCCGAGGGCCATCATCGGCACAAGAAGCAGACCGGTGGTGCGGGACAATTCGGCGAGGTTTTCCTGAAGATCGAGCCACTGGAGCGTGGCGCGGGATTCGAGTTCGTCGATGCGGTGAAAGGCGGAACGATTCCCGGGCAATACATGCCCGCCGTGGAAAAAGGCGTGCGCCAGGTCCTGCATGGCGGCGCGGTCGCGGGCTATCAGCTGCAGGACGTGCGCGTGATCGTCTACGACGGCAAATACCACACCGTCGATTCCAAGGAGGTCGCGTTCGTCGCCGCGGGCAAGAAGGCATTCCTCGACGCGATCACCAAGGCGCGGCCGCAGATCCTCGAACCCATCGTCGACCTCACCATCACTGCGCCCGAAAGCCACATGGGCGACATCACCGGCGGCCTCGCCTCCAAGCGCGCGCGCATCAATGGCACCGATTCCGTCCGCGATGGTGAAATCCTGATCCGCGCGCAGGTACCGTTGTCGGAACTCACCGACTATGCCGCCGAACTCAAGGGCGCCACCGCCGGACGCGGCCGCTACGATCTCGAGTTCAGTCACTACGAACCGGTGCCGGGCAACGTGCAAAAGCAACTGGTGGAAGCCTACAAGCCACGGCATGAGGAAGATTGACGCGGCGCATGCGGCGCGATGGCTTGCAATGGCCGGCGGTGGAATTTCGCTGTCGGCTGCCTGGCGCGCTGGTGCGAGGCCCGCGCTGACCTGCTCCCCGATCAACCTGCGTGCAAGACTCTGAGCACTCGTGAAGTGCCGTCGAAACCATCATCACACCACCGGGATCCCGCATGCGCAGCAACGCTTTCCGTCTTCATTTCCTCGCGGCATTTGCCGTCACCACCGCCGCCTGCACGCCGGCCAAGCTTCCGCAAGAACCGGCCAAGCCGGAACAGCCCACCGTCGCACAGCCCGCGGCGGTCGTCGCCAGCGCGAATGCCGCACCCGTCGCGACGCCGGCCAACGCGCAGCAAGCATTGCCCGACACGCTCGATGCGCTGGTGCACAAGGACGACACGCTGGCCAGCCTGCGGCAGCGGCTCGGTGCGAAGAATGTCGTCGAAGACCAGGTACCCGGCGCCGAAGGCGAGGATTTTCCGGGCTGGGTTTTGTTTCCCGATGATCCGACGCGGCGCGTCTACGTCTATCTCGACGACAGCACGCGGCGTCCGGATCTGTTGCGCATACTCGACAGCGAATCGCAGTGGCGACGCAGCGACGGCATCGCGATGCGGGTGACGCTGGCGGAACTGGTCGCACGCAATGACGGCAAGCCGATCAAGTTCAGCGGCTTCGGCTGGGATTACGGTGGTCAGATCCAGGGCTGGGGCGGCGGCAAGCTCGAGGGCAAACTCGTCGCCGGCGGACTCGGTCTGTGCCCGCCGGAATTCCCCGGCGACAACGAACCCGCGAATTATCCCACCGGCGAAGAAACCTATTCCTCGACGAATGCGCTGGCAAAAAAATATCCACCGGTGATCTGCGAATTCGGCGTCGGCCTCGACGGACCCACGAAAAAACCATGAAAGCGCAACACGCCGACGCCGCCAGCCGACTTGAGCACATCCCCAATATCGGCCCCTCGCTGGCCGAGGACCTGCGCCAGCTCGGCATCAGGCAACCGGCGCAACTGATCGGCAAGGATCCGTACGCGCTTTATGCACGCCTCAACACGCTGACCGGTACGCGCCA
>NZ_DATGBO010000117.1:0-30785 GCF_035312645.1 Arenimonas sp.
GCCGCTCACCCGCCATTGATGCGGGCCAACACGAGCATAGACAGTCAGTTCTTCTATTCGTATACGGTCGCGACCGATTCCCCCGTGGTGGTTTTCATCGCTGAGTTTCGAGAATCATTCAAGATTCTGGGATATGCAAATGCCGTAGAGGGCTGGAAGAAATCAGTCCCGGAATTTGTACTGCCGGAGTTTCGATCGCCAGGCACGTGGCGAGATTCGCACATCACGCCACCAATAGGACATGCCTAAAAATCAGGGTCAGAGTACATTTTTCTCGAACGAAATACTGATCCACCCATTTTTCACATATCCCCTGCATCACCCCTTTAGTCGCTCACTCTGGCAACGCCTCTCCAGACCCACCCATCTCCGACGGGAAGTCCCTCAACTTCGGGAGCCCATCTTTAATGCGCAATACGGTCTCGGCGTAGTTGACGTGCACGCCCGGCACGAAGGCGACGCTCGGGATCGTCGCGGCGTAGACGTCGGTCAATCCCAACGAGGGATGCGCGGACATGAGGTGTCCGCCGCATTTCGTGCAGAATTTCCGCTCGCTGTTGGCGGTCTTGCGGAACTCGCCGACAAACGCCGCGCCACGCGTGACCTTCACGTTCTCCGGCTTCCATAGAGTGAAAGCGTTTACCGGGCCGGCGGACCACGACCGGCACGAGCTGCAATGGCAATAACCCATCGCCTCGGGTTCGCCAGTGACTTCGATTTCCACAGCGCCGCAGAAACAGGTACCGGTGTGTTTGTCGCTCATGTCGTCAACCTCCCAGGAACCGGGGCCAGAGGACTTTCTGGTCCAAGCGGAATACTACTCTGGCCCCTGTTTTGCTTGCTGCTCTGTCTATTTCGCCGCTTCGGGCACGCCCATGTTGCCCTTGCTGTATTTGCCCGAGCGGTCGAAGCAGCACGCGCGGCGATTGCCGCAGGCGAGTTTGTCGCAGGCGACGTCGATTCGCTTCACGCGTGTCTCGGCCTTCTTTCCCGAGGTGATCCAGGCGATCCAGTCGCGTCGCGCCACGGGCGTGATGTCGTCCCAGGTCGCCTTCGCCTCCGCGTTGCCGGTCAGCGCCTTCTTGAGGTCCGCAGGCACGGTGGGCTCCGGCTCCTTCTCCACCGGCGTGATCGTCAGCTCAACTTTGTCGCCTTCCGCCACACCAGCAGCCGTACACAGCACCGCGTCGACCCTGAGCCAATGACCGCCGGCCCCATCGGGTTCGAGCGTCGCCTGAAACGGCTGACCCGCGAGCGTGCCATCGACGGTCACCTGGCTACGCGAGGGCAGCTGCTTGCTCGCGGCCGCGGGCAACACCAGGAAGCGCCAGCTCGCATTCGTTGGCGATGCGGGGCGTGACAGGGTTGCTTTGAAGGTGACGGTGGCGGCGACTTTTGGCATGGCTGTAACCGTAGAAAGTGAACCTGACCCCGTTCTTGTTCTGTTTTTTAGTTTTGCTAGACCTTTTCTATATCCAGACCGTCCCAAAAAGCAGGATTAATTACCATTGCTGCTCCATGCTCAATACGCGAGTTTACGTACGCTTCGAACAACTTATTGTTGTATCCGCGATTGTAAATGTATTGCGGCTCATGATCCTCGTCCTGCACGCCGAGGAACCCATACCAAAGCAGCAGATTGACGATACTTGGGATCAATGCGTCCTCAATCTTGTAAAGCATCAAAATGAGTTTCGCATCGTCCAAGGAAAGCGTGGATTTTGCCCCTATGAACGCATACAACAAGCCGTCATGCGCAGGGAAGACGTCCCTCAGTTCTAAATTCGTATCCTGAACAACATCGGTCGAAAAGAAAGCAACTGCTTTATCTATGTCGTCTTCAGTGATTTTCTCATGCCTAAGTGTCAGCGCGCTTCCTCTTGCATGTTTGAGCAAATCGAGCAGATATCTGGGTCGCATAAGGCAGCGATCGACTATGTATTGGTAGGAATTTTCGCCATGGGCATGACTAACGGCAATCCGCGACCAGAGCTCATCTAGCTCTCCGTGCTCCACTCCAAGACTTGCGCTTATTCGAAGAGCGACCAGCTGCTTTAAGGCATCAGGGTCGCGCCAATCGACGATGACCTTCTGCTCTTTGCCTCGATCAGCAGTTCGGTCTAGTAAAAGCTCATAGACATCATTTCTGAGAAATACGAGGGACCGCGCCTCAACCCCCTCAGACACCAGATTTCTTTGGAGCTTTCTGGACGCTTCGAGAAGCGCTCGCAACGTCAAAATGTCGGATTCGTCAATTCCAGTCGGGGTCCAACCCTTATCAATATTGTCAAACAAGATCCAAAGCGCGCCCTTCTTCTTCAAATGCGCAATAATTGCATCGCTGAGTTTCGTCACGTCGTTGTCGTAAATCAATTCTGTGACTTGCGGGGAAGAAAGCTCAACAACCTCCCCTTCCGGCCCTGGCTTAAACCGCGCTTCAATTCTGTATATCAAACTCGAAATTCGCTCGGCAAAGTCGCCTTGTCCGGAATCGTAACCGTATTCTTTGTATTTTTCGTCGAGTTGCAAATACGTGTTGTAAATGCTGTCGTCGAGGCGGTGCGTAGTTTTATCCGCATAGAGAGCGGCTCGAGCAATCTCTAAGATAAGGACGCAATGCCAGAAAGCGGTGATAGTGTGCTCCTGGCTTCCCTTATCCATTGCTTTCAGAACACGATCTTTCAGCTTGACCAACTGATATCCATCGGGCTTCAGATCAAGGACAACATTCCTACGGCTGGAAGACACTTTGTCTCGTACACGAAAGAAAACGGCGCTTTTCCCTGAGCCTTTTCTTCCCACAATGAGTCGTGCCTCTCCTTGCAAGGCACGCCTAAATTCATCGGTTGCAAGATAGTAATCAGCAAGATCAGCTATTTCATTCTCTGCAGAGGAGGCGCCGAAATGAACGCGCTCAAGCCAAGATGAGTCTAGAGCCGTAGGCTCCTCTACTGCGCTAGAAAACTTGGTTACGACCTCACCGGCAAGATTTGCTACCGCTTCGTCAATCTGTGTTGGGTGCGTAATGACTTCCACGAAATCGCGGTAGTCAAGCGGAACAGGGTCATATCCTTCCTGAAGAAAGGCTACAGACTTGTTCAGCCCATCTGCCAAGCCTGCTATGAAGGCGCAGCGCAAGTTATGGATTTCGGAGTCTTCAACCGCCGCGGGGACGAAATGGACCAAGACGCCAATTGACCTAGTGACTTGGGAAATCGCGTCGAGCGCTGACAAGCGGGGCTGCTCTGTTGGATCAAAACTCCTGTAGCCCAACCCAGTTTTCTTCAGGCGAGCAGAAATTCTTATCGCGTAGTCGCTTAAGAATCTCGTCTTAGTGACATAAAGAGGCTGGTTTCGATCCAGCGGAATGTCACGCAAAAGAGTTTCAACGTCCCTTACAGATTTTATGAGACTCGCAAGATCTCTGGAGTTTTGGTAATTCTTGTACCCGAGGGTATCGTAAATTCCGAGCCGTCTGATTTTCTCGTCTTCGTTCTTCGCGTACGCTTCGTTACGCACTATAACTAGCCGCTTTCCTCGTCCGATCGCATACCCAACTTCGTAGGTGACGTTGAAATTCAACGAAGTTATGTCGGCAATTAGGAAATCCGACCTGTCGATGGATCTCAAGACTTCGCTGGATATAAAGTGCCCAGCCACTTCCAATTCGGACCATTCGGTAATTTCTGTTACCGCATGAAATCTCCGCGCATCTTCCACTGCAAGCTTTATTGTTTCCGCAATCTGAGGCGGCTTTGCTGCGTATGCGAAGAAGCCTTTCATTCTTATCCTTTATGTCACCCGCACTTCGAATACGCACCATTCAAACAGGTCAGACATCCATCAGCGGCCGCGCCTTGGCATCGCGCTCGCGGCATTTCGCAGATTCGCCCAGACCTATTTCGCCGCCGCCTTCACCGGATATTTCACCAGCTCGACGCGACTGCTCAGGCATTGCGTCATGCGGCCATTGAGCGGTGCCAGGACATTTTTCCCGTCGGCGATCTGCTCGGGAATCTTCACCGCGTCGGCGCAAGCGGTGATGGCCTTGACCGACTGGCTCACGCAGACGGGCCTCTGGTCCTGGCTTAGCGTGGAGCAGCGGCCAAGCGCCGTCAGCTGCAGGCTGTCGAGAAGAAAATCGCTGCGGAACAGAACTTGCGACTTGGTGATATCGATGCAGACGTCGCGTTCCTCGCCTTCCCGGGTCTTGATGCGGTAGATCGACTGAGTGGTGCTTGCATCCGGCGATCCGCCGGTGGAATGGTGGAGTTCCTGCGAGCCCGGATAAACCGCGCTCATCCAGTTGTGTTGCAGACCTGCGCGAACCATGGCGGCGGGAACCACGGTTTCGAGTCGGGCGGGATGATCGCAGCTCTCGCCGCGGCCACCGCTGAAAGTTGCGTAGGTGCCGTAGCTTTCCACCACTTGCGGCAGACCGTCCGGACCGCGACTAACGATGCCATCGGCGACCAGCCGCAGCGGCGTCGGCGCCTTCCGATTCAGGGCGACTTGTGCACGGATCTGGCTTGCCATCGCCGCGGTTTCCAGCTTTCCGACATCGCTGAGCTTTGCCGCGTATTCGTCGCGAAACGGCACGAATTTGGCATCGGTGTCGGCGGCGACCTGATACAGCGCCACCGACATCGGACTGACCGGCCCGCCCTTCTGCATCATGAACAATGCGAGCACGGCCTGCGAGCGTGGATCACCCTGGAAAGTACCGCGACCCAGCCAGAGGAACATCTGCTGCTTGGCTGCGTCGTTGCCGGCTTCGCCGTACTCGAGCATGGCCAGGCCCGAGAACGCATCGAGATAGCGCAGCGAGGCCGACTGCTGCAGCAAGGCGCGCGCCTTGACGACATCCTTGGGCACGCCCTTGCCATTCCACAGCGTCATGCCCTGCTCGTACAGGTCCTTGCCGCTCTGCGGAGGATCGGCCAAAGCTGCGCTCGCCGACGCAAGCACTGCGAAGGCAGCGAGAAACAGCGCAGGTCGAAAGATCAGCCGCACTTCGAATAACCGCAGTTCAAGCAGGTCTGGCAACCATCCATCAGCACCAGTGCCTTGGTATTGCACTTGTGGCAGAGCGTGGCGGTGGCGGGAAAAGAGGCGCCCTCACCGGAATCGGAAACCGCCTCGTCAGCGCGCGAGGCGCTGTCGGCTCCGGCTCCGGCGAGGTCGCCGGTTAAACCCGTGCTGTTGCTAGACTTTTTTTTTGCCTTGTTCTCGTAGGCGGCGCGCTTTTCCGCGATGAGGGCAAGTTGCGCAGCGCTCATCTCGGGGTCGACGATCATGCCAATGGACTTGAGATGCTCCTCAACGACTGACCCAATCTCGGCGACGATCGACGGCATGTAGACACCGCCGGCCTTGAAGTAGCCGCCGCGCGGATCGAACACCGCCTTCATCTCGTCGACCAGGAAGGTGACGTCGCCGCCCTTGCGGAACACCGCGGACATGATGCGCGTGAGCGCGACGATCCACTGGAAGTGGTCCATGTTCTTGGAGTTGATGAACACCTCGAACGGACGGCGGAGCTCGTGCTCGGTGCCGTGGTTGAGCACGATGTCATTGATGGTCACGTACATCGCGTGCTCGACCAGCGGCGACTTGATCTTGTAGGTGGAGCCGATCAGCACCTCGGGGCGCTCGACCTTCTCGTGCATCTGGATGATGTTGGACACCGCTTCGGCATCGGCGATGGTGATCGGGGGCACAGCGGCCAGCGCGGCAGCTTCCTTCGCCTTGTCTTCCGGCTTCTGGACGCTGTAGCTCTTGATTTTCTTGGTGATCTTGATGGCCATCGGCCGTGCTCCTGGAATACTTTTTATGTGCCGACGGCCTTTCCGGACGTCGTGCTGTTTCTGTTCTGTCTTACCGGACAACCGAGCCCTCTCGGGTGCTGGCGTGGTGCGACGGTGTTTGGGTGTTGCGATGGAACGACTCGCGGGATCCGGCGCGATGGCGCGGGGGACGGACAGGGCGAGTATGTTGCGACCTTCGCCCTCTCCCGCGAACGGGAGAGGGATCCGGTTTGAAACAATCGGGGCAGCTTGTTGGTGAATCCCCCGGCCCTGCTGCTGGGACGGGTTCTTGAACTGGGTGTTGCGTCGAGCAGGGATTGCTTATTTTCTGGCGGTCTTTCTTGCGGCTTTCTTCGCGGCTTTCTTGGCCGGGCGACGCACGGCCTTCTTCACCGTCTTCTTGGCGGCAGCCTTGCGGGCCGGCGCTTTTTTCTTGGCTACTTTCCTTGCGGCCTTTTTCGGCGCGGCCTTGCGCGCAGCTTTCTTGGCGGCTTTCTTCGGGGCGGCTTTTTTCGCTGCCGGCTTCTTGGCGGCGGCGACTTTCGCCTTTACCGCCTTGACGGCGCCAGCGGCGGATTTCTTCGCGCTGCCAACCGCCTTGCTCACGGCTTTGCCGGCGCGGGACTTCTCCGCGGCCTTGACGCGCTTGGCGACAGCCTTGCGCGCCGAGGCGGTTTTCTTCTTGACGGCCTTGACCAGCGGGCTGGCTTTCTTGGCGATCGCGTTGCCGATCTCGGATGCTTTTTCGCTGACGCTGTCCATGGCGTTGGACAGGGTTTTGCTGACCCCATTGCCGTTGCTCATTTCATCACTCCTCGTTTGGTGAATGCAGCGTCGCGGTTATCGCACAAATTTTTTTCCGTCGCACTTTTCCCCTCACCTGCCCTCACCCCAGCCCTCTCCCTGAGGGAGAGGGAGTCAACTGGTGTGGCGAGAGGGGCGAAGAAGAAGTGCATCAGAACTTGCCGTAATAGCCTTCTTTCAGGGCGTCGAACAGGTTGGCGGCGCTGTGCATTTCGCCGTCGTATTCGATTTCCTCGTTGCCCTTGACCTCGACCACGGTGCCGTCTTCGAGCTCGAAGCGATAGGTGGTGTTTTCGAGGTCGGCTTCCTTCACCAGCACGCCCTGGAAGGCGGCGGGATTGAAGCGGAACGTCGTGCAGCCCTTCAAGCCCTGCTTGTGGGCGTACATGTAGATGTCCTTGAAATCCTCGTACGGGTAATCGGTGGGTACGTTCGCGGTCTTGGAGATCGAGCTGTCGATCCATTTCTGCGACGCGGCCTGGATGTCCACGTGCGCCTTCGGGGTGATGTCGTCGGCGGAGATGAAGTAATCGGGAAGCTGCGTGCTGCCTTCGGTCGCGAACGGCATCGCTTCGGGATTGACCAGGGTGCGGTAGGCGAGCAGCTCGTAGCTGTAGACCTCGACCTTTTCCTTGGACTTCTTGCCTTCGCGGATCACGTTGCGGCTGTAGTGGTGAGCGAAGCTCGGCTCGATGCCGTTGGAGGCATTGTTGGCCAGGCTCAGCGAAATCGTGCCGGTCGGCGCGATCGAGCTGTGGTGGGTGAAGCGCGCTCCGACCTCGGCGATTTCATCCACCAGTTCCGGCGCGACGCCGGCGACGCGCTGCATGTAGCGGCTGTACTTGGCGTGCAGCACGCGACCCTTGATCTTCTGGCCGATCTTGTAACCGTCGACTTTCATTTCCGGGCGCTGGCGCAGCATCGCGGCGGTGACGATGAAATCCTCGTCCATGATCGGCGCCGGGCCTTTTTCCTTGGCCAGCGCCACGGCGACTTCCCAACCGGCCAGCGCCATTTCGCGCGACACGGCTTCGGTGAATTCGCAGCTGGCCGGCGAGCCGTATTTCATCTTGAGCATGGTCACGGTCGAACCCAGACCGAGGAAACCCATGCCATGGCGACGCTTGCGCATGATTTCCTGGCGCTGCTGTTCCAGCGGCAGGCCATTCACTTCGACGACGTTGTCGAGCATGCGGGTGAACACGCGCACGACTTCCTTGTATTCCTCCCAGTCGAAACGCGCCTGGTCGGTGAACGGATCGCGCACGAAGGTGGTGAGGTTGACCGAGCCGAGCAGGCAGGCGCCGTACGGCGGCAGCGGCTGCTCGCCGCAGGGATTGGTCGCGCGGATGTTTTCGCACCACCAGTTGTTGTTCATCTCGTTGACGCGGTCGATGAGGATGAAACCGGGCTCGGCGAAGTCGTAGGTCGACGCCATGATGCGGTTCCACAACTGCTGCGCGCGGATGTGGCCGAAGATCTTGCAGGCGACGAGGCCGTCTTCGCGCGTCACGTACGGCGCGGTGTTCGGCCAGTCGCGCCAGACCACCTGCTTCGGGTCGTCTAGGTCGACTTCGTCTTTTTCCTTGATGTTGACCGGGAAGACCAGCGGCCAGTCGTTGTCGTTTTCGACCGCGGCCATGAACTCGTCGGTGATGAGCAGCGACAGGTTGAACTGGCGCAGGCGGCCGTCTTCGCGCTTGGCGCCGATGAATTCCTTCACGTCGGGATGGCTGACGTCGAAGGTGCCCATCTGCGCGCCGCGACGGCCACCGGCAGAGGACACGGTGAAACACATCTT
This sequence comes from Arenimonas sp., assembly GCF_035312645.1. GTDB lineage: Bacteria > Pseudomonadota > Gammaproteobacteria > Xanthomonadales > Xanthomonadaceae > Arenimonas. Next base: position 8,413 of record NZ_DATGBO010000117.1, read on the forward strand.
GTCGTAGATATCCATGAAGCTCAGCGGGCCCGACGTATACGCGCCGGCGCCGCTGACGTAGGCGCCGCGCGGACGCAGCGTCGAAAATTCGTAGCCGATGCCGCAGCCGGCTTTCAGGGTCAGGCCGGCTTCGTGGACCTTGTCCAGGATGCCGTCCATGGAATCGGTGATCGTGCCCGAGACCGTGCAGTTGATCGTGCTGGTCGAGGGTTTGTGCTCCAGCGCGCCGGCGTTGGAGGTGATGCGGCCGGCAGGGATGGCACCGCGGCGCAGCGCCCAGAGGAAGCGCTCGTACCAGTATTTCTGCTTTTCGGTCGTCGCCTCGGCATCGGACAGTGCCCGTGCGACGCGCTGGTAGGTCTCGTCGATGCTGCCATCGACCGGTTCGCCCTTCTTGCTCTTGAGACGGTACTTCTTGTCCCAGATGTCGTAGGAGGCCGGCTGCATCGGAATACCCTGCGCCGTTTCCATCCCTGATTCCTTCTTTACCGCCTCCAGGCGAACACTGCTCATCGTCCTAACACCCTCCGCTGGTGGTCCCGGTGACCGGGACTTTCTAGTTGTGACCGCTACTGCTTTGCTTGTCTGACCGGTATCGCCGCCGGACTGGAAAGACGGATAAGCGCGCCTGGAGGCTGGGCCTCGGGGCGCTGCTGCTGTCTTTTCAGTCCAGACCCATGCCGTATCGCTCGTCGCGCCGCGCTGGTTTGTAGCCAGACCCCAAGGCTTGGGGCCTCCCCGGTACTCGTCACCCAACATGTTGTGTGAGAGCCGGGGGTCAAAACTACGCCCGGGCTGGGGGACTGTCAACCTCCAATTTGGCTGCGGAAGCGCCTGGTTTTGGCATGGAAAATGCTAATGGCAACAATCGTTTACAGATGAAACTTGCAGTGATGGCCGGGGTTGCCGCGGAGCGGCGTTTTTCCCTGCCCTGTGGGAGCGGTCATGACCGCGATGAGGGTGGCGAGGCGAGAATTCGAGCGTGACAAAGGCTTCCAGGCTGGTCGCGATCATTCTGGATTGCCGGCGGAATTGGTCGCGGTCATGCCCGCTCCTACCGGGGGCGAGATTTAACACCTCGTTCAATCGCGGCTTGGGATAGTCGCCTGCCGCGCGACGGCCGGGGCGCTGCGCGCATCTGGGACCTGAGGGCGGGGCATCTTGTCCGGGTGACGCGCCAGCCCCATAGCTATTCCGAACCCGGCCTCTGGCCACCACGCTTCGAGAGACTTTTCGCATGCGCAAGCTGACCACCTTCTTCTGCCTGCTGCTCGCCGCCATCGGCGGCGGCGTGACCGCCCGGATGCTGACCGCCGTACCTGGCGAAGCGCCGGTCTCGGCCAGCCCCGGCGCCGCAATCGCCCAGAGCGCTGCCGATTCCGCTCTGCCCCTCGCCAACGCGGCCCTGCCCGCCCAGGTCGTCGGCGGCGCCACGATGCCATCGCTGGCGCCGATGCTGGAAAAGGTCACGCCGGCGGTGGTCAACATCTACACCAAGCAGGTCGTGCGCGTGCGCAACCCGATGGCCGAGTTCTTCGGCGGCGGCCGCTTCCCGCAGGAGCGCGTGCAGCAGTCGCTGGGCTCGGGCGTGATCGTCGACGCAACGCGCGGCCTGATCCTGACCAACAACCATGTCGTCGAAGGCGCGGATGCCGTCTCGGTGACGCTCAGCGACGGCCGCACCTTCGAGGCGCAGCCGATCGGCTCGGACGCCGACACCGACGTGGCGGTGATCCAGATCAAGGCGACCGGCCTGACCGCGTTGCCGCTGGCCGATACCAACACGATGCGCGTCGGCGATTTCGTCGTCGCGGTCGGCAATCCGTTCGGGCTCGGACAGACCGTGACCTCGGGCATCGTCTCGGCAGTCGGCCGCAGCGGCCTCACCGGTTTCGGCTACCAGAACTTCATCCAGACCGATGCCTCGATCAATCCGGGCAATTCCGGCGGCGCGCTGGTCAACCTGCGCGGCGAACTGATCGGCATCAATGCCGCGAGCTTCAATCCGCAGGGCAGCGCGGCCGGCAATATCGGCCTGGGTTTCGCGATCCCGGCCAACCTGGCCAGGGAAGTGATGCGCCAGTTGATGGCTTACGGTGAAGTGCGTCGCGGCTCGCTGGGCCTGGACAGCGCCGACATCAAACCCGACCCGTCCAAGCAGCTGACCTTGAACAATTTCCGTGGCGCGATGGTGACCCGTGTATACAACGGCACCGCCGCCGCGCTCGCCGGCATCAAGCCCGGCGACATCATCACCCAGGCCAACGGCCAGCGCATCGACAGTGCCGAATCCCTGCACAACCTCGAAGGCCTGCTGCCCGTTGGGCAACCGATCGCCTTGCAGCTGTTGCGCGATGGCAAGACGCTGACGGTGCAGACGACGCTGAAGGCACAGGCCAAGGAAATCGACGGCGCCTCGCTCGATCCACGCCTGTCCGGCGCGACCTTCAGCGAACTGCCGGAGAGTTACCGCCAGCAAGGCGTGCGCGGCGTGGTGGTCAGCAAGGTCGCGCGCGGCAGCCGTGCCGAGAAAAGCGAACTCGCCGCCGGCGATCTGGTACTGGCGATCAATCGTCGCGGCGTCGAAGACATGAATGCCTTCCGCGCACAGCTCGGCCAGGGCAATGCCCGTCTCGTGCTGGTGCTACAGCGTGGCGGGCAGCAGGGCGAGCTGGAGATCCGCTGACCATCGCCCCTCACCCTGGCCCTCTCCCCGCAAGCGGGGAGAGAGGATCGGCTGCTGAGGCGGGGAGAAACATTCTCAAATGCGGCGAAAATCCCCTCTCCCCGTGAGCGGGCTAGGGTGAGGGGTGGTGGTCAGTGCGGGGATGTTGCAAGTGCGAGGCGCTTCAAATCGCCTGTTCCCTCATCACGCCGAAGCAAACACCTCGACCCGGTTGCGCCCCGCTCCCTTGGCGCGATAGAGCGCGCTGTCGGCGGCCTCGAAGAATTCCGCCTCGTTGGCGAAGCGATGCGAGGCGGTGCTGGCCAGGCCGATCGACACCGTCACCGGCAGACGGCCGGTGAAGTGCATCTCGATCGCTTGGCGAATATTTTCCGCCACGCGTTCGGCCTCGGCGACGCTGGCTGCGGGCAGGATGATCGAAAATTCCTCGCCGCCATAGCGGCAGACGGTGGCGCCGGCTGGCACATGCGCGCGCAACAGCCGCGCGCATTCGATCAGCACATCGTCGCCGCGGGCGTGGCCGAAGTTGTCGTTGATGCGCTTGAAGTGGTCGAGATCGATCACGAGCAACGCGACCGCGCCCTCGCGCGAATGCGCGAAAAATACTTCCAGCTGGCGGTCGAAGTAGCGGCGGTTGGACAGGCTGGTCAGGGCATCGGTCAGCGTCTGCCGCTGCAACTCGTTCACCCGCGAAGCCAGTGCCAGCGACAGCAGCACCATCTCGAGCAGAGCACCCGCCTGGAAGCCATTCTGCGTCAGGCCGTTGTGCGGCAGCAGGCCGAAGGTCTTGAGCATGTAGACCAGCACGCCGACCAGCAAGGCGAACCAGGCAAGCATGAAATAGATCGCCGGCCGATACCCCTGGATCACGCCGATCACGCCCAACGCCATCATCACCGCCACCGCCGCGATGGTGACGTAGGCGATCGGCTGGATCAGCAGCGCGTACGGCAGAAAGAACGACGCGGCCAAGCCGACGACACTCAGCAATTGCAGGATCTGCGCTGCGCGGTCGAGCCGCGGCGAGTGCTCATGCGTGCCGAGAAAGTGCCGGGTGAACATCAAACCTGAGAGCAACGACAGGCAAAGCAGCACCAACAGCGACTGATTGGCCCAGACCGGACTGTTCGGCCACAGGAACTGGAAACTCAGGCCGTCGTGCACGCCGAAATACAGGCCGTAGCTCGCGGCATAGGCCAGGTAGTAGAAGAAGGCGCGATCGCGCACCGCGATGAAGATGAAAAGATTGTAGAAAAACAGCACGCAGAAGCCGCCGAAATAAAACCCGTAGGCGAGCTGTTCCAGGCTGACCGATTCCAGCACGCGATGCGGGCTGGCCAGGGTCAGGCCGATGTTCATCGAGCCAGAAGTTTCGTAGCGCAGGTAAATCGTGCGCGTCTGTCCGGCGGCGATGCGCAGCGGAAAGATGAAATCGCGGTTGGCGATCGGTCGCGACCCGAATACCAGGCGATCGCCGGTATGCAGCACCTGCCACTTGCCGCTGCCGTCCTGCTGCCACAGATCGATGTAGTCGATCAGCGGATAGTCCTGGCGCAGGTCGATTTCCAGATCGGAAACACCGGTGTTGCGCAAATCCACACGCACCCACCAGGCCGACTTGCTGAAACCGAAGCCGGTGTTACGCGTACCGACCGGCGTGAACGCCGCAGCACGCACCTGATCGAAAGGCAGCTTTGCCGTCGTGTCCTCGAACAAGGCCATCGCGGTCGCGGCCGGGATTTCCCGGAACTGCTCGTTCACCGCGATCACCGTCTGCGCCTGGCTGATCGCGCACAGCGCCCACCACAGCAGCAGCGACAGGCCGAGACGGAACGACAGGGACTTCGGTGCGCGCATGGCTGACATCCAAGGGCAGAGGAGGTGATCGCCGACTTCGCGCAGCAACGATCGGCGATGTCATCGCTTGTTCGTCTTCCGCATCTGTCCCCGATCGCGCTGAGCTTGCCACAACGGCTGCCTCTGTGAAATTGTTGGCCGTCTTCGGGGGAAGCGCATGACAAGGAAAGGACTGCCGGCGCTGTCGGCCTTGCTGATCGCGAGCGTCACATTGACCATCAGCTGTCACCGCGGCGCCGATGCGCCGACGCCCAAACCTCCGGGCCCGAGCAGTCCTGCGCTGATCCTGATGGACCAGGGTTGGTCGGCGAGCACGCGCGAGACCGCCTGGTTCAGTTCCTTCGGTTCGCAGCTGCTGCCATATCGCTGGCTGGCGTTGCTGGAAAAGCCCGGCTCGAGCGAGCGCTTCGCCAGCGACGCGAATTTCATCGCGCTGGGTTTCCTGCCAGCCGCGGCGTCGACGAAAAATCCCGGCGGCTATCCGGTCGGCTTCGCACAGACCAAAGGCGCTGACGGCCAGCCTTGGGTCGGTCTCGGTTGCGCGGCCTGCCATACCGGCGAAGTGCATTACGGCGGCAAACAATTGCGCATCGATGGCGGACCCGGGTTGATCGATTTCACCGCCTTCGAAGCGCAGCTCATCCAGAGCCTGAGCGCGACGGTCAGCGATCCGGAAAAATTCGACCGCTTCGCGACCGCGCTTGGCGTGACCGGTGGCAAGCGCCTGGATCTGCAGAATCGTCTGGTCAAGATCACCCAGACGCTGGACGCGAGCCACCGCATCAACGAATCCGATGTCGACTACGGCCACGGCCGTCTCGATGCCTTCGGCCAGATTTTCAACGCCGTCGCGGTAACCAGCCTCGGCATTCCGGAGAACGTGCGCGCGCCAGATGCGCCGGTGAGTTTTCCCGCGCTGTGGTCGGCCTCACATCTGGATCTGGTGCAGTGGAACGGCTCGGCGCCAAATGCCGGTCCCGGCCCGTTGTTGCAGAACGTGACCACCGCGCTGGCGGTATACGGCTCGGTCGACCTGCATTCGTCGTCCTTGCCCGGATACGCCTCGGGCGTGAACTTCAGCGATCTCGGCGCGATCCAGGACCGCTTCTATCAACTCAAATCGCCGCAGTGGCCGAGCGAACTGTTCGGCGCACCCGACGCCGCGAAAGCCGCGCGCGGCGCGAGCATCTACGCCGCGCAATGTCAGTCCTGCCATGCGTTGTCGAATCGCGACGACGGCAAGCGGCAGTTGAAAACGGTGATGGTGCCGCTGCAGGACATCGGCACCGATCCGCGCATGGTGGAGAATTTCCTGCGCGGCCAGGTCAAGACTGGCGTGCTGCAGGGACGCAAACAGGCCGTGGTAGCGGGCCCGGTGTTCGGCCCGACCGCGCGCAGCATCGACGTCGTGATCAATGCCGCACTCGGCGCGACGCTGCGGCATCCGTTGGCGGCGGCGAAGGACGCCATCGTCGGCTACCACCGCACGCTCAAGGCCGGCATCGACCAGCATCCGAACCATTACAAGGCGCGGCCGCTCGACGGCATCTGGGCAAGCGCGCCCTACCTGCACAACGGCTCGGTGCCGACACTCGCCGACCTGCTGCTGCCGCAGGAAAAGCGGCCGGCGGGTTTTTACGTCGGGCTGCGCGACTACGATCCGGCTGGCGTCGGCTACACATCGAAGACCGGACCGTTCCACTTCGACACGAAACTGCCAGGCAACAGCAACGCCGGTCACCGCTACGGCACGGAACTCGATGCCGCCGCACGCGCGGATCTGCTGGAATATCTGAAGACGCTTTGACGTTGATAGGCGCCGCGAAAAGACAGTTGAGTCGTCATCCCGGCGAAAGCCGGGATCCAATTTGAGGTGGCGGATAACCACCATGGATCCCAGCTTTCGCTGGGATGACGGCGTCTTTTTTCTTGGCTTGCCCCAGTGAAGAATCAGCGCGCCGCCTGCACATCCTCGAGCGCATCGAACCACTCGTTCACCGACGCGAACTCGCGGTCCAGCAAGGCCGCGCGCACGCTTTCGCGCGCCAGCCAGCGATAGGCCTCGAACTGCGCCTCGCTGTAGAACTGGTTGCCGGTTGATTCGTTCGGAAACGAAGGACTGTGGCGCTGATACGCGAGCACATCGACGCTGACCGCACCGTGCAGGCAGGGCTTGAAATACAACAGGCGCCCGCGCGTGCCGTCGGCGTATTGCACATGACCCAGGCGCCAGGGCCGCGCCGGTTCGTCGGGGCGGAACGCGAGCTGCACCTGCGCGTCGAAATCCACGCGCACGCGCTCGATGGCGTTGCCGAGGTCGGCGTAGCTGGTCTGCGGATCGGAGCCGCAGTCGATCGCGATCAGGAAAGGCAGGCGCCGACGCACGAGTTCGTACAGGCCGAGATTCTCGAACTGGCCGCCGTCGGACAGATGGATGTCGCGCCAGCGTTCGTCGAGGTTGATGCCGGTGATCTCGCGTGTGATGCGCCGCCACCAGGCTGGCAACGGCAGGCCGCGGCGCGCGGCCGGATTCGGATTCAACCCCCAATAACCCAGACGCAGATTGAACATCGCCATCAGGATCGACAGCGGGCGGTTGTTTGTCATTGGCGAATCGGGATCGACGGCCGCACCGGCGATCGCCACCGTGGTCGCCAGGCGCGCATCGGAATCGGTATTGCCCTGCGCATCGGCCCAACCAGTCGCGCTGCTGCCGTAATGCAGCGGCGAAAAACTGAAACAGTCGCCTTCGCGGCTACGCCGGCGCTCGTCGGGCGAACTGCGCGTGTTGAGCGTGGCGCAGACAAGATGCAGGGGCGTGCCGCTGCGCGGCGAAATATCGTCGTTGCGAAAAGTGTTGGCATCCGCCGTCGGCGCCGCCGCGGTGACCGGCATCAGCGCCTGACGCAAACGGTCGCGGTAGTAGCCGTGAATCGAGATCGCGTTGAGATCGCAGAACACGCCCAGCAGCAGCGACAGCGCGAGCAGACCGAGGAAGATCGGCGAATGCAAAGTGTCGATGCGTTCGGCGATCGAATAGGCGAACACGAACAGACCATAGACCAGCAGGCCCAGTCCGATCATCGCCAGGCGTTCGCCACCGAGCGTGCGCCGCAGCTGTCCGCGCCAGAACGCGCCCGCACCCGACGCGACCGCGGCGATCGAAGTCAGCGGCGCGCCGCAGCCGTGCAGGAACGCCGGCATTTCCCGGCCCAGCCAGAAGTCGAACCAGTTGGCGACAACGGGAACGCAACCGATCAGCACGAACAACGTGCCGAACATCGGCATCATCCCGAGAAAGATACGCGCGCGATCGACACGGGCCGGCGAGGTGATGCCCGAGTGCGTCGCTACCCTGGCGAAATGCAATGCAGCCAGCGGCCACAGCGCGAAGCACAACAGGCCAGACGCGAGCAGCAGCAGATAGCCCTCGTGCTGGCTCGGCATCGGCAACTGCGCGCTCAGCGCCGGCCAGGGCACGCCGATGAATTCCAGCGTCATCATGTCGGTGACCAGGATCAGCGGCGCGGCCACCACCAGCAGGTTGAGGAACACCGCCGCGCCGATCGAGGCGAGCAGGGTCCACATCGAGAAGCCGCGCTCGGCGATCAGGTATTGCACGTGCCGGCGGAACCAGTCGCGCGCGCTGCCGCCGCCGTCCGCGAGCGGCGTGCCGAAACTGTCGCCCTGCGCGATCGGCAACTGCGAACGCAGCCAGCTGTAAGCCCCGGCGATGTAGCCGCCGCCCGACACCGAGCTCAGGTAATCGATGCGCGCCATCATGCCGCGCGATTCCAGCGCTTCGATCACGCCGAGATTGAATACCGCCGAGCGGATGCCACCGCCGGAAAACGACAGGCCGACTTCATCGCCCGCCGGCGCCGGCAATCCCTGCGCGAGTCGACGCTGCGCCAGCCATTCGCCTTCCTCGCGACGGATCGTGGCGAAGTCGTCGCTGTGATGCGCGTGCTCGCCCTTGTCATCGCTCATCGCGTCGCCCCGATCAGGCCGCAGTCGGGACTGCTGAAATCGGCAGGCGTGGCCGGCTGATCCTTATGCAGCTTGAGATATTCGATCAGCTCGTAACGCTGCTCATCGCTGAGCAGCGGTCCGATCACGCCCGGCGGCAGCGGATTGCTGCGCGGATCGGCGAGATGCGCGGCCCACTGTTTGGCGCTCGCGGCGAAAGCATGGCCGGTGTTGTGATTGCCGGGCTGCGTGGTGTCGAGCCAGAAGCCATCCTTCTGATCGGGATCGGCGGGCGCGGTCATGAAGCCCAGGTGCTTGGCGTCGTAATCGCGACGACCGACGAAGAAACGCACGCTGCGTTGTTCCGGCGGCAGCAGCATCTGGTAGACGCTGGGTACCGAGCCGTTGTGCAGAAACGGCGGCGTCGCCCACACACCCTGCAGCGGCCGCGGCTTGTAGCCGGCGATCTGCTGCGGCAGATCGAGCGCGCCGAAACCTTCGAGGCATTGCTGCGTTTTATAATCGACGCCGTGGTCGCGGTAGTACTTGGCCTTGATCAGCAGGCCGAGCAGGTTCAGACCCTCGCCTTCGCGTAGTTTGCGCAGATCCATCGCGGCGATCTGGCGCTCGATGTACTCATCGGCGCCGTGCACGTCCCAGGACAGGAATTGCTGCTGGCAGTCGAGCGTGCATTCGAAACCTTCGTCCGGCGGTTGCAAACTGTGTGCCTGCGAATCGATCGCCAGCGTCTGCAGCTCGGCGGCGATGTCGGCGAGCGCCGCCTGTGGCAGCGTCGCCTGCGCACTCGCATCGGGATCCGGATACGCGAGCAGCAAGGCCGGCAGGCGCCCGACGTTTTCGTTCTTCGCCTGGCGTCCGGCGATCACGCTGCGCAGGCGATAGCGGACATCACGGGCGAGATCGCGGGTGAGCAACGGCGCGAACACGCCGTGCACTTCCGCAGCGCTCAGGCCAGTAGCGGTGAGATCGAAGCGGCGTTCGATGAAAGCGGTCGCGGCGGCGGGATCGGTGCCGATATGCACGAGCGGAATCACTTCGATCTGCCATTCCTCGGCCGAAGAATTCTTCAAGGGCGAACTCGCCTGTTGCGCCGCCGCGTCGGCGACATGCGGGCCGTGGCAGCCCTGGCAGCGCTCCTCGAACAAGGCCTGGCCACGCGCGGCGCGATCGCGGTCGATCCTGCCGAGCAGATCCTCGGGCCAGGGCGGTGGCTGCAGGCGCTGCAGCGTGTGTTCGATGCGGTCGAGGTTGGCGATCATCACCGAGCTGTCGAAGCGATGCTCGGGCGGCAGTGGGCCGCCCGTGGTGTCGGTCAGGCGCAGCACGGCGCCCACGCCCAGCGCCTCGCCGATATTGCGCGCCAGCGGCTGGCGCACCGAACCGTTGTATTGCACCCAGTCGAATTTCCAGATGTTCCAAAGATACGGATAGCTCACCGGCGCGGTCGCATCGGCGTAATTCTTCGACACCAGGTGATCGCCGAACACGGTGTTGGCGATGCGACCGAGCGCGTCGGTGCGGCCGAAACCTTCGCGCACCGGATACAGCTGGCGCATCGGATTGTTCTGTCCCTGGGTGACGAAGGCGAGCAGCGTCTGGCTGAGCGCGGCATGCAACCTGCCCTTGCCCTGCGGGTAATGCGCACCCAGCACGCGCCGCGAAAAGCGGCTGAACTTGACCGGATTGGCCAGGGTTTCGGTCATCGAGGCGATCAGCGTCGGACCGAACGCGCCGCGCTCCATGCTGGTGAAAGCATGCATGGCCTGGCCGCCGTCGATGCGGATGGCGATGCGCTGGCCATTTTTCTGCGCGTGGATTTCGCCGGTGTGGCAGGCGGCGCAGGTGATGTCGAGTACGTTCTCGCCGAGCACGGGCTCGTAATGCTTGGTGAACCCGACCGGCAGCTGGTCGGGATTGGCCGGTGTCGGTTGCGGATCGACGATGAAGCGATAGCGGCGCAGGTGTTCGGGATCGGCGAAACGCTGCTCGCTGAAAGGCAGCTCCAGGTTCACGAACCAGCTGTAGCGCATCGGATGCAGCTGTTGGCCCTGCGGCAGCGTCGTACCCTGTGGCGTGTAGTAGTAAAGCTGGCGATCGGCGCTGGCGGCGGCGCGGCCCCAGCCCTGGTCGAGATAGACGTATTGATCGACCGGCTCGACGGCGGGAATGCCGCGCGTGGGCCAGAGCACGAACAGCGAAAACGCCGCGATCGCCAGCAACGCGATCACCACGGCGGTGATCAGCAGGCGGCGCAGCAGCAGGCCCGTGGGCATCGCCAGGAAGCGCGCGATCATTCCCGGCCGGCGCGGCGCAGCCGCGCTTTCAGCATCAAGCATTTTGTTCCCCAATCACTGTCCCCACCGATACGCTAGCACCAAGGCGCGCGCCAGCCTATGCGACGGCCATCCTCACGGCGCTTGCACTATGCTGGCGTCATGTCCGAGCCCACCGCGAACGATCCAACACCCGCCGCCGCGCCGACAACAGCGAATGGCGATGAACCGGCGAAGACGCCCGGCCCACTGTCGCTGCGCATCCTGGCGCTGATCGCGGTGCTGTTCACCTGTTGGGCAGCGCGCGACCTGCTGGTGCCGATCATGCTGGCGATGTTTCTCGCGCTGATCGCCAACCCGCTGGTGACGCGCCTGCGCAAGCTGTGGATTCCGCGCTGGCTGGGCGCGCTGGTGGTGGTGTTCGGCGGTGTGGCGATGACGATTTTCCTCGCCAGCCTGCTGGTCGCGCCGGCCGCGGACTGGGTGCGCCAGGCGCCGACCGAACTCAAGCAGTTGGCACCGAAACTGCGCGCGATCACCGTGCAGGTGGAGCAGGCGAACAAGGCGGCGGCGTCGATCGCCAAGGCCGCGGGTGCCGCACCCGCACCGGCGGCGGTATCGGAAGACAAGCCGCATGCGCCCGATCTCTGGGTGGTGATCGCCAAGGCACCGCAGCTGCTGGCCTCGCTGGGCGCGGTGGTGTTGCTGAGTTATTTTTTCCTGGTATATGGCGCCGGCCTGCAACGCCAGGCGATTGCCGTGTTGCCGCAACGCGAACAGAAACACCTGACCACCGACATCCTGCGCACGATCGAAGCCGATGTCTCCGGCTACGTGCTGACCATCACACTGATCAACATCACGCTGGGTCTGCTGCTCACCGTCGCGCTGTACGCGCTCGGCCTGGGCCTCACCGACGCGCTGCTCTGGGGCACGGTCGCGGCGCTGCTCAACTACGCGCCCTATGTCGGCCCGCTGACTGGCGTGCTGGCGCTGGCCGTGGTCGGTGTGGTCGCCTTCAACGACCCAGTGCACATGCTGCTGCCGCCGACGATCTTTCTCGGCCTGCATGCGCTGGAATCGCAGTTGGTGACGCCGATCGTGCTGGGCCGGCGCATGGCGATTTCGCCGCTGGTGATGCTGCTGTGGCTGATGCTCTGGGGCTGGCTCTGGGGCATCGCCGGCCTGCTGCTGGCGGTACCGATGCTGGCCTGCTTCAAGATCCTCGCCGAGCGCGTCGACGGCTGGCGCGGCTGGGCGAAGGTGATCGAGTAGCGATGAATTGCTTCGTTGCCTGCCCCAGCCGGGGTGAGGGGCTTTGTGCACCTGCGCGATCCCTCGGCGCGGTACCCTAGCGCGATGGATTTCGCCCCACGCGCACTCAGCCTCGATCTCGATGACACCCTCTGGCCGATCTGGCCGGCGATCGAGCGCGCCGAGCGCGCCCTGCACGATTTCCTCAGCGAACGCTGCCCGCGCACCGCCGACAAATATCCGATCATGGCGATGCGTGCGCTACGCGACCGCATCGCTGCCGACCACCCCGAGTTCGCCCACGATTTCACCCATCAGCGCAGGCTGTCGCTGCAGCACGCGCTGCGCGATTCCGGCGACGACGAGCTGCATGTCGATGCCGCCTTCGACGCGTTCTACATCGCCCGCAACCGCATCGAGTTCTATCCCGATGCACTGCCGGCGCTGGCGCGGCTGGCGGCGCGTTATCCGATCGCCGCGCTGACCAATGGCAACGCCGATCTCGAACGCATCGGCATCGCGCAGCACTTCAAGGTGTTCGTCTCGGCGCGCAATGCCGGCCACGCCAAACCCGACGCACCGATCTTCCATGCCACCTGCGCGCAGTTGCAGGTCGCACCGCAAGACCTGCTGCACGTCGGCGACGATCCGCTGCTCGACATCGCTGGCGCCGCGCGCGCCGGCATCCACAGCTGCTGGATCAATCGTCGCGAAGAAACCTGGCCCGATGATCTGCCGCGGCCCGATCTCGAATTCACCACCCTCGCCGCGCTGGCCGATTGGCTGGACGCGCGCCACGCCCTACCGGAAACCGCATGAGCCTGCCGTCTTGTTTCGTCCCCGCCAGCGAAGCCGCCAACGCGCGCACGCTGATCGCCCTCGATCGCGCCACGCTGCCACGCTGGCGCGACGCGCAATCGCCGGCGATCCGCGCCTGGCTGGCCGGCCATGAATTCAACGCCAGCGCCGGCGCGTTTCTCGCATTGCCCGATGCTGACGGCAATCCCTCGGCGGTGGCGATCGGTGTCGGCGATGCCGGCGATCCGCTCGCGCTCGCGCACCTGCCCTGCCTGCTGCCGCCGGGCACGTATCGGCTGGCGAATGATTCGCCGGTCGCTCTCGATGCCGCGCAGGTGATGCTCGGCTGGGGACTGGGCGCGTATCGTTTCGAGCGCTACCTGAAGACGCCGCGGGCGATGGCCAAGCTGGTGCTCGAAGACGCCGCCGCCGAAAGCGCCGAAGCGTTCGCGTTGCTGCGCGCAAGCACGCTGGTGCGTGATCTTGTGAATACGCCGACCGAAGACATGGGTCCGGATGAACTCGAGGCCGTCGCGATCCGCCTTGCCCAGGCTTACGGCGGCAGCATCGCCAGCGTCGTCGGCGACGACCTGCTCAAGCTCGGTTTCCCGGCGATCCACGCCGTCGGTCGTGCCAGCCATCGCGCGCCGCGGCTGATCGAACTGCACTGGGGCGATGCCGCGCATCCGCACGTGGCGATCATCGGCAAGGGCGTGTGTTTCGACACCGGCGGCCTCGACATGAAAACCGCCGACGGCATGCGCAACATGAAAAAGGATATGGGTGGTGCGGCGCATGCGTTGGCGCTGGCGCAGCTGGTGATGGCGCGGCAGTTGCCGATCCGCATCACCGTGCTGGTCGCGGCGGTGGAAAACGCCATCGGCCCGAACTCTTTCCGCCCCGGCGAAGTGATCGCCACGCGCCAGGGCCTGAGCGTGGAGATCGACAACACCGATGCCGAGGGCCGCGTCGTGCTCTGCGATGCGCTGACTTACGCTGCCGAGCAGAAGCCAGAGCTCGTGCTCGATTTCGCCACACTCACCGGCGCGGCGCGCATTGCGTTGGGTCCGGATCTGCCAGCGCTGTATTGCAACGACGAAACCTTGGCTGGCGCTTTTCTTGCTGCCGGCGAGCGCGCCCGCGACCGCCTCTGGCGCATGCCGCTGTGGCGCCCCTACCTGAGCATGCTCAAATCCAATATCGCCGACCTCGCCAACGCTGGCGCCTCACGTCTGGGCGGCTCGATCACCGCGGCGCTGTATCTCGAGCGCTTCCTGCCCGAAGGCCTGGCCTGGGCGCATCTCGATCTCTATGCCTGGAACGATGGCGAGCGCCCCGGCAAACCCGCCGGTGGCGAAGCCCAGGGCCTGCGCGCGGCGTTTGCGCTGCTAAAGGCGCGCTACCCCGGCGCCTGAGGCAGATGACAAGCGTCACCCGGGCTTGCTGACGCGGCGCACTTCCATGAAAGAATGCCGGCCGGCAACCTTGGCTCCCTGTTCACCAGCATCGCGGCGGAAGCGAAACTGACTTCCGGCACGATGATTCGGCGCCCGCGTCGTCCAGACTTGCCTGCCGTTGCGACCCCCGCCCGTTCCCGCGGGTTTTTCCGGAGTGCTCATGTCCCACCCGAACGAACTTCTGAACGAGCTGCGCATCGATCGCAACGCACCGGCCGCGCCGTCGAGTTTCCCGCTGCGCTGGATCGTGATCGCCGCAGTCGTGCTCGCGCTGCTGATCGCCGGCTATTTTTTCCTCACCCGCAGCAAGCCGATCGAAGTGAAGACCGCGCTGACGACAGCGCAGGCCGGCGCCAGCGGCGGCAGCGCCTCGGTGCTCGACGCCTCCGGCTACGTCACCGCCCGCCGCATCGCCACGGTGTCGTCGAAGATCACTGGCAAGATCCGCGACGTGCGCATCGAAGAAGGCCAGCGCGTCAAGGAAGGCGAAATCCTCGCCACGCTCGAGCGCAGCGATGCCGATGCCCAGCACGCGCTCGCACAGTCGCAACTGGCTGCGGCGCAATCGCAACTCGCCGAAGGCCAGGCGCAGCTGCGTCTGTCGGCAAGCAATCTTCGCCGGCAACGCGAACTGGCCGCGAAGAAGCTCGTCGCCGCCTCCGCGCTTGATGCCGCCGTCGCCGACCATGACTCCAGTGCGTCGCGCCTGGACAGCCTGCAGCGCGGCGTCAGCGTCGCGCGCGATCGCCTGAAGATCGCCGACCTCGACGTCGACAACACCATCATCCGCGCGCCGTTCGCTGGCGTGATCGTCGACAAGGCCGCGCAGCCGGGCGAGATGATCTCGCCGATCTCCGGCGGCGGCGGCTCGATCCGCACCGGCGTCGGCACGTTGGTCGACATGGATTCGCTGGAAGTGCAGGTCGACGTCAATGAGTCCTACATCGGCCGCGTGCAGCCTTCGATGCCAGTCGAGGCCGTGCTCAACGCCTATCCGGACTGGAAGATCCCCGCGGAAGTGATCGCCATCATTCCGACCGCCGATCGCGCCAAGGCCACGGTCAAGGTGCGCATCGCGCTCAACAGCAAGGATCCGCGCATCGTGCCCGACATGGGCGTGCGCGTGTCCTTCCTCGAACAGGAAAAGCCCGGCGCGCCGCAACAGACGGCCGCGCCGCGCGTGCAGGTGCCGACGGCGGCGCTGCGCAAGGATGGCGACCAGGACATCGTCTTCGTGGTCAGCGATGGCAAGGCCGAACGCCGCGCGGTGAAACTCGGCGGCACGCTGGGTGACGACCGCCAGGTACTGTCCGGCCTTGGCGGCGGCGAACAGGTGATCGTCGAAGCACCGAACACGCTCAAGGACGGCGATGCCGTGCGCGAGGCGGAAACGAAGTGAGCCCGGGGAAATAGAACCGGGGAAAATATTTTTCGTTGTCCCCGCGCAGGCGGGAGCGACGCATGACAGATAGCCAAGACCACGCAACGAGGCCAGCGATGAGCGAAGACACGATGATCAGGATCAACAACGTCACCAAGTCGTACGTACGCGGCAAGCAGAAGGTCGAGGTGCTGCACGGATTGAGCATCGACGTGCCGCGCGGCGATTTCGTCGCGTTGATGGGGCCGTCCGGTTCGGGCAAGACCACCTTGCTCAACCTCATCGGCGGCCTCGATACGCCCACTTCCGGCGAGATCAGCGTCGGTGACGAGCGCATCGACCAGATGAGCGGCGGCCAGCTCGCGCGCTGGCGCAGCCACAACGTCGGCTTCGTGTTCCAGTTCTACAACCTGATGCCGGTGCTCACCGCCGAAGGCAATGTCGAGCTGCCGTTGCTGCTGACCAAACTGTCGGCGGCGCAGCGCAAGAAAAACGTGGCGATCGCGCTGCAGGTCGTCGGCCTTGCCGACCGCGCCAAACACAAGCCGCGCGAACTTTCCGGCGGCCAGGAACAGCGCGTGGCGATCGCCCGCGCCATCGTCTCCGATCCGCAACTGCTGGTCTGCGATGAACCGACCGGCGATCTCGACCGCGCCACCGCGGTGGAAATCCTCAAACTGCTGCAGGCGCTCAACCGCGATCACGGCAAGACCATCGTGATGGTCACGCACGATCCGCTCGCCGCCGAATACGCCAAGCGCACCCTGCATCTGGACAAGGGCCGACTCGCCGAACAGGCCGGCGCGTAATGCGCGCGCCCCTGTCCGCCCGGAGGATCACCGCATGACCAAGACCGGTTTCGTCATCGCCAACCTGTTCCGCAAGAAAACCCGCACGACGCTCACGCTGTTGTCGATCATCGTCGCCTTCGTGCTGTTCGGTCTGCTGCAGTCGCTCAACCACATCTTCGACGCCGGCGCCGACTTCATCGGCGCGACGCGATTGATGACGCAGGCACGGGTGTCGTTCACCCAGCCGCTGCCGCTGAGCATGCTGCCGAAGATCGAGTCGGTGCCGGGCATCGCCCGCGTCGCGCACATGCAGTGGTTCGGCGGCGTCTGGCAGGAGAACACGCAGTTGTTCGTGTTCGCCGTCGATCCGCAACGCCAGCACGACGTCTACCCGGAATGGGTGATGCCGGAAGCGCAGTGGAAAGCTTTCGCCACCACCCGCACCGCGATGGTCGCCGGCCGCCAGATCGCCGATCAATACGGCTGGAAAGTCGGGCAGAAGATTCCGATCAGCTCGCAGATCTATCCGCAGAAAAACGGCAGCAAGGCCTGGGCCTTCGATCTGGTCGGCATCTACGACGGCAAGGACGCGGACTGGCAGAAGCAGACCAATACCGTGTTCATCAACCACGATTATTTCGACGAGGCCAACCAGTTCGGCGCCGGCCGCACCAACTTCTTCGCGCTCAAGCTCGCCAAAGGCGCGTCGGCGGAAGCGGTCAGCCACGCCGTCGATGCGATGTCGGAAAACTCGCCCGACGAAACCAAGACGCAGACCGAGAAGGATTTCAACGTCGGCTTCATCAAGCAGATCGGCGACATCGGCATGATCGTGCGCTGGATCCTGTTCGCGGTGTTCTTCACGCTGCTGCTGGTGGTCGGCAACACGATGGCGCAGAGCGTGCGCGAACGCGTGCCGGAACTGGCAGTGCTCAAGACGCTGGGCTTCAGCGACGGCAGCGTGCTCGGCTTCGTGCTCGCCGAAGCGGTGGCGCTGTGCCTGATCGGCGGCCTGATCGGCATGTCGCTGGCGACCTTGCTGGGCGCGATGGTGGAGAAAGGCAGCGGCGGGCAATTTGCGTTGAACGTCACGCCCTGGGTCTGGATGACCGGGCTGATCGCGATCGCGCTGATGAGCCTGGCCGTTGGACTATTGCCGGCGCTGCGTGCGCGCCGCCTGAAAATCGTCGATGCATTGGCCGGACGTTGAGAGAGAGAACCCCTATGTTCAGTCAAACACTCGCCATCACCGGCATCAATCTCAAGAGCATTCCCGAACGCTGGGCCTCGTCGCTGGTGATCGTCGTCGGCCTCGCTGGCGTGGTCGCGGTGTTCACCGCCTTGCTGGCGATGGCCTCGGGCTTCGAAAGCACGCTCAAGGCCAGCGGCCGCACCGACAACGCCATCATCCTGCGCGGCGGTTCGGACACCGAGCTCAACTCCGGTCTGGGCCGCGATTCGACCACGCTGATCAAACAGGCACCGGGCATCCGCAAGGATGCAGCCGGCAAGCCGATGGCATCGGCGGAAATGATCGTGATCGCCGAGCTGATACGCCAAGGCGACAGCAAGAACGGCGCCAACATCACCGTGCGCGGCGTCGAGGACAACGGCTTCGCGCTGCGTCCGCAGCTGAAGATCGTCGAAGGCCGCAAGTTCAAGACCGGTCTGCGCGAACTCATCGTCGGCCGCGGCGTCACCCGGCAATTCCAGGGCGCGGAGCTGGGCAAGACTTTGCGCATGCGCGGCTCCGACTGGACCGTGGTCGGTATTTTCGAATCCGGCGATGCACACGAGAGCGAGCTGTGGGCCGATGCCGAAGTCGCGCAATCGACCTTCAATCGCCGTGGTTACAGCTCGGTGCTGGTCGGCCTGGATGGCGCGAGCGGATTGAAGACGCTGCAGGACAACCTCAAGGCCGATCCGCGCCAGACCGTCGACGTCAAGAGCGAGCAGGATTACTACAGCAGCCAGACCAAGCAATTCCGCCAACAGATCGGCGCCCTCGCCGGCTTCGTCACCCTGGTGATGGCGCTGGGCGCGATCTTCGCAGCGCTCAACACGATGTATGCGGCGGTCGCGGCGCGCGGCAAGGAAATCGCCACCCTGCGTGCGATCGGTTTCGGCGGCCTGCCGGTGTTGACCTCGGTGATGATCGAAGCACTGACGCTGGCTTTCGCCGGTGGTGTGCTCGGCGCGGCGATCGCCTACCTGTTGTTCAACGGTTTCTCGGTGTCGACCCTGGGCCAGAATTTCACGCAGGTGGTGTTCGCGTTCAAGGTGACACCATCGCTGGTGGGTACCGGCTTGATCATCTCGCTGGTGATCGGCTTCATCGGTGGCCTGCTGCCGGCGATCAGTGCCGCGCGCCTGCCGGTGACGACGGCGCTGCGTACTGCCTGACCTGCGATGTCGAGAACGAGCCGGTCCGCATCGCGCGGGCCGGCTTTTTCTTTGCGCCAAACTCAGGAAGCGCGTGCCTTTGCGCGGGTGATGATGATCACGCCGAGCAGGATCACCGCCATCGCACCGATCACGTGCGCGTCGACTTTTTCGTGCAGCAACACGGCACCCAACAACACCGCGATCGGCGGATTGACGTAGGCGTAGCTGGTGGCGAGCGCCGGGCGCACGTGATGCAACAGCCACACGTAAGCCGAGAAGCCGATGATCGAGCCGAACACTGCGAGATAGCCGACCGCCAGCGTCGGCTGCAACGCCGGCAGCGCGTGAATGCGTTCGCCCAGCGCCAAACCGACGATCAGCATCGCGATGCCGCCGCAAAGCATCTGCGCTGCGGTGCTCATGAACGGGCCGGGCAGATCGCGATCGCGGCTCCAGACCGAACCGAACGCCCAGCTCACCGGCGCCATGATCAGCGCGATCATGCTGACGACGTTGGCCGACATCGCGCTGCCGAAATTCAACCAGACCACGCCGGCGAAACCGATCACCAGGCCCAGCCATTCGCCGCGACTCGGATGCCGGCCTTTCAATGCGCCGAACAATCCCGCCCACAACGGCATCGATGCCACGGCGATCGCGGCCAGGCCCGAGGAAACATTCTTCTCGGCGAGATTCACCAGGCCGTTGCCCAGCAGCATCATGAACAGGCCCAGCACCGCGGCGTTGCGCCACTGCGCGCGCGTCGGCGCAGCGTGACCCTGCCAGCGCAGGAAGGAATAGAACGCGAGACTTGCCGCGATGAAGCGCAGGCCGCCCATCAGAAACGGCGGATAGCCTTGCAGGCCGATGCGGATCGCCAGATAGGTCGAGCCCCAGACCAGATACACCGAAAGCAG
Organism: Arenimonas sp.; assembly: GCF_035312645.1. Classification (GTDB taxonomy): domain Bacteria; phylum Pseudomonadota; class Gammaproteobacteria; order Xanthomonadales; family Xanthomonadaceae; genus Arenimonas. The sequence continues at coordinate 28,202 of NZ_DATGBO010000117.1, forward strand.
GGCCAACAAAACCTTGCCAGGGCTGGCGCCGTGGGCGGACTGCAGGGAATCCATGGTTCGTCCTTGAATCGTCGCGCCGCCGGATCGGGCGCGGCAATTATCCGCGTTGCTGCGCCGCTTTGCCGCTTTCGGCGCGCAACAATGCGTCCTTGCGCGGCAGACCCCAGCGATAGCCGCCCAGCGAACCATCGCCGCGGATGATGCGATGGCAGGGCACGAGCACCGCGAGACGGTTCTGCGCGCAGGCACGCGCGACCGCACGTGCCGCGCCGGGGCGATCGATTTGTTTGGCGAGCTCGGCATAGCTGAAAGTCTGGCCGCGCGGAATTTTCATCAGCGCTTCCCAGACGCGTTGCTGGAACGCGGTGCCGATCAATTCCACCGGCACCTGTCCGCGCTTGCCGGCGAGCAGGTCGGCAACGGCACGTACGCGCGGCGCGAGGAAATCATCGCGACCGGCCTGCACGCGGACGATGTCGGCACGGGGGAATTCGCCGCGCAATTCCGCTTCGAGTTTCTTCTCGTCATCGCCCAGGGCGATCGCGCACAGGCCACGTTCGGTCGCGGCGACCAGCGCCAGGCCGATCACGGTGTCGATCAGCGACCAGTGAATCGTCATGCCTTCGCCGCCACGGCGATAGGCACCTGGCAACATGCCCAGGCGCGCGCCGCCATCTTCGTAGATGCGACTCGGCGAGCCGTAACCAGCTTCGTACAAGGCGCGCGTCACGTCGCCGCTGGCGCGCAATTCCTGCTTGAGCAGCGCGAGCTTTTTCTGCGCGCGATATTCCGCCGGGCTCAGGCCGAAGGCGGCGCGGAAACGCCGTTGCAAATGGCCCGGGCTCAGGCCGACCGCGGCACCTAGCGCGTCGAGGCCGACATCATCGTGATCGAGCAGGCGGCGGGCCTGCTCCAGGCGGGGATCATGCGTTGTCGTGGTCATGGCCGCAGATTAGCCATCGCCCCACTCCACCGCTATCCGCATCATGCGACCTACATGGATGTAGGAAGTGCCGCAAAGGCGCAGGAGCGCCTGCGGCCGACCTACATGGATGTAGGAAGTGCCGCAAAGGCGCAGGAGCGCCTGCGGCCGACCCACAGGGATGTGGGGAATGCCGCCAAGGCGCCGGGAGCGCCTGCGGCTCACGGGGCCCTTCCGCGACATCGCGGAAGGGCGGAGCCGATCAATGCCTCACTCGCTCCAGACGGTCGCCTGATGCGTCACCGGCAAAACCTGCGCGGTGAGTTGCGGGCTGCCGCTGAGCAGGTTGATCGCATCGGCAAGAATCGCCGAGGCCTCGCGCAGCAGCGGATCGGGACGCTTCTTCGCCGCTTCTTCCTGCGCCACCTGCTGCGCGACATTGCGTTCGTCGGCCTGCAAGCCATCGTCCTTGTCGTTGCCCGAGGCATCGGTCAGGCCCAGCGCCTTGCGTTCGCTTTCGCGCTGCTTGCGATCGGCTTCGATGCGGTCGCGCTCGGCGCGGCGGTCGGCTTCGTTGAGCGAAATCATTTTCTTGTCGCGCTCGGCGCGGAACTGCGCGACGTCGTCGGCCCACCAGCGGTATTCCGGATCCTTGGCGGCGCGGGCGTTGTGCATGGCGATCAGGCGCGCGGTGATCGGCGCGAAGTTGCCGAGCTGGACATGCGCGGTCTTGGCGATATGCGTGGCCGGCAGCGCGTTGTCGTAAGTGCTTTCGCCGAATTCACTGGCGTCGACGGTGACCGGGAACTGGATTTCCGGCACCACGCCCGCGTGCTGGGTGGTGTCGCCGTCGACGCGGAAGAACTGTGCGATGGTCAGTTTCACCTGGCCGAACTGCGGGCCTTTCTTGCCCGGCCAGCGATCGAGATCGATGAGGTTTTGCACCGTGCCCTTGCCGAAGGTCGGCTCGCCGATGATCAGGCCGCGGCCGTAGTCCTGGATCGCGGCAGCGAAGATTTCCGAGGCCGAGGCAGAGGAGCGGTTGACCAGCACGGCGAGTGGGCCGTCCCAGGCAACGCCGGATTTTTCGTCGCTGTCGACCTCGACACGACCGCCGGATTCGCGCACCTGCACGACCGGACCCTTGTCGATGAACAGGCCGGTGAGGTTGACCGCCTCGACCAGCGAACCGCCGCCGTTCTCGCGCAGGTCCACGACCACGCCATCAACCTTGGCGGCCTTGAGCTCACCGAGCAGCTTGGCGACGTCGGAGGTCGCTGAGCGCGCATCGGGATCGTTGCGGCGAGCGGCTTCGAAATCGAGATAGAACTCCGGCAGCGTGATCACGCCGATGCGCTTGTTGCCGCTGGTGATGATCGACTTGCTCGCGGCCTGCTCCTCGAGCTTGACCTTGTCGCGCACCAGCGTCACCGCCTTGTGTGCGCCATCGACGCCGGCGTCGGCCGGCAGCACGTCCAGACGCACGCGCGTGCCCTTGTTGCCGCGGATCAAATCGACGACATCGTCGATGCGCCAGCCGACCACGTCGGTCATCGCACCGTTGTCGCCCTGGCCGACCGCGACCACGCGATCACCCACCTTGATCTTGCCCGACATCGCCGCCGGGCCGCCCGGCACCAGCGTACGGATGACGACGAATTC